>CAJVYU010000071.1 GCA_913009735.1 uncultured Fidelibacterota bacterium
CAAAAATACATGAGTCGAATATCCGGACCGTTGATGGACAGGATTGACATTCATATCGAAGTACCGGCTGTTCCTTTTGCAGATCTGGCCGCTAAAGAAGATGGTGAGAAATCTCAACTTATTCGTGAACGAGTCCAGGAAACGCGTCAAATCCAATTAAATCGTTTTGCAGCAAGACAAGGTATTTATAGTAATGCTCAAATGGAAACCGGTGACCTGAACACATATTGCAAATTGGATCAGGAAGCCGGCTCTTTATTGAAACAAGCCATGGAAAAACTGGGCCTTTCCGCCAGGGCGTATGACAGAATATTGAAAGTTTCCCGAACGATTGCTGATTTGGAATCGTCGGAAAATATACAACCGGAACACTTGAGCGAGGCTATTCAGTATAGAAGTTTGGATCGGCAATTGTGGTTGGAGTAAATATCACTTGACTGATTTGTTAAATACGTATATATTGTATATACAATATAACTAATTATTTTTAGGTAAAAAATGTCAGAGCAATTGCTAATAAGAATAGATAAAAACCTTAAAGATCGTCTCAAAAAGACATCTCAAAGCGAAGGGAAGGCTTCCAGCCAGGTAGTTCGGGAATTAATCGAAGATTATGTAACTACTCATGATATGTCCTATTATATTGATGATCTTTGGGATCGCATTGGTACAAAATTGAAAAAGAAATTCACTGTCGATGATATTGATAAAATAATAAAACAGGTACGGGAAGAAAATCGTTGAAAGTTGTCTTGGACACAAATGTATTTGTGTCCTCTTTTTTTGGAGGTAAACCAAAGCAAATAATAAGTTTGTGGAAGAATGGTAATATTATTTTGTGTCTTTCCCGCGGTATTATTGATGAATACGTAAATGTTCTTACAAGAATGGAACTCGGAAATGAACAAGAATTAGTTGAATTGTTGGAGCGATTCAGAAAAGGATTCAATTGTGTATTTACAGCCCAACCACCGAGTTTGAGAATTGTAGAACGGGATCCGGACGACAATAAGTTCATAGAATGTGCAGTAGCTACAAATGCAAAATATATTATTACAGGAGATAAAGATTTGTTGGAGATAAAATCATATTTCGATTTAAAAATTATCACACCTTCGTTTTTTCTCAAACTAATGAAGAATCAATAAACTGCTCACCTATTTACATTCAATCTACAATGTTGATAAACATATCCAATCCATAGTAAAATCAAAGCATGGGACTTAAACACATAATCGTCTTTTCATTTCTATTTTTTGGCATTCTTTATCCTCAAACTGATAAACCCACTGAATTCTGTTCCAAAGCAAAAGGCGCTGACCGGATGCTCAAACTCCAATCAACGCTTACTGAAAACCAGGAAAAAATTGATATCACTTATTATCGAATTGATCTGGATATTGATTTTGATGAAAATGAAATTAATGGTTCTGTGCAAATAAATGGAACAGTAGGTATGGACCAACCCGATTCAATCGAATTAGACTTTACCATTGCTATGAATGTTGATTCAGTTTTTTTAAATGGCCAACTGACAAATAATTTTGTTCATGCAAATAATCTTATAAAAGTTGCTGCTCCGGATGAAATAATCCCTGAAGGTTATGAATTTCAATTGACTGTGTATTATCATGGTACGCCGCCCACGACGGGATTTGGTTCTTTTACATTTGGTGAACATAATAACGTGGATCATGTCTGGACATTGTCTGAACCATATGGAGCGAGAAACTGGTGGCCTTGCAAGGACGATCCATCGGATAAAGCCGATTCGGTTGACATTATTATTACCGTCCCAGAAAATCAAATCGTCGCATCAAACGGCAAACTTATATCTGAAACGGATTTACCCAACCTAAAAAAAGAATACTACTGGAAAGAGTCTTATCCAATTTCTACGTATTTGGTTTCCTTGGCCATTTATCCATACACAGTCTGGCAGGATTATTATGTTTCCACGACTGGTGATTCCATGCCCATAGAGTTCTATGTCTATCCGAATCATTACAACGCTGTTCAAACCAATTACCTCAAAACAAAAGACATGATTACACTTTTCGCCCAGAAATTTGGTGAATATCCATTTATCAATGAAAAATACGGCCATGCGGAATTTGGCTGGGGCGGAGGAATGGAACACCAGACATTAACCAGTCTGGGTGGATATTCTGAAGGGCTCATTGCTCATGAGTTGGCTCATCAATGGTGGGGCGATTTGATCACTTGTGCCAGTTTTCACCATATCTGGTTGAATGAAGGGTTTGCCACATATGGGGGAGCGCTTTGGAAAGAACACACCGGTGGTACACAAGCTTATAAATCGTACATGGCGAACCATGCCTATTACGGTCCAGGATCGATCTATGTTGAAAATCCTGTAAGTGTGAGCGATATTTTCAACGGTGGATTATCTTATAATAAAGCTAGTTGGGTCCTCCATATGCTTAGGCATGTTGTAGGCGACAGTGTCTTTTTCGAGATTTTACACTCATATGCATCAAACGATTCATTAGCTTACGCTGCAGCCACTACTGAAGATTTTCAAGCCGTTTGCGAAGATGTTTCCGGCTTGGACTTGAATGATTTTTTCCAGCAGTGGATTTATGGTGAAAATTACCCGCAATACAGTGTATCATGGGTTCCTGATGCTACTGATGGATATATTATCTATATAAATCAACTTCAGCCGAGAGATTATTTTCATATGCCCATCGATTTGCATATAACAGGTCCGGATCTTGATACACTTATCGTTGTTGATAATTCTGAACCAAGTCAATCTTATTATTTTGGTGGATTCGAAACCGTCATTGATCAAATAACACTTGATCCTGATAACTGGATTCTAAAAGAAGTTGATTATGTTTCAATAGCTGAAGAAAATAATTTACCTCAACGGATTTCGTTATTACCGGTCTATCCAAATCCATTTAACCCATCCACAACAATCCGGTTTAACGTAGGCGCGAGGCATGCCTCGCAACTACGGATTTATGATATTAATGGAAGACTGGTTGAAACACTCATTGATGAATTTCTTTCATCGGGAGAGCATGAAATCACGTGGAATGCCAACAACCTGTCAAGCGGAATTTATTTTGTACAGCTTCAGAGTGGGGAGGTTGTGGAAACCCAAAAAATAATTTTATTAAAATAATCATCTATGAGTCCCCATGAATCGAAACGCATAGATAGATTATGATGGCTATGTTCTAAAACTTACTGAAATAAACGTTAAAATATTCAACACCTACAGCGTTGGGGGTACTGGGGCAATATTCGTTCTATAGACATTTGACTCCTAACGGAGTCTTTATAATTAAAAGAAATCCCTTAGGCTTACAGTCCCGTGCTTTATGTCATGAGATTGTATGTTAATAGAAACATTGAAAAAAGAAAACATAAACTCCGTTAACAGATTGCAGCGCGATTCTGTTCATCTTTAGAACATTGTAACTAGTGAATGGATGAGCGGTAATTGGTAACTGGTTAGCGGTTGTGGAATGTGAAATCAATACATAGGTAACACTATAACACAAAAACACTTTAACACCAAAATACTCATAAACTTCCTAATCCTAATCCTAATCCAAATCTCCTGCCCGCCGCCTGCCGGAGTGACATCGCAGGCAGGAAAGTGAAATGCAGGCGGGTAATCCACTTTATTGTTTAGATTCCCCTAATGAATCGTATCATAGTCATTTTCGTTGCTCTGTTTTTTTCCGGGTGTGCGCCCGTGTCAGTTGTCATTGACCGTTATGAAAATAAACAGGAAAAAACAATCGCAATCATGAAAATTAAGAAACAGGGTGGTGTAAAAGATTCTTTAACCATTGAGTTGCAGACTTTCTATCCAAATGGTCAATTACAATCATCCACGGAGATGAATAATAATGTTCCTAACGGAAAATATATTGCCTATTCACCTGATAGTAAGATTATCACAAAAGGAAAATACGCAGACGGGAAAAAACAGGGAAAATGGGTGTGGCTTGGCGTGGATGGCAATCCGGATTCCGTAATGACATTTGACCGGGGGATGCTTTCAGGAAAAAAAATTATCTATCATGAAAATGGTGAGAAAAAATCAGTAGAGGAATACACTAATAATAAAAAAAACGGACCATCAATACATTTTGATGTATCAGGTAAAATAACGGTTAAAGCAGAATACATCAATGATATACCCCAGGGAAAGTGGATATGGTTTCGGGGAAATGGCAAAAAGGATAGAATTATACACTATGCAAACGGTATCAAAAATGGACCGGTTTCTATCTGGAATGAGAATGGGAAAAAAGTGTTAACCGGTGAATATAGTAATGATCTAAAAAATGGTGAATGGAAATGGTATAGAGGCGAAAAAGGATTGGATTCTCTGATTCAATATTCAAAAAATGAATACTCTGGAAAATATCAAATCTGGCATTTCAATGGTGAAAAAGCAATCCTCGGACAGTATTCAAATAATATCAAAACAGGGGAGTGGAATTGGTATTCATTAAAGGGCGAGTTAGATTCTACGAAAAATTTTATTAATGGAGCGCTAAATGGTCCGGTACTGATTTTTTATGGAAGTAACGAAACGAAAAGTAAAATATCTAATGTTAACGAAAAACTGTTTGGCGAGATAACTAATTATAATTTAAAAGTGAAAAAGTTGTTCTTCCATAAGAACGGTGAATTGAAAAGCAGCATGGTGTATGTTAACAACAAATTACATGGTGAAAAAATTGAGTATTTTCCTGATGGGAGTTTTAAATCATTATATACATTTTCAAATGGAGAGAAGAACGGACCCTTTACTGATTGGAATGAAACCGGGTTTAAAAAACAGAAGGGTACGTATGTAAATGATAAATTGGATGGAACATATTTTCGCTGGTTTAATCATGGTGAATATTCAAGCATAACAACGTATAAAGATGGAGTCATTCATGGTGTAATGCGTTATTATAGTCCCACTGGAGTGATCACCTCTGAAGAATATTATTTCTTCGGTAAACTTAAATTCCGTTTCGATTATCATGATAACGGTTTCCTCAAACAAATTCAAATATTTAATTCTGATATTGTTGTTTTTCAGAAAAACTGGAATAAACTGGGATTGGATATTACAGATGATGAATTCAAATTTGGTTTACGAGAAGTCAAAGAGTTATATCCATCGGGAAATCTCAAAACAGAACAAACCTACAAAAAGGATATCCTCCACGGATTATCACGGCATTTCGGGGAAGATCATGCATTAATTAGCCTTTCTCTTTATTATGAAGGTCAACATATGTTTAACCGAAAAACAGATGAAAATAATGAGTTTATTGATACTCTTTTTCCCGATAGTCCGTTACAAGCAGTTGTACACATAGAAGAGGATGAGAATTAACATAATAAGTCGTAATTTTCCCGCCTTATGAAAGAACAATTACAAGAAATATACACAATTTGGGGTCCGCCGGTGATAACGTTAGTCATTGGTATTTTTGCCGGTTTGATATTTAAACACTTCTTTCGCAGCCGATTTAAAAAAATCGCTGAAAAAACGTCTTGGCAGGGCGATGATATTGTATTCGCGGCTGTTGAAAAACATGTTATGTATTGGTTTTTCTTTGGCGCTGTTTATCTTTCTGCTAGCGGTCTACAGGTGGGTTCACCTTATAATATCTATGTAGCCAAACTGGCGCTGGCTCTCCTGATTCTATCTGTTACATTGGCTAGTTCTTCTATGGCTATTGGTTTACTGAACACTTGGTCAATGAAGCAGGGAACAGGTTTTCCTTCGACTGCAATTTTTACAAATCTTGCCCGAGGGACGATAATCGCCATTGGTATTATGATTATTTTGCAGTCTTTTGGGTTATCGATTACGCCATTTTTGACTGCATTGGGCGTAGGTGGTCTGGCAATATCTCTGGCCTTGAAGGATACATTATCTGATTTTTTTGCAGGACTCCACATTCTTCTTTCAGGAAAGGTTCGAGTTGGTGATTTTGTTGAATTGGATTCAGGAGAAATGGGCTACGTTACCAATATTACCTGGCGTAATACATCCCTGAAGGAGCGGACAAACAATTTAATCACGATTCCCAATTCAAAATTATCCAATGCAATTACAAAAAATTATGATGCAATTGATAGCAGCTATTCCGTAAAAATTATGGCCGGTGTAGCCTATGATAGTGATTTAGATCAAGTGGAAAAAGTAACATTGGAAGTTGCCAAGGACATTATTAAGGATTTGGATACAGCCAAAAAGGATTATGAACCCATTGTACGCTTCCAGCAGTTTGGGGATTCGAGTATTGACTTTACTGTTTACATGCGCGCCGTCAAGTATGGCGATCATCATTCCATTAAGCATGAGTTTATCAAACGTCTTCACAAGAGATTTAATGAAGAAGGTATTGAAATTCCATTCCCTATACGAACACTTGTCCATAAAAATAGGGAAGAATGAAATCGATCATAATGACCGGAGCGCTGCTGGCAGGACTCGCAGTCATGTTAGGTGCTTTTGGCGCACACGCACTTAAAGCAAGAGTTTCCACAGAAGATTTAACTATCTTTGAAACCGCTGTTAAATATCATATGTACCATGCTCTGGGTTTGATTTTAATTGGTTTTCTTGGGTTCCATTATCCTTCAAAAACGATTCAATTACCTGCTTGGATAATGATGAGCGGTATTTTAATATTTTCAGGGAGTCTTTATGTATTGGTTTTGAGTGGAATCCGTTGGCTCGGGGCGATTACTCCCATTGGAGGAATTGCATTTATTATCAGCTGGCTGCTTTTGTCGTATAACCTATTCAAATCTTAATTCACTATTTTCATCTGGAATTCTATCATCCAACCATTTAAGTAATATATGCATTTAAAGATTAAACCATTTAATTCAGATGCTCGAGATCGATATGAACATCACGGTCATTTTCACGATGGCGATGCCGGAATCGATTTATTCGTTATCGATGAACAAACCATTAGGGCAGGGGAGACAACATTCATCCATTTACAGATCGCTTGTGAAAATACGGAGAATAATCCTTACTTGTTGATGCCCCGTTCCAGTATTGCAAAAACGCCTCTGCGGTTAAGTAATTCCATCGGTCTTATTGATGGAGGTTATCGCGGAGAAATCATGGCAGCTGTAGATAATATCAAAAATGACGATTACATTGTTGCACCGGGTCAGCGCCTATTCCAATTAGTTGCCATGGATGGTTCACCCATTCATATTGAAATTGTAGATGAATTAACCGAAACCTCACGCGGGGCAGGAGGCTTCGGGAGTACGGGGAGATGATTTAGCACTCACGTATAAAGAGTGCTAATTTTACTTGTATTACGTTTTTTATAACATCTAAATTCCGTGTTGCCGGAAGGCATTATACTGAAAGATAAATCAAGAAATAACAACAAAAAAATAGGAGTTTAAAGATGGCTTTAAACATTAAACCATTGGCTGATCGTGTTGTGGTGGAAGCTGCTGCTGCAGAGGAAAAATCCTCCGGCGGTATTATTCTACCGGATACGGCACAAGAAAAGCCGCAACAAGGAACAGTCGTAGCTGTCGGTCCAGGCAAAGCCAGCGACGCAGGTACAATCATAGAAATGACTGTTAAAACAGGTGACAAAGTTCTGTATGGTAAATATTCAGGTACAGAAGTCAACCATGAAGCAAAAGAATATTTAATCATGCGCGAGAGTGATATTCTCGCCATCCTGTAAGGAGGAGTGAACTTATGGCAAAAAACATTACTTATAGTTTAGACGCACGTAGTGCCCTAAAATCCGGTGTAGACAAATTAGCAGAAGCTGTTAAAGTGACACTGGGTCCGAAAGGTCGAAACGTCGTTATTGAAAAGAAATTTGGCGCACCTACCATTACCAAAGATGGTGTGACGGTTGCCAAGGAAATTGAACTGGAAGATAAATTGGAAAATGTCGGCGCACAGATGCTCCGTGAAGTTGCTTCTAAGACATCTGATGTTGCAGGTGACGGTACAACCACTGCCACCGTTCTGGCCCAGGCACTCGTTGCTGAAGGACTCAAGAACGTAACGGCCGGTGCCAATCCTATGTCCATCAAACGCGGTATTGACGCAGGTCGAGATGCTGTTATAGAAGCTTTAAAAGCTCAAAGCAAAGACCTACCCGACACAACACAAATTGCAAATGTCGCATCCATTTCTGCGAACGATGATCAAGAGATTGGTGAAAAAATTGCTGAAGCAATGGAAAAAGTCGGAAAAGATGGTGTCATCACCGTTGAAGATAGCAAGACAGCAGAAACTTTTCTGGAATTTGTTGAAGGTATGCAGTTTGACCGTGGATATCTGTCACCCTATTTTGTAACCAGTTCCGAAACTATGGAAGCCGAGTTGGAAGAGCCTTATTTACTCATTTATGATAAAAAGCTCAGCAATATGAAGGATCTGCTTCCGTTGCTGGAAAAAGTGGTTCAAACCGGTAAACCGATTTTGATCATTGCTGAAGATGTGGAAGGTGAAGCGCTGGCAACCCTCGTGGTGAACAAACTGCGCGGCACTTTTAAAGTGCTGGCTGTGAAAGCTCCCGGATTTGGCGATCGCCGTAAGGCCATGCTGGAAGATATTGCAGTGCTGACTGGTGGAACATTGATTTCCGAAGATGCCGGTTACAAATTGGAAAACGCAACGCTGGAATATTTAGGTACAGCAAAACGTGTAGTGTCCGATAAAGATGATACAACCATCATTGACGGTGGCGGTACAAAAGACGCAATTACTGCTCGTATCAATGAAATCAAAGTGCAGATTGACAAAACAACATCCGATTATGATCGTGAAAAACTGCAGGAAAGACTGGCAAAGCTTTCCGGTGGTGTCGCAGTGATCAACGTTGGGGCTGCCACGGAAGTGGAAATGAAAGAAAAGAAAGCCCGTGTTGAAGATGCATTGCATGCCACCCGCGCTGCTGTGGAAGAAGGAATTATTCCCGGCGGTGGTGTGGCGTTGCTCAGAGCACAAAATGCCTTGGATAAATTGACAGTTAAGGGTGACCTGAGTGTGGGCGTAGCTATTCTACGCCGTGCTTTGGAAGCACCGATCCGTCAGATTTGCATAAATGCAGGACTGGAAGCGTCCATTGTAGTACAAAATGTACGTGAAGGTAAAGATGCATACGGTTTAGATGCTCGCAATGAAGAATATGTAGATATGTTCGAGGCAGGTATCATTGATCCTACAAAAGTCGCACGTGTGGCTGTGGAAAATGCATGCTCGATTGCTGGAATGATATTAATCACAGAAGCTGCGGTGACTGAAATTCCTGAAAAAGAGATGCCAATGCCACCAATGGGTGATCCCGGAATGGGCGGCATGGGCGGAATGATGTAATTCCAATCATCAAACTAAAAAAAGCCTTCCCGATTATCGGGAAGGCTTTTTTATTTCTATTAACATTTTATAACACTCGAATTTTAATATGTCAAATCACAGAAATTCTCTTTATTAGGGGAGGGGCAAGGGGATATTTATTACGTGTTTTTATTTGATTATATAATAACATAACGGAAAAAATCGAAACCCTAATCAATTAAATAACGGTTATGAAATCAACGCAGTTTTTATTTTCTACTCGTTGACTGGAGAACATTACGAGAAGTAACTTTATTTTTCCCATGGACATCATTCGTTTACATAATATGCAGTTTTACGGCTACCACGGCGTCAGCGAATCTGAAAAACATCTTGGCGGTAAATTTGAAGTGGACGTTGAAATGATGGCAGATTTAAAGGATGCGTGTGAGAATGATGCCCTGGATGCATCTATTGATTATGAGGCGGTGTATAAAAAAGTTGACTGTTGTGTTAAGGACGATAATTATTATTTAATTGAAGCACTGGCAAATTCCATCGCCAAAGGATTATTGAATGAATTTTCTATTAGCGAAATTATAGTTAGAGTGCGAAAACCACATGCACCCATCAACGGTATGTTAGATACAGTTGAAATAGAAATCTCCCGAACAAAAGAAGATTATGCTTGAGACAGGTTTTCTTTCTTTTGGCTCTAATTTAGGAGACAAGGAAGCCAATATCGCCAGTGCTATTACGGCTTTATCTACGTTTCAGGAAATTAAAGACCTTCAGAGTGCATCCTTTTACAATTCTCCTCCTTTATACAATACTGACCAGCCGGAATTTTTAAATACGGTGGTTAAATATTCCACCACATATTCAGCATTTGAACTCTTTGATACTTGCCAAAAAGTGGAAAGCCTATTAGGCCGTCCTGAAAAGCGTGAAAAAAATACGCCGCGAAGCATCGATATTGATATTTTAACTTATGGAACATCCTTTATTGAAACAGAGGAATTAACTATTCCTCATCCGGATTTGGCAAACCGAAAATTTGTATTGGTTCCATGGGCGGAACTTGCACCGGATGAAATCGTTCCGGTTTACAATATAACAGTTCAAAATCTGCTGAACATTTGTAATGACCCCTCGATAGTGACTAAACATGTTATGGAAAAGAACGCATGAGAAATTTGTATTATGTAGCGATTGAAGGCCCTATTGGAGTTGGGAAAACCAGTTTGGCGAAATTACTGGCAGAACGATTGGGCGCACGTCTTATTTTAGAGGGATTTGAAGAAAATCCTTTTCTGTCGGAATTCTATGAAGAGCCGGAAAGATATGCATTCCAAACCCAGCTTTTCTTTCTTTTGCAGCGGTATCAGCAGCAGCAGGAACTGCGGCAGGTGGATATGTTTCATAATCTGCTTATTGCCGATTACATGTTTGTAAAAGATCGTTTATTTGCATCACTGAATCTGGATGAAAAAGAAATGACGTTATATGAAACAGTTGCCAACTTATTGGAACGAAATGTCATTAACCCGGATTTGGTCATTTATCTACAGGCAGATACGGATACCTTGATGCGAAACATCTCCCGACGGGGAAGAGATATGGAAAAGAATATTTCTGAAGAATACATAGATGCTCTTAATCAATTATATACGGAATACTTTTTCCGTTATCAGGATACACCCCTGGTTATTATTAATACCAACAACATTGATTTTGTACACGATCCAACCGACCTGGATGAAGTGATTAATTACATTCGTCAACCGGTAACAGGTACCAAATTTTTTAATCCCGTATCCAGATAATCATATGTTTAAAACATTTCTAATTTTTGTACTGTTTTATGCCGGCTATAAAATGTTTAAAAATGTAAAAATGATCGAAAAATCACCAAAGAAAAAGGGAAAAGCTGATTATAAAAATATGGAAATTAGAGATGCGGAGTTTGAAGATTTAGATGATAAAAAAAATTGAAAACTATTTGTTTTCTGATTGTATAAAATGCCGTCATTATGGTTTATTGATTCTACGGTTGGGTATTGCATTATTAATGGTTACAAATCATGGCTGGAGTAAACTGACAGATGGTCCGGAAGGCTGGGCCAAGTTAGGTGAATTCGGTATGCCTTATTTGGGAATAAATTTCTTTTTTACATTTTTTGGTTTCATTGCCGCAATATCAGAATCTATTGGTGCGCTTTGCATTGGGCTAGGATTATTTTTTCGCCCTGCGGCATTCTTATTAACGATCACAATGCTGGCAGGTGCCAATATGCACATAATGACAGGAAAGGGAAATCCTGAACTGGCTTTGGTTTATGCATTAAGCAGCGCTGCACTGTTGTTGATTGGTCCCGGAGAATTTAGTCTCGATAAAAAATTATTTAAATCAAAAGAATGAAAGCAGCCAGAATACATTCACACGGGGATTACGATGTGATACAAATCGATGATATTTCCATTCCCGAACCTCAAAGGGGACAGGTTTGCATTCATCTGAAAGCCGCTGCCCTTAATCATCTTGATATTTGGGTGAGAAAGGGAATTAAAGGAATACACCTCCCGATGATTTTAGGAAGCGATGGTGCCGGTGTTATTCATAAAACAGGGGAATGTGTAAAACAGTTCAGTGAGGGAGATGAAGTTATCATCCAGCCGCTTGTATACTGCGGAAAATGCAGGCAATGCATGGCCGGGAAAGAAAATTACTGTGATCAAATGGGAATTCTGGGCGAATCTGTCGATGGCACTCATTGTGAATATATTGTTCTGGATGAACGGTTTGTTGAACCGAAACCGGGTGGTGTGTCATTTGAAGAAGCAGCCGCATTTCCATTGGTTGGACAAACAGCGTACCAGATGCTGATGAAACGAGCCCGGATTCAGCCTGGAGAAAATATATTGATTTGGGGAGCAGGCTCAGGCGTTGGGCATATGGCGGTGCAAATCGCAAAAGCTGTCGGTTGTAAAGTAGTGGCCACTGCAGGCTCACAAGAAAAATGCCGATTTGCAAAGGAACTGGGTGCCGACTTGGTCTTGGATCATTATAAGGATAATATTGCTCGTGAGATTAATGATTTCTGTGGTCGGGTGGATGTTGTATTTGAGCATGTCGGTCCAAAAACCTGGGATACCAGTATGAGAGTGTTAAATAAAGGCGGCCGGGTCGTTACCTGCGGTGCGACAACAGGTGCCACCGTTTCCATCGATTTACGACATTTATTTTTTAAACAGCAAACCGTTCTGGGCTCAACCATGGGCAATACCGATTCCTTTACGCAAATCATTAAGATGGTTGAAGAAGGCCAGGTCATACCCAGAGTGGATAAAACATTTTCTCTGGAAAATATACGGTCTGCGCATGAATATCTTGAAAAGAGTAATCAATTTGGGAAAGTCGTATTAGAAATATGATAATAGGAAAATTTATTGAAAAACACACTTTGCGGATGTGCCTGCCTACGCCGAGGCTACGGCTTTTAGGTCAAACGTCCACAAAGATAAATATAAAAAAAATTGTCATCAGTCTACTCATTACAACTTCATTATTTGCAGCAGAAGGATATAGGGGTTTTGGTCTGGAAGTGGGACAACAGGGGACCGGAATATTCTATCAACAATCATGGCGTTCCAGTGATGCGATGCAATGGCTCTTCCATGGAAAGATATTTGATGTTAAAGGCGATGACCAGATGATGGTCTATGATTATTACACTGGGCGGTATCGATCTGTGGGAGATAAATATGTTTATATTTTACCCGTATTTGGTGGTGCAAAATACTTTCCTTTCTATGACTCCATTGCCAACAACTTTGCTCCATTCGTTACGGTTCAACTGGGACCTGTATTAACCATTGATGGTGCGGAAAGCGATAAATTCACGACACGCTGGGAAAAATCCAAAGGATTATGGAGTATCGGAGGTTATGCCGGGGTTGGCGTTGATTTTTTAATGGCTAATGGTATGATAGTATCGGCGGGCGCCGGGATGGATATTTTGCCAATGAACGGAGAAGTGGATGGTGAATCAAATTATAACGGTGCAATCATTCATTTTGCGTTCAACTGGCTGTACTGATGGCTGAAGAACATTTTTTTTATATTTCCCCTGACAATATTTCTCAAAATTCATTTTTGCTGGATGATGCCGAGTCTCATCATGTTTCCCATGTTTTGCGCATGAACACAGGGGATACTATCTGGCTTTTGGATGGAACCGGAATTGCATACACAGGAAAGATTGAACGTAAAGAGCCTCGTGTATCCGGAACGATTAATGAAACAATTCCGAATTATGCCGAACCCGATGTGGAAATGCACCTGGCCGTTGGTTTATTAAAAAAAGACCGGTTCGAATTACTGCTGGAAAAAGCTGTGGAATGCGGGGTAGCATCTATAACACCACTTTTATTGGATAGATGTGTAAAAAAATCATTGAACATGGAACGTTCCGGGAAGATTGTAACCGCTGCCGCTAAACAATGCGGTCGGAGTCTGTTTCCAACATTATATGAACCCATGGGTCTGGTAGATTGGTTGGAAATAAATAGGAGCAATGCAATTTGCCTAAACATCGGAGATGTTGAGAAGCTGGCTGATTGGAATCGAGCCCATGCACCCAATAAAATCCATATTATCATTGGACCGGAAGGGGACTTTTCGGACAACGAAAAAAGATTAATGAAAGAAAACAAAATTCCATTTTTATCCATGGGTCTGCGAAGACTCCGGGCTGAAACAGCCGCTATAACCGCATTAAACATCATTGAACACGGGAGATATCATGAGTGATTGTCTATTTTGCAAAATGATAGAAGGAGAAATTCCGTCGGATAAGGTTTATGAAAATGAACATATATTTGCCTTTCGGGACATAGATCCAAAGGCGCCGACTCACATTCTTATCATACCTAAAGAACATATTACCACCACAAATGATCTTAATGAATCTCATAAAACCATTATTGGAGAAATAATGCTTACTGCACAGCAGCTGGCAGAAGTGGAAGGGATTGCAGAATCAGGTTATCGAACAGTGTTTAACTGCAACAAGGATGGTGGACAGGCTGTGTACCATATTCACCTCCATTTATTGGGCGGTAGACAAATGGGTTGGCCTCCGGGGTAGAAAAAATGAGTGGATGAATGGTTGATTGCCTTCCTGCGCTAAAGCTTCGGAAGACTGGAATGATTGTTTTTACAGGACGTGACGTCCTGTAAAAGTGGTGATTGGTATCTGGTTAGCGGTAACTGGTTTAGCAGTCTATCATTGTAAACTCAATACATAGATAACCTTATAAACATATAATCTGATTGAACGTGGTTTCCAGACCTCGTGAGTTTTCATAAACATTCAAAGAATAAAGTGATAAGTTAAATGCCCGGCTGTAGGTACGTAGACAGGGTGGCGGGTGAGTGGTGATTGGTAGCTGGTGACTGGTGCTATTAAAAAAAAGTAGTCGATGTTAACTATTTACAAGTGATTTAAAATAAGCAGGTACCTCTGCCTCAAAAGTCATCTTTTCTTTTGTATAGGGATGTAATATTGTTAAGGAAGCTGCATGCAGGGTAAGTCTCTTAATACCCTTTTCCTTTTCTCCATATATTTTATCTCCAACTATAGGATTACCTTTTTCCGAAAAATGGACCCGGATCTGATTTTTCCTTCCTGTAAGCAGATCTATTTCAAGCAGACTGTACTTTTTTGATTCTCTTATAACTTTATACCCGGTCTTCGCAAGCTTACCTTTTTTTGGATCATTAACAGAATACATTTTATGAACACGGTTTTCTGTAAGATATGAGGTAATTACGCCTTCCTTTTTCGATAACGTTCCATGAACTACTGCATAGTACTTTTTTTTAAATTGTTGCCACTCTTCCTGAAGATAACGCTTGGCATTTTCATTTTTAGCAAAAACGATAACACCGGAGGCATCTCTATCCAGACGATGTACTATAAATATCCGGTTTCTGGATTTCTGATTCCCTTTTCGTACATACTTATTTAAGCGATAATATGCTGTATTTTCTTTGACTTTCTCATTACTCACTGTTAAAAGACCACTCACCTTATCCACAACCAGAATATCATGATCTTCATAGAGAATGGCAAGCCCCCTGGGTTGAAATCTTTTTGGGGGACTTTTGAAGTTTTTCTGACTTTCGCGCATAATGATTACTTAAGATGAAAAAATAGCTCTTCTGCTTTTCTGTTCAAGAACCGCTAAATATACTCCCTTGATAGATCTTCTGGTATCTTTACACTGGTTGTCTTTTTCGATTCTAAATTTTTCATTTTTACACATAATGGAGCGGTGCATTTTTCGGTGGATGCGTTCAGGATTTATTTTTAACAGGCTTTGTTTTTCCATAAGCTTATTTGCCGTTTTGGCTTTTTATAATGGTAAGTTTTGCGAATTTTATTTTAACAGCAATCCTTTTTTTACTGCTGAAAAATTACCGGCATCGATTTTGTAAAAATAGATTCCACTCGATAAACCTTTTGGGTACCAGTTGTACGAATAATTTCCGGCAGGGAATTTTTCATCAGAAATCAGTGTGCTGACTTCTTCGCCAAGGGCGTTATAGACCTTTATCGTCACAAAAGTATTGTGCGGTATGGAAAACTTAATAGTCGTACCGGGATTGAAAGGATTAGGATAATTTTGCTCCAGTGTAAAATAATTTGGAATTTGTTCACCAGTATCAGAAAAGGGGTCAATTGCTGTTGTAATGTGATCGAGTTTGGAACGGATCAAATTAATTGCATCTCCAATTGCAATATACATATCCCAATCATGCAGGTTATTCGTTCCAGCCGGGACAAGAGGATCATATCTTAAATCACCCGGCTCCTGTATATTATCAATCATCAGG
>CAJVYU010000072.1 GCA_913009735.1 uncultured Fidelibacterota bacterium
GAGATAGGGGTAACAAAAACGAACGAGGAGAGGAGGGAGTAGGAAGGAAGAAGAAAAAAAAGAAAGAGAGAAGAAGATAAGAAAAAAAAAAGTGTATTGTTTTTTTTTTTTCAAGCAGAAGACGGCATACGAGATAAAGGAATGTGACTGGAGTTCAGACGTGTGCTCTTCCGATCTCCATTCAAAAACTGTTGAATGATGGCTTTAATGCTGTCTTTATAGCTGTGGGCGCCCACAAGGGGAAAAAACTCCATATACCCGGTGAGAATAAATATAATGGGATTGTTGACTGTTTGGATTTTCTGAACCAGGTAAACTTTGCTTCACCACCCGACTTGGGGGGGGAAGTCATTGTCATCGGCGGTGGGAATTCCGCTATTGACTCTGCCCGGACAGCCATGAGGCTAAATAGTAAAAAAGTCCATATCGTTTACAGACGCTCCCGGAAGGAAATGCCAGCCAACTCAGCAGAGATTGAAGAAGCGGAAAAAGAGGGAATCAAAATTCATTTTCTGGCTGCTCCCAAAAAGATTATTGGGGAAAATGGAAATGTTACCGGAATGGAATGTTTGAAAGTAAAACTGGGGAAATTGGATGCCAGCGGAAGACGGCGTCCCGTACCGGTTGACGGGTCTGAATTTATCGTGGAAGCTGATACGATTATCTCCGCCATTAGCCAGGAACCGGATCTGGACTTCCTTGGAAAAGATCATGAATTAAATTTAACCAAATGGAATACCTTTGAAGTAAATGAAGATACTCTTGCTACTTCTATGACAGGTGTTTTTGCCGGAGGAGATGTTGTACTGGGGCCCAGCACTGTTATTGATGCCATTGCCCAAGGCCATATTGCTGCCAGATCCATTCATCGTTATTTGAATCATGAGCCACTGGAACAGGAAAAAAGAACCGGCGCACCCCAAGAATGGGAATTCAAGGTAGATACAACCTTGCATGAAAAATCAAGACGGGTAACGATGCCTATGATGGACATTCCTGAAAGAAAGAACAATTTCACAGAAGTGGAATCCGGGTTTGATGAGGCCACCGCCATTGCGGAAGCCAGTCGTTGTCTTCGTTGTGGTCCGTGTAGTGAATGTTTCATTTGTGTTCCGGAATGTGGAAAAGAAGTGGCGTTGGTTTCCGGACCCAATGGGCAGGAGGACTCTATTTTCCGCATACCCCCAATGTATAAAAATTTTGATCCGGCTCATTCCCCTTGGGGTGGATCTCTGGTAACCGGAAAGAAAACGGTGTCCATTCGATTGGATTCATTAATTCCCTATGTGAACGAAGCTCTCTGCCGAGGCTGTGGAGATTGTGTAGATGTCTGTGATTACGATGCGGTACAACTGAACCCTAAAACAGACGAAATTTCTATAGCTAAAATTAATGATGATATCTGCAGGGTTTGCGGAACCTGTGTGGCTGTCTGTTCCCCAAGCGCCATTATTCCACGATATTTCAATCAAGTATGGCTTGACCGAAAACTCACCGCCCTTGATCCAAATAAAAAGAATATAGTGGTTTTCACCTGTCAGTGGAATGGTTCTCATATCGAAGGATCTGCCTTTCCTGATTTTCTATCAAAAGATACAAATGTTCTGTTTGCTCATTTCATGTGTTCCGGGAGGATGGAGTCATCGCTCGTTTTCCAGGCTTTTAACAAGGGAGCCTACGGAGTATTGGTTACGGGATGCAATTCCGGCGAATGCCATTACGATTTTGGTGTGAACCAAGGTCAAAAAACCGTGGATATAACTCGCCGGCTTATACATTTACTGGGATTTGATCCAAAACGGTTTGGTTATGCCCAAATCAAAGGTGCGAATCCGGAAGCGTTTATTCAGGCGGTGAATGAATTTATAAAAGCACTTCCACCCAAAGATCAGCCTGAATCTGTGAATAAAATCAATGTACCTGAAATAATGGCAGAAGCCCCATGAGTAGTACCCTGATAGAATCGATTAAAAAAACCAACGCCTATGCCTGCCTGGAATGTGGAAAATGTACCAGTGTCTGTCCTGTTTCCCGGTTCAATCGCAAGTACTCTCCCAGAAGTTTACTCACCAAAGCAGTGCGTGAACATTTCGATACATTGTACAGGGATTATGATCTTTGGAGTTGTTTAACCTGTAAAAGGTGCGATGCAGTATGTCCTTCCAATATACAATACAGCGATTTGAATCAAATTGTCCGGACCGGCGCCAAGGATGCCGGATTTCATGGAAAATGCTCCCATTCCGGCGCCATGGAAATGCTGCAGACCATTATGACAACCCCGGACTTAAATCAGAACCGCTTGGATTGGATTTCTGAGGATATGGAAATCTCGGAAGAAGGCGAAGTACTCTACTTTACCGGATGTGCACCTTATTTTGACGTGTTCTTTTCAGATCTGGATTTATCGATTATGGAGGGCGCCAAGAGCAGTGTGCAATTGTTGAATGCCCTTGGGGTCACTCCCGTTCTACTTCCCGACGAGCGGTGCTGCGGTCACGATTTGCTCTGGAATGGTGATGTAGACAATTTCAAAATGCTTGCGGAACATAACCTGGAAGCCATAAAAAAAACAGGAGCTAAAACATTATTATTCTCTTGCGCGGAATGTATGAGCGCATTTAAAGATTTATATCCTAAATATGGATTTACCGTTAATTTGGAGTTGAAGCATATGAGTCAATTCCTGGCAGAAAAGATTGAATCCGGAGATTTAGAGCTGAACGATCCGGATCAATCCCTGACCTACCAGGATCCCTGTCGACTGGGACGCCATATGGGAATCTACGATGAACCACGGAAAGTACTACAGTCCAACGGATCGAATCTTTTTACGGAAATGAAACAGAGCAGCAAGGGATCGCTTTGCTGCGGAGTCAGTGCCTGGATGAATTGTGATACCACATCCAAATCCATACAGAAAGAAAGACTGAAGCAGGCCAAAGACACCGGTGCTGACGTTTTGGCTGTTGCATGTCCTAAATGTAAGATTCACTTGGTTTGTACGATGAAAGACCAAGCTGTAAAGGATAAGCATGGAGTTCAAATCCGTGATATATCAGCTATTACATTGGATAGAATGATTTTGGAAACATGAAGAATGGAGTTCTGAATGAGTAATGAAAAAAGAATCGGAGTTTTTGTCTGCGAGTGCGGATCAAATATTGCCGGCTCCCTGGATTGCGAAGCTGTCCGGGAATATGCAGAAGGATTACCGGATGTAGTCTGTTCCGTCGTTAACAAGTACACCTGTGCAGAACCCGGTCAGCAGGAAATTAAAAAATACATTAAAGAGTATAACCTGAACCGGGTCGTTGTGGCATCATGTTCCCCAAGGATGCACGAACCTACATTCAGAAACTGTGTTGCTGAAGCGGGGTTAAATCCGTATTTAATGGATATGGCTAACATCCGCGAGCACTGCAGTTGGGCACATCTGAATAACTGGGACGGTGCTACAGAAAAAGCGAAGGATATTGTTAAAGTTTCTGTGGCCAGAACCCGGTATTTACGCCCCCAGGAGGAAACGGAACTGTCCGTTATAAAGGAAGTATTGGTCGTTGGCGGAGGTGTGGCGGGCATTCAAGCATCGCTGGATCTGGCTGATGCCGGGTATCAAGTTAATTTAATAGAAAAGGAGGCATCCATTGGTGGGCTTATGGCCGCGTTAGACAAGACGTATCCCACTATGGATTGTTCCATATGAATACTCGGTCCGAAAATGATGGATGTCGGTCGACATTCTAAAATCAATCTTCTTACTTACAGCGAAATAGAAAATATCGGCGGTTATATCGGGAATTTCCAGGTTACCGTCCGGAAAAAAGCCCGGTATGTGGATGAAAAGGAATGCAATGCCTGTGCCGAATGTGAAAAAGTCTGCCCTGTAGTGGCGGCTGATGAATTCCAGGAAGGCTTCTCTTTGAGGAAAGCCATTTATATGCCTTTTCCCCAAGCGGTGCCATCGGTCTATATACTGGACGATAAGGACTGCCTGGGACATAATCCCATTGCCTGCGGCAAATGTGCGGAAGTATGTGAAAAAAATTGTATTGATTTCGATATGAAGGATGAAATCATTACACTAAATGTGGGTGCAATAATCACAGCGACAGGTATGGACGTTTACGACCCCACAGAAATGAACGAGTACGGTTATACCCAGTATGAAAATGTAGTAACCAGCATGGAATTCGAGCGGCTTATTTCTGCCGGTGGCCCTACGGAAGGGCATTTCATACGGCCAACTGACCGAGAGACGCCCAAACGGATTGCCTTTATCCAATGTGTGGGTTCCCGTTCTAATTCACCGATTGGTAATCCCTACTGCAGCAACATTTGCTGTATGAATACTATCAAAGACAGCCTCCTGCTTATGGATCATTATCCTGGTATTGAAATCACTGTCTTCTACATAGATATTAGAGCTTTTGGTAAAGGGTTTGAAGATCTGTATCAGCGGAGTAAACAAGCGGGAGTACGATACATTCGTGGACTACCCGGTGAAATATTCGAGAATTCAAAAACTAAAAATCTTTCCATGTTGGTAGAGGATACAGTAGCAAATACGGTTACCGATTTTGAGTTTGATATGGTTGTTCTTTCTGTGGGAGTCATCCCACGGAGGGATAGTGATACAATCCAAAGGTTATTGACCCTTTCAACTACGACAGATGGTTTTTTCATGGAATCCCATCCTAAACTCAAACCGGTGGACGCACCAACCGGGGGCGTCTTTTTAGCAGGATGCGCTGAATCTCCAAAAGATGTAAAGGATAGCGTAACCCAAGCCAGCGCTGCGGCTGCCCGTGCACAAATCCTATTGAATGCCGGAAAAATTAGTGTACAGGCAATCACATCACAGGTATTGACAGATTTATGTACTGGTTGCCAGGTTTGTGTAAAGGTTTGCCCATTTCATGCAATTACCGGCGGCGATGCAAAACTGAAAATTCCTGTGGAAATTGTGGAAGCAGCCTGCCAGGGATGCGGTACCTGTGCCGCAGAGTGCAACTTTGATGCTCTTTTAATGAGGCATTTTGAAGATAAACAAATCATCTCCCAGATTGATGCCATCACCAGCGAAAATCCATCGGAAAAAGTGGTTGTATTTGCCTGCAATTGGTGTTCCTATGGTGGCGCCGACCTGGCAGGTTTATCACGGATGCAGTATCCCACTTCCCAGCGGGTAATAAAAACGATGTGCAGTGGACGTGTCGATTCTAAATTTGTTCTACACGCGTTTGAAAAAGGTGCACCTATTTTATTGGTCAGTGGATGCCATTATGCTGACTGCCATTATATTGATGCCAATCGATGGACTGTAAAACGGGTGGATAAACTCTGGGATAAACTTGAGCGCCTTGGCATTCGTCCGGAACGTCTGCAACTGGAGTGGATCAGCGCTGCAGAAGGACAGAAATGGGCGAATACTATGAAAGATCTGGAAAAAATGAGAGCCCAGGTGACACAAGAGGAAATTGAATACACTATGAAAGTATTAAAGGAAGACCGAGAAAAATCAGAAGCGAGAAAAAAGAAAAAAGCAGAGATGAAAGAATCGGTAAAAGAAATTCCTATAGACGTAATAGCATAAGGAGTTTTCCTCATGGAAGAAATTGATTATAAATGTATGCATTGCGGAAACGAGTACCGCGGTTCATTTGATAAGCTAATTCCTATCGAACGAACATGTCCAAAATGTAATAGCAACAGCATTCGCAGGGCTAAAAAGAAACCCAGGAAACCTTGAGAATAATAATTGGACAACATGCATTGAAATAAAAAAAGGAGGACAACATGTTCGAAAAAAGTCATGATTATTTCCGGGCGTTTGTTAACGTAAGTAAAGCGATTAGTTCCGCTCTGGATTTCCAGAACGTTTTAGATGAAATTGTTGAAAATGCTGTGAAATACCTGGAATTGAGCGCAGGAGCAATAAGCATATGGAACAAAACGGAAAACCGACTGGAAATGATTGCCCATTTGAACCTTAGTCAGGATTTTCTAAACAAAGGTCCTGTCTATGCTGATAAGAGCATGGGGCGGGCACTGACAAGCAAAATGCCGGTCATCATTCCCGATATAGAAGATGATGCAGAGCTACAGTATCCGGAAGCTTGTAGAAAAGAAGGTATCAAAGCAATTCTATCTATTCCGATTATCTTTAAAGATGATGTTATTGGAGTTGTCAGGTTGTTTGATAACAAAACCAGGACTTTTGGTAAGAAAGAAATTGAATTCATGTCTTCGCTTGCGGATTTGGGTGCAATTGCCATTAAGAACGCCCGATATTTGCGTCAGTTGAAAAAAGACCACGAACGGGAAATGGATGATTTATGGGACTATTTCAGCGATATGTCGGATACTCCGCAGTATTAATTGTATAAAAACATCTACATTTTATACCCGACTAAATTAGTCTGAATTATTTCTTGTAAACATTTATTTGATTAGGTATATTTAACCGACCATTTTGATCGGATTAAATCATGCTTAAACTTACACGCAAAGTCGAATACGCTCTTATTGCTCTTCGACATATGCAGAATAAAGAATCACGCGCTGTAACCAATACTAAAGAAATTGCAGAAATGTATGATATTCCTCTGGAATTATTGGCTAAAACACTTCAGCTAATGGCCCGGGGAGGTATCGTTGATGCTGTACACGGTCCCAACGGTGGGTATAAAATCAAGGCCAAATTGGAAAACATCAACATGATTGAATTTTTTGAGAAAATCGAAGGCCCATTAGGGCTCATGGATTGCTACTTCGACTCCGATTGCACTCAAATTTCTGCATGTAATATCCGATCTCCTATTCAAAAAATTAACGACAATATGCGCAACATGTTTGAAAACATGTCTGTAGATGAAATAACTCAGTGAGGCTTTATGGCTGTAGATAAAAAACAAATTATTGAAGTATTACAACAATGCTACGACCCTGAGATTCCAGTTGATCTTTGGAATTTAGGGCTCATTTATGATATCAATATCAATGACGAGATCATTGATATAACCATGTCTCTTACAACGCCCGGATGTGGAATGGCACAATACATGGCAGAAGACATTAAAAGAAAAGTGTCCAATTTAGACGGTGTTAAAGAAACATCAGTTGCAATCACCTTTGATCCGCCCTGGAACCCGGCAATGAT
Organism: uncultured Fidelibacterota bacterium; assembly: GCA_913009735.1. GTDB lineage: Bacteria > Fidelibacterota > Marinisomatia > Marinisomatales > TCS55 > JADFRD01. The sequence goes on from CAJVYU010000072.1 coordinate 7,163, forward strand.
GACGGATAAAGCCAAAGAAAAACTGGGCTTCTCCCCTGGCAACACTCAATCGGAAAATGTGTCAACTGGGTGGGAATAAATATGGACGATCAAACACAAGAACAATTAATAGATAATTTTTCAAATGCTATTAGAACCTGCAACTGTGGAACGAGTTTTTCAGTATAACAAAAAAAACGAAAAAGTCCACAAATGACACGAATAATTACTAATGTAAAGTTTCATCATTGTATCACCACTTTTATATCTTTAAAACTGTTCATGTAAATTTGTGTGATTCGTGGATAAAAATATAAAACCATGTCCGACGTAATTGAAAAAGCCATAGAGCAAGATTATAAGTACGGGTTCGTCACTGACGTTGAGCAAGACACCCTTCCTCCCGGTTTAAATGAAGATGTGATTCGTACAATCTCTGCTATTAAAAAAGAACCGGAATTCATGTTGGAATGGCGATTAAAATCCTACCGGAAATGGCTCAACATGGAAGAACCGACATGGGCAAAAGTAAGTTATCCTGAAATTGATTATCAAGCCATCAGCTATTATTCTGCCCCGAAGAAAAAAGAATTAAAAAGCCTTGATGAGGTCGACCCGGAAATTCTGGAAACATACAGTAAACTTGGAATTCCACTGGAAGAGCAAAAAATGCTGGCAGGCGTTGCCGTAGATGCTGTGTTTGATTCCGTTTCAGTCGCAACCACATTCAAGGGTGAGTTGGAAAAACATGGAGTTATTTTTTGTCCTTTTTCAGAAGCAGTTCAAAATCATCCTGATTTGGTAAAAAAATATTTAGGGTCCGTTGTGCCACATACAGATAACTTTTTTGCAGCTCTCAATTCTGCCGTGTTCACCGACGGCAGCTTTGTCTATATCCCAAAAGGTGTACGCTGCCCCATGGAACTCTCAACGTATTTCCGCATCAACGCTGCTAAAACCGGCCAATTTGAACGGACACTCATCATTGCTGATGAAGGCAGTTATGTGAGTTATCTTGAAGGATGCACGGCACCCATGCGCGATGAAAATCAACTCCACGCTGCCGTGGTCGAGCTGGTCGCCCATAAGGATGCAACCATCAAATATTCTACTGTACAAAACTGGTATCCCGGCGATCCAAAGACAGGCAAAGGCGGGATATACAATTTTGTAACCAAACGGGGAATCTGTTTGGAAGAGAATTCCAAAATTTCCTGGACCCAGGTTGAAACCGGTTCTGCCATCACATGGAAATATCCATCCTGCATATTGAAAGGTGATAATTCTGTAGGCGAATTCTATTCCGTGGCCCTGACCAATAATTTTCAACAAGCGGACACCGGAACAAAAATGATTCACCTTGGGAAAAACACAAAAAGCACCATTATCTCTAAAGGAATTTCTGCTGGAAAAGGTCAACAGACATACCGCGGTGGAGTTAAGATTATGAAAAATGCAGACAATGCCCGGAACTATTCCCAATGCGATTCCATGCTCATCGGCAACCAGTGTGGTGCCCATACATTTCCATACATTGACGTCCGGAATCCAAGTGCACAAATGGAACACGAAGCATCCACATCATCCATCGGCGAAGACCAGATTTATTATTGCAACCAGCGGGGTATTTCTACGGAAGATGCCGTATCGCTCATTGTCAATGGTTTCTGCAAGGAGGTCTTTAAAAAACTCCCCATGGAGTTTGCAGTGGAAGCCCAAAAGTTGATGGAAGTGAGTCTGGAAGGAAGTGTTGGGTGATGGGTAATTATTTAAAACGTAAGTATTTAATTTGTTATGACAGGAAAATATGATATGAGTTTTATTAAATATAATGATTGGGTAAAAAGTGTACCAAATGCGATTAAAGAAGACTCATTATAGAAAATGAAAGTATATCGATTGAGTTTATTTCTTGGTGATATTAGCTGGAATGATATTTCAGTGTTATATAAAGATGGCCGTACTAAAAGTTTATCAAATCAATTATATAGAGCGCTTGGCTCTATCGGTGCCAATATTTCAGAGGGATATTCAAGAAGAACCGGAAAGGACAGAGCACGATTTTATGAATATTCACTTGGTTCCGCTCGCAAAGCGCGGGATTGGTATTATAAAGGCCGCTATATTCTTGGAAATAAAATATTAGATCACCGTTTTCTAATCATCACAGAAATAATTAAACTTTTGCTCACAATGGTCCCGGAACAGAGAAAGTATACAATTACTGAACCCGATTCAGAGTATGATACTTTAATAAACAAAGCTCCAATAATTACTACCGAGGATTGAATAATGATTCAACCAATTACAATCAACCTATTAAATAATTACGTTTTACGTTTTCTTAATTACGTTTTACGTTTTAAATAATTACTTAACCTATGCTAAAAATTAAAAATCTACACGTCAGTATTGATAGCAAAGAAATTATCAAAGGAATTAATCTCACAATAAATGCCGGCGAACTCCACGCCATTATGGGGCGGAACGGTTCGGGGAAAAGCACTCTCGCACACGTCATTTCCGGGAAAGAAGGCTATGAAATCACAGGTGATATTTTTTTCAATGGCGAAAGCATTCTAGGTAAAACACCGGAAGACCGGGCGCTGGCAGGAATTTTTATGTCATTTCAGTATCCGGTAGTTATTCCGGGAGTAAACAATGCATATTTTTTAAAAGCTGCCCTGAACGCCCGACGCAGAGCCAAAGGCGAAGCTGAATTGGATGCCATGGATTTCCTCACGCTGATTAAGGAAAAAATAAAGTTAGTTGAAATGGATGAAAGCTACTTAAGCCGGGCTGTGAATGACGGTTTTTCCGGCGGTGAAAAAAAGCGGAATGAAATTCTTCAATTACTGACCTTGGAACCAACATTTGCTATTTTGGATGAGACCGATTCCGGTCTTGACATTGATGCGCTTAAAATTATAGCCAATGGTGTGAATGAATATCGAAATGGTGATCGTGCTATTCTTGCTATTACACACTATCAACGTCTCTTGGATTACATGAAACCGGATGTTGTTCATGCCATGATGGATGGTAAAATCGTCAAAACCGGTGGAATGGAATTGGCGCGCGAGTTAGAAGAAAAGGGCTATTCCTGGCTGGTGGACTAATGCAGCATTTTCGATTAGAACTGGAAACATTACAATCAAAATGGTCTGATGAACCAAATACGCTTTCATTGTTAAGGCAGAAAGCGTTCAGCCGTTTTATCGAATTGGGCTTTCCCACCAAAAAATGGGAAGATTGGCAATTCACGGACTTCTCCCCTTTTGATAAAACAGAATTTCGGATGGCTTCGGCAGAAGATTTAAATTCAGCAAAAGATTATCACATTCAATCCATTGGTAATTTTTATTCTATTGTCATATTAAACGGACATTATCAGCCGCAGCTTTCACATGTTCCGGAAGGTGTAACCATTCAAACATTGCCGGATTTACTTTTAATAGATGAGTTAATTGATTTTTCACCCTCAGAGGAAAATCCCTTTGTTGCCTTGAATACGTCTCTGATGAATTCCGGGCTGGCTATTGGCATTGCCGACGGCATAAAATTAACCAAACCTATCCATTATCAATTTCTTACGACTAATCTCACTGATATGGTGATGAATCATCCTCGTTTGCTGATTCAAATGGGTGACAATGCATCTGTATCCATTATTGAACAATATAATAGTGATAGCTCGAAGCTCTATTGGAATAATTGCGTGACCATTGTTAAAATCGGTCTAAACAGTTCGTTGAATCATTATCGAATATTAGAAGATACCGGATATTATACCGGTAGTATGGAATACCATTTACAAAAAGATGCGGCGTTGAACGCAACGTATTTCAGCAAGAGTTCCAAACTGTTTCGTAGTAATGTCCGTATTCATTTTCAAGGACAAAATGCAGTGGCAGAACTAAACGGACTTTCTTTATCAAAAGATAATCAGCATGTGGATATGCAGGTCATCGTGGATCATCAGCATCCCCACTGTACCAGCAATCAATATTTTAAATATATTCTGGATGATTACGCCGGAGGGGTTTTCAACGGCAGGGTCATCGTCCGGAAAAATAGCCAGAAAACGGATTCAAGTCAAACCAACAAAAATTTATTATTAAGCAAAACCGCATCCATGCATTCCAATCCCCAACTGGAAATCTACGCCGATGATGTGCGCTGTTCTCATGGCTCCAGCACCGGTCAGCTTGATGAGGATGCTTTATATTATTTACGCACTCGCGGTATTGATATATCCGCTGCCCACCAGCTAATGGTGGAAGGATTTGGCGGAGAAGTATTATCAAAAATCAAGGATGAAAGCACCTCTGCATATTTACATAAACAGCTTACTACATGGCTGGAAGAATTGAATAATGAATGATTTAAGAGATTTATATCAGCAACTGATTCTTGACCATAATCAGAGTCCGCAAAATTTCAGAGATATGGAAGACGCTACATCCAAAGTTGATGGGCACAACCCTCTCTGCGGCGATGAGATAACACTGTATTTAAAAGTAATAGATAACACAATTGAAGATATCAGTTTCAAAGGATCCGGCTGTGCCATTTCCAAAGCGTCCGCCTCGATTATGACAACACTCATCAAAGGAAAAACAGTCGCAGAAGCTGAAGGTTTGTTTACCCGGTTTCACACCATGATTACCACCGGCAAAATAAGCGGTGATATGGGAAAACTGGCAGTCCTTGCCGGCGTTTATAAATTCCCTGCCAGAGTAAAATGTGCGGTGTTAAGCTGGCACACCATGAACAATGCACTCCATAATAAAACAGAATTAACTACCACTGAGTCATTATGATTAACAGCAGAAACACTGAAGAAGTTATTACATTTAGCAGAGACTGTACCGCCACCATGATTCCTTCCGGAACAAAAGGGAAGGTCATTAAAGGTGAGCATGGTATTATTACTCAATCCTTGGGCGGTAGTTACACCGTGGCCGTTAATGGCAATCTTTACCGCATCGAAGGTGAAGATGCCGATGCCATTGGCAAGGAGCCGGTTAAAAAAGAAAAAGAAGAATTTCAGAAGGGGCAAACGGTAGATGAAAAAGCGGTTTGGGACGCCATGCGTTCATGTTACGATCCGGAGATACCTGTTAATATCGTTGACTTGGGATTAATTTATTCCTGTGATTTTTCCAAAGCAGAATCCGGTGGAACGCTGGTGGACGTCTCCATGACCCTTACGGCTCCCGGCTGCGGCATGGGACCTGTGATCGCCCAGGAAGTAGAGCAAAAGATTTCAGGTGTTCCCGGCGTTGCTGACGTCATGGTTAGCCTCGTATGGGATCCACCCTGGGGACAAAATATGATGACCGAAGCCGCCCGGCTGCAATTAGGATTACTTTAATAGTCTATGTTTGATGTAAAAATAATCCGTGAAGATTTTCCCATCTTCTCAAAACAGTCTAACGATTTTGTTTATTTAGACAGTGCCTCAACAACCCTCAAACCTCAGTTTGTGATTGATGCAGTAAACGGTTATTATAGTCAATACAGCGCCAACGTGCACCGCTCCATTTATACTATTGGAGAACAGGCAACAGCTGCTTACGAAGGCAGTCGAAAAAAAGTAGCTGATTTTATTAACGCTAAAGACAATTCTATTATTTTTACAAAAGGTACAACTGAATCCATCAATTTGGTGGCTTACGCTTGGGCGAGGAAAAACCTAAAAGAGGGGGATGAAATTCTCCTGACGGAAATGGAGCATCACAGCAATCTGATTCCCTGGCAATTGTGCGCAAAAGAAACCGGTGCAATTCTCAAACACATTCCTTTTAATGAAGACGGTACGTTGGATTTATCTGAACCGGAGAAATGGTTTACAGATAAAACAAAACTAGTGACTGTGATCCATCAATCCAATGTGTTTGGCACGATAAATCCGATTAAGGAAATTGTTAAAATGGCTCATGATGTTGGTGCAATCGCAATTGTTGATGCAGCTCAAAGCGTCCCCCACCAAAAAGTGGATGTTCAGGAATTGGATTGTGATTTCCTGGCTTTTTCCGGTCATAAAATGTTAGGACCAACCGGAGTGGGTATTCTTTATGGAAAACCGGAAATATTGGAAACCATGAATCCGTTTTTAGGTGGCGGAGAAATGATTAAAACCGTATCTTTGAATGAATCAACATGGAATAATATCCCCTGGAAATTTGAAGCAGGGACTCCCAACATTGCTCAAGCGATTGGTCTTGGCGCTGCCATTGATTATATCAATTCTATTGGATTAGAACAAATCCACCAACACGAACAGTTACTTTTGAATTATGCCCTGAAAAAAATGCAGGATATCCCTGAAGTCACCATATACGGAGCGGCGTCGGAGCGGGGAGCCGTTATCAGTTTCAATGTGGAAAATGTCCACCCTCACGATCTATCTCAACTTCTGGACAATGATGGTATCGCTATCCGGGCAGGTCATCATTGTGCCCAGCCAATCATGAAAAAACTAGGTGTTTCAGCCACAGGCCGGGCCAGTTTGTACCTATACAATACAAAAGAAGATATTGATCGGTTGTGTGAAAGTATTGTAAAAACAGTTAATTTTATGGGTGGAAGGGATTAATTATTTAAAACGTAATTATGTAAATATTTCTCGTATCACGTTTTACGCATTACGCATTACGTTTTAAATAATTATTTCATACTCTTTGGATAATCTTATAATGAGGTTAATATGACTGAAAATGATACTGAAAAAAAACTAAATAAATACATGATTACCATGCGTTGGTATGTGGAAACGGATGAAGATCTGGTAGCCGGCGCACAGGAAACGGATCAAAAACTACTGAAACTTTTGCGGCACAAGGAAGATGGTACTGAAAGTTGCTCTTTGTGTCCTACAAGAAATAGTGAAGGTTATGCTATTTTAGATTATAATTATTTTGCGGAAGAGAAAAAACAGGTTTATATGTCCGTAGAAAAAGTTAAAGATTAACCGCAGAGGCACAGAGAACGCAGAGAATTATATTTAGGTTTGAGTAAATAATGAAGCGAAAATTTTTGAGGGTTATTGTCAAAGATCTTACACACCCGGAAAATCTCTCTGTTCTATTAATAACGCTTCGTCTTCAACATATTTATCCATAACAGCCATTTTCTGCCAACTATCATCTGCACCATCCGTTTTTCTTCTTATTGAATTTAAGCCAAATTTGTTTGATTGTGAGTTTTCTTCTACTTCACAACTCATAAAAAGTAAAACTCCAATAAAATAAATCAAACCCTTATACATTATTTATCTCCTTTATTTTTTTCCTCATTAACATATTTTAATATCAAATTACGTCGCTCTTCTGAATCTATTGAGTTTAAATATATTTTTAGAGGAAGTACAGATGGTTTAGAGACCAATCCACCCAAAATGATGTAACCTTTTTCATTAATAATCACTGAAAGAGAATCCCGTAAGTCTCTGTTTTCATCTTTGTTAATATATTTAGCAAAATAATCGTCATTTCCCTGTTGATCCAGTGAATATCGCTTTTTCCAGTATAATTTGAATTCCATGTCTTTTATAACAGGCGTAGTAGAAAGAATATTCACGGGTCGAAAGGCAATATACCCCTCAACATTATCTTCCCCCCTTGTGACCATTTCAAAAGGTTCATAATTGTTGCTATTTAAAAAAATACTGTCGGGGAATGAGTAAACAATTTCTCTTTCTTCAATAGATAAGCGAACATGATTAATAAGAAATATTTTTCCAACAAAATTTTGATCCCGAATATGGGTAAAAAGAAAATCTCTCTGTTCTATTAATAACGCTTCATCTTTAACATATCTATCCATAACAGCCATTTTCTGCCAACTATCATCTGCACTAACCGTTTTTCTTCTTATTGAATTTAATCCAGATTTGTTTGATTGTGAGTTCTCATCTGGCTCACAACTCATAAAAAGTAAAATTCCCATAAAATAAATCAAACCCTTATACATTATTTATCTCCTTTTTTTTATTACCTTATTAGCATATTCTAAAAGCAAATTACGCTGCTCTTCTAAATTTATTGAGTACAAGAATACTAGCTGTATGAGTAATCATTATTATAAAACCCTCTTTTTATATCTTCTATATAGTAAATTATATATCCTTATTATAAATAATCCAAACAATAATTATCATTATGGAACGCGTAAGCTGGGAAAAATATTTCATGAACATTGCGAAAGAGGTGGCCACCCGATCCACCTGTGACCGTAAGCATATTGGCGCAGTCATTACCCGGGACAAGACCATTCTTTCCACAGGCTACAACGGTTCCATCCGCGGCCTGCCCCATTGCGACGAAGCGGGACATGAAATGGTGGATGGCCACTGTGTCCGCACCACCCATGCAGAAGCCAACGCGATCGCCCAAGCAGCAAAGAATGGGGTCCGCGTGGATGAAGCAGAAATTTTTATTACCGCTTCGCCCTGTTATACTTGCTTTAAACTTATTGCCAACTCCGGAATCAAAACCATTTATTACGATGAATTCTACCGGGATGAGCGCATCCTGAAACACGCCAAAGAGGCTGGAATTAAATTAGTTCATTTAGATTGAATAATTGAACTATTCGAAAGTTCTCCAATATTTTTTCAATTTTTAATTGATTCTCCAAAATTTAATTACAATTCCTACACATTGTACTTTTTATATCATCCCATGATTTTTCTGCTTCTGGCGATTCGTGTTCTATCATAATGGAAAAAGCTTTTTCTTCGGCCATATTTGGTGGTCTAACAAAACTAATTACATACTTTTTATTCAAATATTTTTTTAATGGACCTTCAAACTCTACTAAAAATACGCCTTGAATTATTCTTTCATTTTCAGTACCAATTTCAGCTAAACCATGCACATTCCAATTATCTATTTCAGCAAATAGTTCAATTGGGGTTTTTTTCACTTTCTTTTCTGTTTGTGCAGTTAGTCTAGTACGCGTGATAAAAGAAACATTAAAAAATTGAGGGTCTAGGTTATTTAGAACATCTTTTAATACACTCCGTATAAATAAGCTGTCATCATAAAAAAACCACCCTTTGTCTAAATCGTAC
>CAJVYU010000073.1 GCA_913009735.1 uncultured Fidelibacterota bacterium
GCTGATATTGAAGTTTATAGTATTAAATAAAATTTGTAGTAAATTGAAAATTAATTGTTTCAAAATCCCAAACTACGCATAGCCAAACCGTTAGCGGTCATTAATACATAGGAGCATAATGAAAGTAATTAAGGAAGAAAAATATATTGAAATTGTAACGACAAGAATTGCTAAGCTTAATTTAATGCCTGACAGAACACTTGCACTCCTATATGAAACATTAAGCAATTATTACACAAAAGTTGAAATATCAATTATCGAAAAAGAGGAAGAATTAAAAGAACTTGTAAGAAAAAAACCTGACCTCGTAATTTCAGGAATTAAATATTTAGGATTTGATTTGGATTCAATACAAAGAAACTCAACGAATAAAATTTGGTTTTCAGATTATTTAGACAAGCATGGAATTTCATATACAGGTTCATCTAAAAAACCTATTGAATATGAATTTGACAAAAGTAAAGCAAAGAAAATAGTTTCTGAATACGGATGTAATACAGCTCCTTTTTTTATTGCAAAGCCTGATCAATTTATTCAAGATGACCTCCCCCTTGATTTTCCGTTATTCATAAAACCTCTTTATGAAGGAGATTCAAGAGGTATTGATTCTAATTCTTTGGTTTATAATTTTGATGATTATCAAAGGAAAGTATCGTCTATCCTTGAAAATCAACAGACAGCATCCTTAGTCGAAAAATACTTAAATGGTAAAGAATATACTGTAGCCATTATTCAAGATTTCAAGAATAATTCATATCATGTTTATCCCATTGAACTATTGGCGAAAAAAAATAAAAATGGAGATAGAATTTTGGGGTTTTCAGATAAAATTGCAGATAAGGAATTACCGTTAAAAATAGAAAATGAAGATGTTAAAAATATAATTTCAAAATTAGCATTAGATTCTTTTAAAGCATTAGGTGCAAAAGGATATGGAAGAATAGATATTAAAATGAATGAAACGGGCGTTCCCTATTTTTTGGAGGCAAATTTGATTCCAGGTTTAGGCACTGGATATTTATACAAGTGCTATAATCTAAATACTGGACTAACCTATGAACAAATGATTTTAGATATTATAAGAAATGCATTGGAAAATAACACAACGAACCGCTAACAATGTGTAAAAATAATAGCCGATAAAGTAGTAAGTTAAAGGGTCGTAGCTCGTTTTATCTTTTGTGTATCTCGATAGAGAATCGCACAGTAAACGGCTACTATTCTTACACTAACCGTTAGCGTTCATTGGAAGAAACCGAAAAACATTGTCAAAATTGATGTAGTGAATAGAATAAATTGTGCTAATTTTAGTCCTTAAAAAAAGGAGAAATATGAGTAAAACTAAATTGAATGTTAATGAATTAGAAATTGTTCTTTATAAACAAAATGAAGAAGAATATATTTCATTGACAGATATGGCAAAATTTTGAGATTCTGAAAGGACAAATTACATCATTCAAAATTGGATGAGAACTTGAAATACAATTGAATTTCTTGGACTTTGGGAACAATTAAAAAACCCTAATTTTAAAAGCATCGAATTCGATGCCTTTAGAAATGAATCTGGTTCAAACAGTTTTACTCTTACACCTAAAAAATGGATAGAAGCCACAAATTCAATAGGAATAATCTCAAAGGCTGGAAGATATGGTGGTACATATGCACATAAAGACATTGCTTTTGAATTTGCATCTTGGATTAGCCCAACTTTTAAACTGTATTTAATTACTGAATATCAAAGATTAAAAGAAATCGCTGAATATCAATTAACTATTTTGAATGAAAAAGATTTTATGAAAGCATTGAAGAAACTAAATGACAATGTTTATGTTGAACAAAAGAATAAATTGAAAAAATAACAACGAAACGCTAACAATGTATATAAAAAAATAAGCGAGACAATAGTAGTATCAAGGTTTGTAGCACGTTTGAACATTCTTGTAAGTTGAAAGATTCGTGCTTCGAAATCGCTTACTTTTCATATACTCACCGTTATGGGCAAGTTAAGAACAGAACTAGAATGAATAGGAGCAAATGATTGAGAATGGAAAAGGAAAAAGGATATAAAAGTATACCATTGAGTTTTAATAGACGTGCTGTTATTGCTTCTGCCACGGTTACAAAGGAGAAAAATGTAATACATAGTTTTACAGAGATTGATATTACAGAACCGCGTCGATTGATAAAAAGACACTTTGAAAAGACAGGAGAAAAATTGTCTTTGACAGGTTATATTGTTGTCTGTTTGGCACAAACAATTAAAGACCACCCTGATTTAAATTCATTTATAAAAGGAAAAAGACTAATTACTCTTGATGATGTTACAATTAGCGTATTGATTGAGAGAGAAATTGCCGGAGAAAAAGTTCCAGAACCAATAGGTATAAAGAAAGCACAAGAAAAATCATTTGACCAGATACATAAAGAGATTAGAGAAGCAAAAAAGAAAAAAAGTGATAAACTTGGAAGTCTATCTGAACAAGTATGGATACGTTTGATACCAAGCTTTCTTTTAAGAACATTTATCCGTTTAGCGGATAAGAATTTAAAAATGGCTAAACGATATGGTAAAGTTGCTGTTACATCAGTTGGAATGTTTAGTAAAGATGCTGTTTGGTTTATTCCACACGGAAGTGCGACAGTTTTGATTACAGTTGGGAGCATAAGCAAAAAAGTGGTAGAAAGAGAAGGAAAGTTTGTTGCAAGGGAACATCTCTGTATTACTGCATCATTTGACCATGACATTGTTGACGGTGCACCTGCCTCACGATTTATTAATCAACTTAGTGAAACTATAAAAAATGGTGAATTAATTGAATAATAATACAATGAGTGCAGAAGTATATTATTTTACGGGAACAGGAAATTCATTTGTTGTAGCGAGGAATATTGCACAAAAAATTAATGGGAGATTAGTATCCATTGCATCAAAAGAAGATGAAAATAATTTATTAATAAATGCAAAAATAATAGGGATTATATTTCCTGTATATCACGCAACATTTGGTTACAGTGGCATTCCGTTAATAGTTAGAAGGTTTATTGGGAAAATCGAGAATATTAATTCAAAGTATGTTTTTGCAATTTGCACTCATAGTGGAATGCCAGGCGCAACAATTGGAAACTTAAATAAAATAATTAAGTCAAAAGGTGGAGAACTATCCTTTGGTCTAACAATGAAAATGAGTATTCCATACACAGGAATAGATAAAATTAAATATGCTTTTTTTAACACGGAATTAAAAGCAAATATTTTAAGAGATAATAAAGAAAGGCAAAATCTTACTGAAATATGTAATGAAAAAATTAACTCTGCATATGAACATATAATTGCTAATAAAAAGGGCAAATTGGAAACCACGAAGATTATGTTTCAATTACTTCATATACCTTTTTACTTACTTCAAAAACAAACAGCTAAATCCAGATACAAGAGGCTTTCAAATTCATCCTTGACAACTTTTGATAAACTAACATTGTTTGCAGATAGAAATTTCAAAATAAATGAGAAATGTAATGGTTGCGGGATATGCACAAAGGTTTGTTCTGTGCAAAATATTGAAATGGTTGAAAATTTGCCAAAGTGGCAGCATAGATGCGAGAATTGCTATGCTTGTTTTCAATGGTGTCCGCAAGATGCAATCTATGGGGAAATAGTAGAATATGAAAAGAAATATCACCACCCCGACGTGAAATTATCAGATATAATGATAAAATAAAAACCAGCCCATAACAATGTATATAAGTCATTGGGCGAGTGGTAGTTAAATTGAAAGATTGTGAATATAAATAAACGGCATAGTAGATTGAAAGTTAGGTATTTCAAAACGCCCAACGCTTCATATTACTCACCGTTGGTTGCCATTTTAGGACGACACAGAAATACCGGACATGATTAAAATATTCAACTATGGAAAAAATAAAATTATTAATTAAAGGACTGATAACTAATGTAATTTTTACAGCCATTTTATTTATATGTGCGGGACGAATTGATTATATTCAAGGTTGGATATTTTTATCAGGAAATGTCTTGACAACGCTGATGAATTTTTTCACAATTCGAAAAAATAGAGAATTAATAAACGAACGTTCAAACTTAGGAGAAGGTATCAAATCGTGGGATAAATTATTACTGGGATTGTCAGCTATGATTTATCTGATAATCATAGTAATTTCAGGATTAGATTCTGGTAGATTTTTATGGACAAAAAATTTCAGTTGGATTATTAGTATTTCAGGAGTTGTTATTATGATTATTGGCCAAATTCTTTTTTTGACTGCAAGGAGCCAGAATAACTTCTTTTCGAGCGTTGTGAGAATTCAAAGAGAGAGAGGACATGTTGTTTGTGATACGGGATTATATAAAACAGTCCGACATCCAGGATATTTAGGGATGATTCTTTCATTGGTTGGATTACCATTAATTACAACTTCAATTTGGAGTATTATTCCAACATTGATTGCAATTATTCTTTTGTTGATAAGAACATCTCTTGAGGATAAAACTTTAAAAATGGAATTGGACGGATATGTTGAATATTCTAAGAAGACTCGTTATAAATTGATACCATTGATTTGGTAAGATGAAAAATATAAACGGCAACCAACACGCAATATAAAAAATTGGGCAGAAGGTGCTAAATATGAACGAATTAGCAATAAACAAACTGTGTGCTAAATTGAAAGATTGGTGTTTCAAAATGCCCAAAATTTCATATTGCCATCGTTAAATTTTATGCAAGGTTTATCTGTAAAATAGCGTATAACGAATAAGGTTAGATTGTGAGAGCGGGGAGCGAACCACAATCGGAACCGTTTGTTGCCTGCCCGTTCCGCAGGCGGGGACGAGCCCGGAACACGGTTTCCCATATAGGAAAATATCTTTTAGTTTTGAAGGCGCTAAAGGATTGAGCGCCGCATGTTCCGGCAGCTTATTTTTGGCGTTAGCTATTTCTTTGAGAAAGACAACAAGAGGTTAGTAGACTGTGGAAAAACTTGTACAATATTTTCTTGGCAAAGCGACTCTTTGGGCCCCGAGAGTAATCGGAGTTATAGTAATTTTAGTCGTTTTCTTTATCCTTGCGAAAATAATGAAAAGAATAATCACTAGTGCCGCTGAGCGATCGAAATTAGATGGAAATCTCACTTTTCTACTTGCTCGTACAAGCAGTATTACACTTATAATCTTTGGCTTTGTTACTGCGCTCGGAACGTTAGGTATTAACGTATCCGCGCTAGTGGCCGGTATCGGGTTGACGGGATTTGCACTTGGCTTCGCTCTGAAAGATACTATTTCCAATATTCTCTCTGGCGTCCTCATATTGTTATATCGACCATTCGAGAAAGGAGCCCGTATAAAAATATCGGGTTACGAGGGCATTGTTGTTTCTATTGACCTGCGATACACGGAGCTTGATTCCAAAGGGAATAAGGTACTCATTCCGAATTCAAAATTATTCAAGGACCCAATCACTGTTCTTAAGTAGCGGGCAATCGAATATTTTGTGAACCAGAGGAAAATAGCTAACCAGGCGCTGCAACCGACCTCCTACGTCGGCGGGTGAGCTTGTCGTTAGGCATTTATTAAATATTACAAATTTAAGGGGTAATAATGGTACTTAAATTCTTAATGAATTATCCGTTTATTATTGGTCTGGTTACAATACTTTTAATGTTGAGTGATTATTTCCTAACTCTTATACAGGAGAAAGAAAGAAGGGCTCATTATGCAAAGCATTATCAAAGTTATCCAATCAATACAATTGAAGGAAATCCGGCATTTCAGGAATCAGTTTCAAAATTAAAAATTCTAAATCCAAAGCACTTAATAGCCACGTTGGTTATAGGTATTGGTATCCCTTTTTTTCTATTTTTTATACCCGCTATTTTTCGAGAAATATTTCTTGGATATGTATGGGGACTTTTTTTAATTGTTATCACACAACATTTGAGTAATTTAATAGGATATCGGGTGAGCCGGAAAGGTGTACACGGAAAATTATTGCTGCATCAACGGACCGGGTTACTTATTCAATCGGGCAGATATTTATCAACAGCATTATTTTTATTAATTCTATCAATTTTATCTGAATCACAAATAATTTATGGAGTAACAATTGCGGGTTTCACTTCGGCATTGAGGTTATTTATCTTAAGTAAAAAAGCCGCGCCAATCGAAAAAGACAATTTGCCGCCCAAAAATATTATTGTGGATAATTTAAATACTATTGAGTAAATAGTATAATTAATAAAGGTTATAGCTCATATAAAAAACACATAACAAAATAAGGTTTTAAGCGAGTGTAACCGGGTTTTTCCGCCCAAATGAGGATTTGGTTATTCTATCTTTTTATTTTCCTTGGATTAGGTAAAGGCGGCCCCGCCTGTGCCGGAATTTTCGGAATGGACGACCCAGTCCCCGCCCCGGACTTGTGCGGGGATTTTCTGAAAGAGGGAACTATTCCGTTTTTTCAGAGTGATAAATGAATTAGCCCTGAATATTTTAGACAGAGCTTTCACAAGAACCGGAAAGTTGGGATCGGCAAAGAGCAAGGCATCACACGGAACGAAAGCAGCGGCCCAAAAGGAGGAAGCTCTCTGAAGAACGCTTTGGCGTCCCTGCCCTTTTTTGAGCTTGAGCGTTTACACACGGGCACTCTGTCAAAAAGTTAAGGGGTTGTATCAAAAGTCCAAATTTTAGTAAACCGCAAGGATCGCTGAAAACACAAAAGGATCGCTAACATTTATATTTTCAATAAATTATTCTTTGCGAACTTTGCGTCCTCGGCGGTGAAATAGATACTTTTGATACAGCCCCATTGTACAACTCCTATGCGATTGAACCGGCACCACGATTCATCGTGGTGGTCAAACAATTCTCAATAAAATCTGTGAAACGGCTTCAGCAGTTTTAAAATAAAGGCGGTTCTAAAGGAGTGCTTCCGGGACGCCGGTTAGTCGACGGCGGTGTTTTTTACGCAGCGGTTTGATTTGCAGGTTTAATAGCCGGTGCTGTCGGCAGGTTTATTCAAACGGGCTGCTCTGTAGGACGCATTTAATCCAATTTTAATTTAACCCCAATTAGGACTTAAATATGGGAATCTTTCTCGGAATCGATGTCGGAGCGGTAAGTGTAAAAATTGCCCTGTTAAGTGATGACGAGTCTCTGCAAACCATTCAACGTGCGTCCGATTTTCAGGATTTGTTTTATCAACCCCACCGGAACGGAAAATCTAAAGAAGAAATTTTCTCAAAAATCCTGGTCACCCATTATCGCCGTTTAAAGGGCAGTCCGATTACGGCGACTCAGCAGTTATTAAAACAGATTTTTGGAATTATTCCCAAAGATGAAATCCGGGGGGCACGGGTTTGCGGTTCAGGAGGACCTCTGATTCAGGACCATCTCGGCATTAATCATGAAAATGAATTTAAAGCAATTGCCAGAGGTGTAGGTGAAATTTACCCGAACATTTCGACTGTATTGGAAATGGGCGGCCAAAACGCCAAGTACATTGCACTGGAACGAGATGTGGCGTCCGGCACTGCAGGAATAGCAGATTATGAAAAAAGCGGAGATTGTGCCGCCGGAACAGGATCATTTCTCGACCAGCAAGCAAGCCGGTTAAAATATAATGTGGCGGATATTGGCCAAATCGTTTCCGAAGCCGAACGCAGCGCCAAAGTCGCAGGGAGATGTTCGGTTTTCGCAAAATCCGACATGGTTCATGCGCAGCAGAAAGGATTCACTCCGCCGGAAGTATTACGGGGACTTTGTGAAGCCGTGGCTCGCAATTTTAAAAGCGGCATCATGAAAGGGAAACGCGTGACGCCCCCGGCTTTATTTATCGGCGGTGTCGCAGCCAATTCCGGTGTGACCAATGCGATGCGGGAAATTTTCAAACTGAGTGAAGAAGAATTGAGAGTTCCGGAATATTATGCCTGGATTCCGGCTATAGGAACAGCATTTGCGGAGCGGGATTCTGCACAAAAATCAAAACGACTAAATCTCGATGCACATTCGGATAAAATTGTTGTCGATTCCGATCGATTTCCTGTCAGCAAACCGTTGACCATGGAAAAGGTCTTGTTGCTTCGGGATAAAGTTCGACCCAGAATTTTAAATGGAGTGAACGAAATAGCGGAAGCTTATTTGGGTGTCGATGTCGGTTCGGTCAGCACAAATGTGGTCGTGATTGACGAAGACGGCAGCATGATCAAAGAAATTTACACCCGAACAGACGGCCGGCCGATCGAAGTGGTCAATCGATGTTTAAAAGAAATTTATGATGAGGTCGGCAGCAGAATAGAAATCAAAGGCGCGGGCACCACCGGTTCCGGCAGGGAACTCATCGGTGAGTTGATTGGGGCGGATACCATTAACGACGAAATCACCGCACACAAAACAGGGGCTGAATTTCTCGCCAAAACCATGCTCAATACCCAGCCCGACACCATTTTTGAAATCGGCGGACAGGATTCAAAATACATCAGCATTGAAAACGGAATTGTGGTCGACTTTGCCATGAATGAAGCTTGTGCGGCCGGAACCGGTTCATTTTTAGAAGAACGTGCCGAAGAGTTGGGCATTGCCATTAAAGGTGAATTTGCAGAATTGGCGCTCTCTTCCAAAGCGCCGGTCAAGCTGGGAGAACGGTGCACGGTTTTTATGCAGCAGGATGTTTCGGCTTACCAGCAGCGGGGCGCTGTCAAAGAAGACCTAACAGCGGGCCTGGCCTACTCGATTGTTTATAATTACTTGAACCGGGTGGTGGGCGAGCGCAAAATCGGTAATGTGATTTTTTTCCAGGGAGGCACCGCTTATAATGACGCCATCGCAAGCGCGTTCGCCAAAGTTCTCAATAAAAAGATCATTGTTCCTCCTTATAACGGCGTTATCGGGGCTGTCGGGGCTGCCCTTCTTGCCGTCGAAAAAATAGCCATGACAAAAGAACAGACCAAATTCCGCGGTTATGAACTCGAGCAAGTGAACTACACATTAAGAGAATTCACCTGCAAGGCCTGCTCGAATTATTGCAATATGCAGGAATTTGCCGTCGAAGGTGAGAAGACCTACTGGGGCGATCAATGTTCCGACAAATTCCGCAGGAGGCAGACCACCGGGAAAAAACCTGTCATCGATGACCTGCTGGCGTTACGGCAGGAAATTTTGTTCGATGGATATCAACCGGAGATTGAAGGCAAAGCGACTATCGGCCTTCCAAGAAGCATGTACATCTATGAACATTTTCCGCTTTGGAATACCTTTTTCCGGACGCTCGGCTACAAAGTGCAGTTGTCGGATGAAACCAACGCAAAAATCATTCGGGTCGGAAATGAAACCTCCGTTTCCGAACCCTGCCTGCCGATACAGGCTTACCACGGTCACGTTCAAAATCTTCTTGAAAAAGAGGTTGATTGGCTGTTTATTCCCAATATGATTAATGCCGAAACGCCGTTCAAAAATGTGAACAGTTATTATTGCCTCTGGGGCCAAACCCTTCCTTTTGTCGTAAAAATTGCCTCATCATTTTCCCGGATTGCCGGCAAAATTATTTCTCCGACATTACGTTTTAAAGACGGCAAAGAATTATCTTTAGAATCCCTGTATAAAGCTTTAAAACCGCTCGGAGAAAGGAAAAGCGCCGTCAAACAAGCTCTAAATGCCGCCCATAAAAGCCAAAAGGACTTTCAACAGGTTTTGCTCGATGCCGGAAAAACAGCGCTGGCGGCTCTGCAAAAGTCGGGAGAAATCGGATTCATTTTAGCAGGAAGAACTTACAATGTAAATGACAGGGGTATGACGCTTGATATCGGCAGCAAACTCCGGGATTATTATGGCGTGAACGTCATTCCATTGGATTTTCTGCCGGTAGATGAAATTGATATTTCCGATGTGAACTCAAACATGTACTGGAATTACGGCCGCAAAATTATTGCCGCCGCAAAATTTGCAGGCCGGCACCCGAATCTTCATCTGATCTATTTGACAAATTTTAAGTGCGGCCCGGATTCATACATTAAACATTACATCACCAAGGCATCGGGCAAGCCGTTCTTAACGCTTCAGTTTGACGGCCACAGCAACGACGCCGGTTACATTACCCGCTGCGAAGCGTACTTAGACAGCAAAGGCGCGCTGAGATGGTGGGCAAAAGAAAAAAAACAAACCACGCCGAAACTTGAAATGACGGAGGCGGCAAACGCATGACGTCGATAAATACTGAAAAACAAATCTCTAAGAAAAAATCCCTCGCCGGCAGAACGCTTTACATCCCAAGGATGAGTTTCGACGGCGCCTCGGCTATGGCTGCTGTTTATCGATCCATGGGGGTGAACGGCCAGCCGGCGCTTGAATCGGATGCCCACTCGCTGGAGCTGGCCAGAAAATACACGATAGGAGAAGAGTGTTACCCGGAAATGGTGACTCTGGGAAGCTTTCTGAAAGTGATTGAAGATGAAAATTTCGAGCCTGAAAAAACCGCCTTCATGATGCCGACGGCGGACGGCCCCTGCCGCTTCGGCCAATATCGAAATTTGCTGGAAAAAATTTTAACGGATAAAGGCCTGGACGAAGTGATGGTCGTCAGCCCCAATAGCGAAGACGGTTATGACGGCCTGGAAGAATATGGGGATCATTTGTTTCGACTGGGCTGGCGTGCTTTGGTCTGTGCCGACGGTTTACGAAAACTCTTGCTTCAGACAAGACCTTATGAGATCAATATTGGCGAAACCGATAACGTGCACTCCGAAAGTTTAGATTTACTTTGCGGCGTGCTCGAACGGCCGGACCCGGACATGAAAGAAAAATTTAAACGCCTGATTCAAGTCATGGCGGAAATCAAATCCAAGTTTGAAAACATCCCTGCGTGCTACACAAAAGACAAACCGCTGATTGGCGTTGTGGGAGAAATTTACTGCCGGCTGGATGATTTTTCCAACGCGTACTTAATTGATCGAATCGAAAAATTCGGCGGCGAAGTCTGGCTGGCCCCCATTGCCGAATGGATTTTTTACACCAATTTTATGCACCGGTATGAATTAAAAATCCACGGCCGGCGCTTTTCCAAATCGATGTTGGGCAATATTATTAAAAACAAAGTTCAGCAAATGGATGAGCACAAGTTACTGGCCCCTCTGCATGAGCGTTTCGCCGGTTATGAAGAACCTGAAAATACACAAGCCATCGTTGAACCTGCAAAACCTTACCTGCCCTATTGGGGCGCTTTGGGCGAAATGGTTTTAAACGTGGGCGGTGCCATCTATTATCATTCGAAAGGCGCCGATGGCATTGTGGACATCAGTCCGTTTACCTGCATGAATGGAATTGTTTGTGAAGCTGTTTATCCAAAACTGAGCCGGGAGCACGACAATTTCCCAATTCGCAGTTTTTATTTTGACGGCACAGAGGGGGATTACGATAGAGACGTAGAGATATTTTTAGAACTGGCCGGAACTTATAAACGAAGGAAAAAGGTGAACAGAGTTTACCCTGCCCATTTTGAATCTTAAGTTGTTCGAATTAAATCGCTTTCCTTAAACTATCAGTCAATTCTTCTTTGGAAGTTTTTGCGGAAGACGCAGTTGTGAGATTTTTGGCAGCTTTGTTTAACGCAATTATAATCGGATTCTCAGAGCCGCATTCTTTTAACCCGGATTATTTACAAAATCTCACGTAAAGCCGCAAAGCCGCCGGGACATTTGAAATAGTGCGTTTATTGTCGTCCGATGTAATCCATAACATTGGGTGTTTCCGGCGCCCGTTCATTGGTCGTAACAAAATAAGGGTTTACGCGAGCGCAGCCTTTTTTCCCGCTCAGGCGGGGTGGGCTGGATCGGGGAAGTTGCTGAATGAGGCTTTGGCTATTCGAGTTTTTTATTTTCTTTGGTTAGGCAAAGGAGGTCTCGCCTGCGCCGGCATTGGCCATCGGAATGGGAGCAATTCAAGGATGGCGGGTTTCTGAAGTGATACTAATTGCAGGGGTGTTCGCTCAAATCTTCTATATTAAGGTATTTCCGCGAATATCCAAATGGCTTGGTTATGGTTCCGTTGAGGATGTGGAAATCAAGCCCGCACCAAAAATAAGAACATCATCCATTGTAACACTCTATACTGTACGAAAGGAATAATGATGATAACGCAAAACCGGTTTGATTGGGTCTAACAGTTTCAAATTGGGATCGGGATGAAATTGTGGCTTGATATTTTCAATAAAAGTCCTTAATTTTAATTATATTCAAGTTACATGAACATACAGGGAAAATTAAGGTAAATTATTCCACAACTTACGACGTAGTGCCCTTTACGGCGAGAAGATGATTGATAACAGAAAAGGATGGACACAATGGGAGACAAAGGCGGCAAGAAGGATAAGAACAAGAGTCAGAAACAGAAGAAAAGGAAACAGGAACAAAAATCAAAAAAGAAGTTAGATAAGCAGCCGAAAAGAATCCCGTAACCGGAAGCAGGATTCAAATGCGTAAAGACCACAATTCCTGACGAAGTTCGATTCCTAAATAATTAAGATAAAGACAGAAAAATGGAAAACGGCATTGTAAAGCATTCTCTCTTGAAATCAATAGGACTGCATCTTCTTCCGGGACTACTTGGCGGCATCTTTTATTTCGCAATAGTTCCTTTTGTAAAAGGACAAGGATTTCCGTCGGTAATGGCGTTATCGTTAGCAGGTATATTTGTATTAATTCCTTTTGAATTGGGCTTTTTACTATATCAAAAACGGTTGACCGGCAAAACATTATTTAATGGTGTAATACAATACTGCCAGCGTATTCCAACCTGGCAATACTTTGTTTGGGTGCCTGTTGTATTCCTTTTATCGGCTTTGCTATTCACTCTATTTCGCTTTACATCAGGTTTTATTATCACTCTTTTTAATTGGCTGCCGGCCGGGATGTTTCTTGATATGGGGCTGAGCAATGATTACTCAACAACGGTATTAATCGTTACTTATGGATTTCTGTTGATTTTTATCGTACTTATTTTGCCGACTCTGGAAGAGTTCTATTTTAGGGGGTACCTTCTGCCTCGTATGCCTTCGAACCTAAAAGGATGGACGCCATTAATTCATAGTGCCCTATTTTCATTATATCATATTTGGACACCCTGGATGTTTGTTGCCAGAACATTAGGGGTATTACCGCTGGTATACATAGTTAAACGCAAGAGAAATATATATTTGGGAATAATTGTCCATTGTTTGTTGAATTCTGTTGATTTTATTGTCGGAGTTCATTTTATTCTCAATCGATTATAGACGAAAGGTCTCTCAATTAAAGTGAAATACAGAACGCTAAACAAAAAAGAATGAACTGATTTCAATTTTCGTAAAAAGTAGTGAAACGGCACGGGATAATCAAAAATCATGAATAATTATTCAATCAAAAATAAATCAAAAATCGTTAATCGGTGCTCGATATTTAAAAAGATAAATGAAAAGACCGGAAGATAACAAAGGCTCACAAGCAATGCGGGGTGAATGTGTAAAATTGGAAGTGCGGCCTGTTTTTCCCGCCCGGGCGGGACGGGTTGTATACCATTCGGAATTTGCCCGGCGGTTTCTGATGGGATTCAAAGAAAGGAACACCGATTAAGAACGGGATTTTCCATCTATCGAAGGTTTGAGCGATGAGCAGTATAAAGAATGAATACAAATACTCTGCATTAACTTCAAAAATTATCGGCTGCGCAATGAAAGTGCATTCCACTTTGGGCAATGGTTTTCAGGAAGTTATTTATCAGCGCGCCCTTGCCATTGAGATGACCAAACAAGGGTTGTCTTTTGTACGTGAAATGGAAATGCCAATTTATTACAATGATCAGCAAATAGGGAAACGTCGCGTGGATTTTTTGTAGAAGATAAAATTATGGTAGAATTAAAAGCGGTTATTCAGTTAGAAGACGTCCATCCTGCACAGGCCATTAATTATCTGGAAGCATACAACATGGAAGTTGGATTGTTAATTAACTTTGGCGGTAAAAGTTTGCAGTTTAAACGGGTGCAGCATAAGGTCTGAACTATGATTTATATGATTTTTTGATGAACTATAATTTTTAAAATCACGAAATCAAATAATCATACATATCATTGTATTGCATTGCATTGCAGGCTCAATAGTAATGAAGAAATTTTTGCGATTAGTGTCCCCTTCAATGAAAAGTATGAAGTTGGCAAAATGCCTATGCTTTAATTTATGTGATTTTGTGTTTGACTATAATTTTTAAAATCACAAAATCATTTAATCACACGAATCACAGTCCAGACAATGGGAGGTGAGATATGAAAAACTCGGAAATCATTTTATATACCACGCCGCAGGGCAATGTTAAGGTGGAAGTGTTGGTACGTGATGAAACAGTTTGGCTAACCCAAAAAATGATGGCCGAACTTTTCCAGACCACACCGCAGAACATTACCCTGCATCTTAAAAACATTTATGCGGAAGGTGAATTGGATGAGTCGGCAACCTGTAAGGATTTCTTACAAGTTCGAAGAGAAGGAAGTCGTGAAGTAAAGCGAACCCAAAAATACTACAATCTTGATGCTATTATTTCAGTTGGATATCGCGTCAAATCAAAAGTTGCCACGCAGTTCCGTATTTGGGCCACCCGTGTGCTGCGTGAATTCATCACCAAAGGCTTTGCCCTGGACGATGAGCGTTTAAAACAGGGCGGCATGCTTTTCGGCAAAGATTATTTTGATGAATTACTGGAACGCATACGTGAAATTCGTGCCAGCGAACGTCGCTTCTATCAAAAGATCACCGACATCTATGCACAATGCAGCATCGATTATAATCCGCAGGCGGAAATAACGAAAATGTTTTACCAAACCGTGCAAAATAAATTGCACTGGGCCATCACCGGACAGACGGCCGCTGAAATTATTGCCCAGAGAGCGGACGCAAAAAAAGAACACATGGGGCTAACCACCTGGAAAAATGCGCCCAAAGGGAAGATTCTTAAATCGGATGTAACGGTTGCCAAAAATTACCTGAACGAGAAAGAATTGAAAAACCTGAATCGTATTGTAACCATGTACCTGGATTATGCCGAATTGCAGGCGGAGCGGCAAATCCCCATGAAAATGCAGGACTGGGCCGAACGACTCGATGCTTTTCTACAGTTTAATCAATACGATATTTTGACCAATCCGGGCAAAGTTTCCGCCGCTGTCGCTAAAGAAATAGCTGAAAAAGAATATGAAAAATTACGAGTTATCCAGGATAAAAAATATATTTCCGATTTTGACGAAGAAATAAAAAAATTAAGGAAGAAAAATCCACCAAATCATTAGCAAAAATTTTAAAAAATTATTCTTGTTATGAGAAATCAGATAAATTGAAAATTCCGGATTTTTGGGAATATATAATCATTCAAAATACCGGTAAAAAAAGTACATTGCGATCATTCTAAAGCAGCAGCTAACAAAATAAGGATTTAAGCGAGCGAAGCCGAGTTTTCCCGCCCTTGCGGGCTTGGACAAAGCATGTTGGGTTGTATACCATTCGGAATTTGCCCGGCGGTTTCTGATGGGATTTAAAGAAGGGAACATTGATTAAAAACGGGATTTCTATGAGAAAGCGTGGCTGTGCGCCATTTCAAGTGGATTTTTGGGTAGTTCTAATGGAGTTCTTCGTTGGAGACGGCATCGGGGGATTTGTTGAAATGGCGGGCCAATTTGGAGACGGCGTAAAGGCAGGTATCCTGAGTCCGTTTAGAGAAGCCGTGGGGCTTCATGTCTTCGGTCATAATATGACTCCTTTTGTTAAAGGGTGATTCTTTGGAGGTATATTATGGCTTTTATTGGAGAAAATAAG
>CAJVYU010000074.1 GCA_913009735.1 uncultured Fidelibacterota bacterium
CGAGATAAAGGAATGTGACTGGAGTTCAGACGTGTGCTCTTCCGATCTATCCTAATGAATTTTCCCCTCCGGATTCCCATTTCCATGAGCCATCTTTTTGTATATTGAGTTCTGCTTTATCGTCAATGGTTTGTTCCACTATAGTATCCATTGGACTTTCCTGAACTCTTGTGACTCCGACACCATAACCATAAACCAATCTGCCACCGGCGTCGGCAGTAACCGTCAATAATCCCAGTCCGATTACACCCAAAATAACAAGAGCGATATCCACTAATTTTATGCGACTCAAATGGCGATATTGGGTGAAAAGAATTAATCCGGTAAGGAGTAAACAATACACAAGTAGAAACAGTGCTTTGTCTGCATGATTCGATAAAGCTGAAAGTGCATCGTCGGGTACAGTCACATTATCAGCGGCGTTACGACCGGAAAAATACGTAGCCACTAAACTTATGCTGGTGATAAGGTACCCGGTCAGGACGTGTGAGTTATATTTATCATCTTGAGTAAAAAGTAATTTCCACGCATGAAATACTACGGTAACCAAGAAGAGTGCGATTGGAAAATGAACTAAAAGCGGATGAATATTGGGAATATATTCAGGTAAATTCATAATATTTCCAATGCATAATTTTTTTGTTTATCATATTATTCTCTCTGATAATATCAACTTTTAATAAATGGGAATTCTGGTTAGCTGTTATTGGTACTTCAATTACCGCTTACCCCTTACCAGTTACTATTCACCAATTACCAGTTTATTTTTCAGTTTCAAACTTCGAAATAACTCCACCGGTTACCGATGATCCATGGCTGCTCATTCCGGACGTCATCATTGCGCCATCATGTTCATTCATCTCCATCCCTTCTTTTAGACAAATTGAATACATGGTGGAATCCATCAATGCGGAGTCCGGATGAAATATCATTAATGTTTGCCCCGAATTCCAATCAAACGATCCGTGCATCCCATCGTTAAAATCATCAGGCATATCATCCAGATCACCTATTATCAATGCAAACCGGGACTCACAGGATATCTTATCCATCGATTCATTGAATTCAACTTTTATTTCAGTTGTTTTTGCAACACTGGTTGTACCATCAGCAGGTGTAATTGCCACAATTTCCGGTGATACCGTATCTTTGTCTTCACATCCCAGTGTCCAAAAAACGATGCTTAATATCAGCATTATACTGATTGTTTTTTTGACTTTCATGGTTCTATCTCCCATAGTCGTTGCCAGTTCATATTCTCAAACTAATACATTCGGAAGGAACTCATCCCTCTGCATTTTGGAACAAAACTATTCACATCTGAGATGTTTTAGTACCTTCCGAAGGTATTTTCTATTCGGATTGAATAGTTTTTGACCACACTATTTTTCCTGTTTTCGTTTCAATCAGATGTAGTGTTAATGATAGTAGATTTTCACTAAAGGATGCATATCCATCAATAAACCCGTCAATCCCGATCAAATTTCCAATTTCTTCAGCACTTTGGCTGTCGATTACTCCAGATAATGAGAGCTCCTGTTCTTCCAATAATGCATCTAATCTTTCTCTGCTGACCACTTGAAATGTGTTAATTGAAACAAGATTCGATATGAGTTTAGCCCGCAAAAGATCGACGTCTAATCCGGCAGATTGACTTCGAATTCGCCATACAGCAATATTTGAGATGTCTAATGATTGAGCTTTTAGATTATTAACGGATTTACTAATCACCTGATCCATTTTATCATTTGTATTGTATTCCTGCACTTTTTTAATGGGGGTTATTTTTCCCATATTCATTTTTTTACGCATTCCCATCTCCATGTGCATGCAGCCAGTCAAAAACAATAAAATCAACATAATGACTGTTATTCGTTTATTCTTCATGGATACTCCCCTGTGTTTTTATTAACTCAACCTGTTTAAGATTTTTTCAATTTCATGGGTTTTAATTCCATGCCGCATTCAGGACATTTTCCGGGTTTTTCGCTTCGAATGAAGCTATGGCTTGGCATGGTGCATCCATAGTAGTCAGCTTCTTTCTCATCGGTCAAAACTGCCTTAACCAACTTCATTCCGCATTCGGGACATTCTCCCGGTTCCGTACTATAAATATGTTTATGACTTTCCATAGAACATGTGTAATAGGCAATTGCTTCTTCACCTTTTTCTTTATTCATTGTTTTTTGCATTTTCATTGGTTTATTCCCCTGCATTTTCATTGATTCATGTTCTTGCATTTTCATTGGTTTATTCCCCTGCATTTTCATTGGCATTTTCATCGATTCGTGTTCTTGCATATTCATTTGATGAGTTGAATCGGATTGACTTTTGGGGCTCATATCCTTCATTTGGGCATATCCCATACTGATAAATAATCCTATTCCAAGGATTAGTAATACGTTTTTCTTTCGTTTCATAGTGTTGTCCTTTCTTTGTTTTATTTTAAAGTTTATCATTTTCGTTGATCATTTTTCCTAATAAAAGAAATTCATCTCTATCATGTTGAATGATACCTCTTTGTCTTTCCTGAATCAAGTATATTTTTTCAACATTAATTTTTAATAAAGGATCGAACCAAGCCCAATCGATCCTGAATCCCTCAATTGGCTTATCAAGAAATATTCGAAATTCATTATGAACAGTGTTCCAACCTTTAAGTTTTTCATTATCTATGGTATTCAGCTCGTTATGAATTACACCCGGGGTTACTTTTTCTCCTATAACAGAAGCTGAAAAACCGGGAAGGGAACGAATTTGAGTAAAATAAGATTCAGCTGACAATAGTTGATTTACCGTCAAAAACCATAAAATAATGTGGATTGATTTGAGGATTAGCCCATGATTATTCATAGTGACAGGTCAACTCCTAAAATGGGGAGGAAAGGAAAAATGGAAAAGCTTTTTGACGAACTGAAATCATCACTCCATATAAGATATGCAACATTTTGACGGTTATATGTATTGACTGTTTCGATATAAACAACAAGGCCATTTAATACATCAGGGAAAAACCTGGCAATTCGAATATCCAAACGGTGGTACGGCTTGTAACGAACGGAATTTCTTTCGCCTACTATTGGAAAATATTTATCCAATTGTGAATTGTAAATTCCTCCGTTTGCGGGTGTATAAGGTACACCGGTAGCGTAGCGAAATTTTATACCAAGCTTCCATTTTTCACTAGGCCTGAATTGTATTACTCCAGTGAGCATATGGGTTCGATCATAATTGAAAAGATCTAATTTCTTCGCAAAACCTTCCTTTCTTTTTGCAATAGAATATGTATAGGAAAGCCAACCGATAAAAGATTCGCCCGATTTCTTCTGAAGATATAATTCATATCCCGCTACATTTCCATAACCATTATTTTGAAAATTACCCATTGAATCAATGGACATAAGATTAAAGAAATTCTTTTTATATATTTCTAAATTTCCAGTAACACTTTCTGATAATCGTATATTTAGTCCCAGGCCAACGGCTTTGGATTCTCTTGATTGAAGTGTAGAGTTGTTTTCCAATTCATATGCTGGTGGTGCTTGAGAGTAAACGCCATAATTCGCAGTCAGTTGCAGCTTGTCCATTGGCGTAATAACCAGATTCATCCTGGGGGATATTACGAGTTCAGAACTGGGAATGATATAGTCACTCCGGATTCCATAGTTCAAGGATAACCATGGACGAACCTCCCATGTATCATCCAGGTATGCTGCTAGTTTTGTAGCAGAACCATTGGCTTTAAAATACATTGCCTCAAAGTTATATGCCAAATCGATGGGTAAATTTATTTCAATATCGCTCTGGTCTATAACAAACCAAAAGCCTGTACGCAGTTCATGGTTCTTTTTTAAGAATGTAATATTTTCTTTTATTGCTATTTCACTCCCTCGAGTATCTTCCAGGCCTGCACGGTCAGCATGATTAGCTAAACTATTTACATATGACCAGTACACATTTAAATCAGAAGAAATTGATGGACTGATTAATGATCTTAGGCGCATCCCGACTGTCCAATTTTCACTTGACCAGTCATGTGTCCCTACCCAATGGGGTTCATCAAATTCTCCTGATAATTTTTCTTGAGAATAAAGTACATTGAACGACAGCCGATGATTGTTAATTCTAATATCTGTTTTCGAATTAATATCATAGAAATAAGGAAGTAAATCATATTCCGTACCAAAGCCGGTTCCTCCCAACAGGATATCAAAATAACTACGTCTCACAGAGAAAATTGATGATACGGATGGGGACAAGGGCATTTCTATCAATCCTTTTATATCAGACATACTTAATGAGAATTCTCCGCTTAAATGTTCTCGATTACCCTCTCTGTTTTCGATAACCATCACTGCTGAAAGTCTATCTCCAAATCTTGCCGGATACCCGCCTGAATAAAAATCAACATTTTCAACCATACTGGAATTGAAGACTGTATAAAATCCTCCTCCAACTATATCAAAATGAAAAGGATTTCGGATAACCATACCGTCGTAAATAACCAAATTTTCATCTGCACGACCACCGCGTACAAAGAGTTTTGAGTCATCTCCTCCGGAGGATACACCCGGAAGAGTCTGCAAAACTAAAAAAATATCCTGGGCGGCTCCCGGAGCTTCTTTAATCATCCGTGTGGATAAATGAGCCGTTACTCCTTCCGGATTAAATTTTTCTGTCTTAGGGCTTACCATTATTCCCGTCATATTTATTACTGAAGGGACTAGATCCACAGATAAGCTAACCCTTTCACTTTCTCTAATAACTACTTGGGATATAATTTTCTTTTCATAACCAATAAACGAAACGGTCACTTCGTATTCTCCCGCTTCTAATGGACCCAATTGAAAATCTCCCCTTTCATCAGTAATATCACCTATATCCAGCTTTGCTATCCAGACTTGCGCTCCCGGCAGGGGTTCGCCATCATTTAAAACAGTTCCGACAATGTAATTTTCCGTCGCGGCATCCTGCCCGGAGAGGGGATAAAGATTAGTAATAAACAAAACCGTTATTACCATTCTATTTCGCGAATATATTTTACAAAACATCATCTAATACCTTTCAACAGGGAGGTATTCTATGAGTTTATTTCTTTGTTTGGATTAATTTCGCGAATTGCCCCATAGTTTCTTCAGTCTCAAAATAGTGCACGACACCACTTGGCAGGGCGCCAATAACTGCAGTAGCTTTATCCACTACCGCTCCATTAATGGGATCGATCGCTAACCTCATTTGGGGATCTTTTAATAGTTTGGATTGACATCCCTCGCAACAACCATAATAGGTTTTTCCATCCACAACTGCAGGTATGAGTTCTCTCTCAAATAATCGATTGGTACCCATACCCATGCAAACGTATTTTGCGTCAACACGAATGATCGAGTTTGCAGTTTTTTTTACATCCGGATTAACCGGGACTTTTTGATCCTGCGCAAAAATACCAACAGGTATTAGAACCAAGACCATTAAAATCGTTAATAATTGCTCTCTTATTTTCATTTTTTTCTCCATTGTTAATTATCATTTTCTTCTATTAACTATATTCAGAATAATACCAATAGCATTAGCAGAAAAATGTTTATCTTTTAGATGTATCAAAAACATCCTCGATTCAATCAGTAACATGAGGAACTTCCTTGCCATTCTCTCCATTTTTATCAGTTGGCTGTTTGATTGTCTCTATCCTCTCGCATGTACAAGGGATCCGGTCTCTCGTACTCTGAAGGTCACAAATACAGATTAATTGTGTGCCCATCTTTCCTTCGTCTGAAGATGGTATTGATACCGGGCTGGATTGTTTGCCTTTCATGTTAATTTATCTACATTTAGTATCATCATAGATGTGATTTTGGCTACTCTCAAATATTAGCGATGGTTTAATTGATCTCCACAATTTCTACAAAAACGATCCATTTTATTTGAAGGATAATTGCAGCTCGAGCACAAATCCTTTTTAGTTCTAATTTCAGGTATTGATTTTTCTCCACCATTATCCTTTCCCCCTTTTTTATATAATTCAATTTTCCTGAACAAATCGATTGCTTTATTTCGATATTGTGTATTCATTTTTGTAAAATCTTCTGTGGTAAGTTTTCCAATATCATAATCAAACTCAAGATCCTTGATAGTCGATAGCATGGTATCTCTGGATTCTATTAATTCTACGAGTTGTCCGGACTCATCGGATAATTTATGATCAGGCATATTAATCCTCTCAAATAGGTAAGGCCAAGAAACATAAACTATTGTTATCAAGATTATCAATATTAAAATAGCTGTACTCATTTTTTTGCTCTCCTTGCTTTATCAGTAGAATGGATTTTGATACAGAGTACATACATTCTGCAATTCATGTTCATTCAGTTAGTCTAAGCTGTCCAAAGCTTTGTCTAATTGTTCCTCATATTTCAGATTAGTGTTCACATTATTTTTTTTATTATTAACAGAGTTTTTATGTATAGATCCTGTCCATTTTTTCAGCATAATGATTATTCCAAACCCCGTAAAAATAAAAATAGTAAATGGCAGGATCCAGGCGATTAAATTAAATCCCGTTTTTGATGGTGCACTCATAATCTGTTCACCATAACGTTTAACAAAAACACTCAAAATCTCTTTTTCATTGAGCCCTTTTTTGATTAAATCTTTTGCTTCTAAAGTCAAATTCGTTGATGTGTTACAGCTCATTGAACCCTCACAAGCAGCCACCGTCATGTTACATTCGCACGTACAGATAAGGCTTTGTTTGATTTTGCCTAAATCAACGTCCGGTTGTGCTCCTAAAAATAAGGGAAGGATTAACATCATTGATATGAACCATTTAAGGTGAAAAAACTGATTATGCATATTCTATCTCTTTTTTCGGTAAACGAACATTTTGATCTTTTAAATTTATTTTTTTCCTGGTCGGTCCCGATGCAATGAGCGTACCCACGATCATTATGATTCCACCAATCCATATCCACGATACCAATGGATTTATCAGAACTTTAAAACTAGCTCGACCCTCATCATCCCAGCTGGCAAAAATAATGTAAAGGTCTTCCTTTAATGTTTGTCGTATTGCGACTTCCGAAACAGGGTCATAATTGGTAAACAACTGTTTGGAAGGGTACATTGTTGGTAAAGGCTTACCATTATTTTCTACTTGAATTTCCGCAGCTATAACCCTTACATGATTTGTTGATTGGTCTACTAAACCGTTATAATGGAGTGTATAGTTGGCTATTTGAAGTGATTCTCCCGGATCGAGAATCGCTTCTTTTTCTTTCTGAAATGCGCTGGATCCGGTAATGCCAACAAATATTGCTATAATACCAATATGAACGATATAACCACCATACCGTCGTTTGTTAATCATGATAAGCTTCCAGAACGCATTTAAATAATTTAAATTATTTATCCTTGCACGAGCTTTGGTTCCACGATAAAATTCTATAAAAATCGTCACTAATACAAAAAGTGATAAAGAAAAGGACATGATTGCATATATTGAAGTCATCCCGGTAAAAGCCAGGATTATTCCAAAGACTAATCCGATTGCAACCGGTATGATAAAACTGCGTTGTAGATTACGCTGAGAGGCTTTACGCCAACCAATTAACGGACAAATTCCCGTAAGAGCTAACAGGATCAGAGCAAAAGGTATATTGATTTGATTATAAAATGGAGGTCCAACACTGATTCTAATTCCCCGTACTGCTTCTGATATAATTGGAAATAGAGTCCCCCAGAGGACTGCGAATGCCAGACTAACAAGAATTAAATTGTTAAAGAAAAAGCTGGACTCTCGAGAAATAAACGCATCTAACTCATTCTCACTTTTTAAAAGAGGCAAGCGACGGATAAGTAAACCGAATGAAAAAATGAGGATGACGATAAGAAATATCAAAAATAACGGACCTATGTTTGAAACTCCAAATGAGTGAACCGAACTAATAAGACCACTACGGGTAATAAAGGTGCCGAAAATTGTTAGTGCAAACGTGAGGATTATTAATACAATATTCCATACTTTCAGCATGTTGCGACGTTCTTGGATCATAATAGAATGCAAATAAGCAGTGGCGGTAAACCATGGCATCAAAGAAGCATTTTCCACAGGATCCCAAGCCCAATAACCGCCCCATCCAAGCTCGACATAGGCCCACTTTGCACCCAACAAATTACCGAGGGTCAGAAATAACCAAGAGAATAATGTCCATCTACGGGTGGTACGAATCCACTGCGAATCGATTTTCTTGCTATAAAGGGCAGCAATGGCAAAAGCAAACGGTATTGTAAAACCTACATAACCTAAAAATAATGTTGGGGGATGCATAACCATTCCGGGATTTTGTAACATTGGATTTAGGCCATTGCCGTTAATCACCGGCTGGGGAAGAAGTTCAAATGGATTGGTGGCAAAAATCATTAATCCGAAGAAAAAGCAGGTTGTTAATAATAGTATACTGATCACATATGGGATGATATCCCGGTTTTTATTTCGATTTTGCCAAACGACGATTGCGGAAAATAAACTCAGCAGCCAACCCCAAAATAACAATGAACCGGATTGCCCAGCCCAAATGGCTGAAATTGTGTAAAATATAGGCAACGTTCTATCAGAATAAGACGCAACGTACTTAATTGAGAAATCACGGGAAACAAAAGCATAAATCAAAAAGCCTATTAAGAAACTCGATAAAATAAATACAGCTATTGTGATCCTTTTGGAACTAATGAACATATTATTTTCATTCCAACGTCCAGATAGGAAAGCTGACAATGCTCCAACCCCTGAGAGAATGAAAGTGAAGATTAACAGATTATTTGCTATAATGTGCACATACTACTCCTAATTCTTTTACAACATTTTTATGAAAGTACAAAAGCATTATCCTTTATAATGTCCATAAGACATTTTGACAATTTTAGTTACATCTTCAGCAGATAGTCCTTTATTTAAACTCGCTTCGATATATTGTTTTGTTTCAACTGCAGTAGGACACGTGCAAGCAATTAACTCCTTTTCACCACAAGATCCACATGAACAACTAAATTGTTTTGCGATGTCTAAAGTCTTAAAAGAAAACACTTCGGACACAGAATTATAGACCGGTTCTTGGGTATTATATGAATTAATAGCAACACCGATGATAATTCCCCCAACCAAAATTGATATCCATAATACCAATTTATTTTTATTTATAAATAAATAATCTGATTTCGAGGGGATATTTTGTTTTTTAGTATTCATTTTCTTCCTTTCATTAGTATCCTGGTGATAACATTCTTAACTCCAATGCATTTCCCACGTAGCATGATGAAAATGTTTATGGTTCCATTGAGTATGTATAAACGGCTTAAATAGCCTTCACACCATCTATACCGGTTCGAATTTTTATTGCCTGGTCAATTTGACTCACAATAATAAGACCATCACCCTTTTCACCGGAATAGGCAGAAGATCGGATCACTTCAATGATTCTACTTGATTCATTATCTCGAGAAATAATTTCGATTTTAGCAATTTTGGAATATTTCTCTACACATTCGATAGAATATTTATAGTTTTCCGGATCAAACATTCCTTTACCCAATGCCATAACATCGATTACGGTCATATTTTCTATTCCAATATCCTTCAAAGCAGAAATCACTTCATCAACCTTTAAGCAGCGTATATATGCTTTAATTTCTTTCATAGGATTCCTTTTCCTTATTTTTAATTTCGTATGATCGCCATATGTAATAAATAGCGGGTATTACAACCAATGTTAGGACAGTGGATGTGACCATTCCGCCTACCATCGGAGCGGCAATACGTTTCATGACTTGAGATCCTGTCCCGGTTCCCCAAAGGATGGGGATCAGACCGGCCATAATGGCAGTTACAGTCATCATTTTTGGTCGAACCCTGTCTACAGCTCCTTCCATCACCGCATCGTATAATGCGCTTAAGGAAGTCATTTCGCCCCGATTCTTACGATCGAAATAGGCGTGGTCTAAGTAGATCAACATAATCACTCCTGTCTCGGCCGCCACTCCTGCAAGAGCGATAAAACCGACCCCCACAGCAACACTCATATTGTAATCGAGGAAATACATAAACCATATCCCGCCCACCAGCGCAAACGGCAGGGATAACATAACAATTATACTTTCAGTTACATTACCGAAGTTGAAATAAAGCAGTAAGAAGATGATCACCAAGGTCACCGGGATGACTACCTTAAGTCGTTTATTCGCCCGTTCCATGTATTCGAACTGTCCGCTCCAGACCAAAGAGTACCCGGCCGGAATACGGATTTCTTTTGCCAATACTTTTTTAGCATTTTTCACATACGTTCCCACGTCGATCCCAACCAAATCCACATAAATCCATCCTGTCATACGGGCATTTTCACTTTTGATTACCGGAGCCCCTTTCCGGATAATAATATCCGCCACCTGTGTAATGGGTATCTGGGCGCCTACAGGTGTAGGGATTAAGATTCGCTTCAATTTTTCAATGCTATCGCGAAATTCCCGGCTATAACGAACATTTACAGGATAGCGCTCCAAGCCTTCAACCGTATAGGTCACATTCATACCACCAACGGCTGATTGAATAATATCCTGAATATCTCCGACGGTGAGTCCGTAACGGGCTGCTTCTTCCCTGTTAATTTCAAAATCCAGAAAATTACCGCCAGTCACTTTATCCGCATAGGCACTAAGGGTTCCCGGGATTTTCTGGACCACAGCTTGTATTTGTCCACCTAGAGTATTTAACGTATCCAAATTGGTTCCCATAATTTTGATACCCACAGGCGTTTTAATACCCGTACTCAGCATATCAATCCTGGTTTTAATAGGCATAGTCCAGGCGTTGGTGACTCCAGGAAACTGAATGGCATTATTCAACTCGGTTATTAGCTCGTCGATAGTCAGGTGTCGTTGTTCCGGCCAGAATTGTTCCAATGGTGCTCGGAGGAACCTGGGCAGGCTCCAAGAACTATAAAAACGTGTCTCTGTTTTCCGCTCCGGCCACAGTTCAAGATTTTTTAGAGTAATGGTTGTTTCAATCATACTCAAGGGGGCAGGATCCGTAGCTGTTTCAGCTCGACCAATTTTACCAAATACCTGTTCAACCTCAGGAAATGTTTTAATAATCCTATCTGTTTGCTGAAGCAATTCCCGGGCTTTCGTTATGGATATGCCGGGATCAGTCGTTGGCATGTATAATAAATCGCCCTCATTTAAAGGAGGCATAAATTCTGATCCGATATGCTCCAGAGGATAAATCGAAATGATTAGGACTGCCAGTCCAGCGACGAGGGTAGTTTTCCTAAATCGAAGAACTTTTTTTATTACCGGACGATAGATCCGTATCAGGAATTTGTTGATCGGGTTTCGCTTTTCGGGCATAATCTTCCCCCGAACGAAATATCCCATCATAACCGGGACGACTGTAATCGCCAGCAAAGCCGAAGCCGCCATGGAATAGGTTTTGGTAAATGCCAGGGGTCGGAACAGTCGCCCTTCTTGTGCTTGGAGAGTGAAAACCGGCAGAAACGAGACTGTGATGATC
Source organism: uncultured Fidelibacterota bacterium (assembly GCA_913009735.1). Taxonomy (GTDB): domain Bacteria; phylum Fidelibacterota; class Marinisomatia; order Marinisomatales; family TCS55; genus JADFRD01. Next base: position 11,558 of record CAJVYU010000074.1, read on the forward strand.
AGAAGAGAATAAAATAATGCCGGGCCCACTTCTTTAGAGGCATCCAATATCAGTTTCCAATGACCCTCCTTCCCATCGGATCGCTCAATATGTTTATGGGCATTTTCGATCATAACAATGGCGGCATCCACCATAGCGCCAATGGCGATGGCAATACCTCCTAATGACATAATATTGGCGTTTATTCCCTGGTAACGCATGACCAAAAAGGCCATTAAAATTCCCACTGGAATCGTGAGAATAGCCACCAAAGAACTCCGGAAATGAAGCAAGAAAATGATACAGACCAAGGCAACGACAATACTTTCTTCCAGGAGTTTATCCCTTAGATTTTCAATAGCCCTTTCAATTAATAGTGATCGATCATATGCCGGTTTAATGGTTACGCCATCCGGAAGTCCAATTTTCAAATCTTCCAGTTTTTCACGTACTTTGCGAATGACTTCCAGCGCATTTTCACCATAGCGCATTACAATTATACCACCCACGGTTTCGCCTATTCCATCCCGTTCAACCAGACCTCTCCTGAGTTCTGGGCCCAGATGAATATTAGCCACATTTTTTAAAAGAATGGGTGTTCCATTCTTGTCTACACCCAATGGAATAACTTCAAGATCAGCAATCGATTTAATATAGCCCAATCCCCTGACCATAAATTCTGTTTCAGCCATTTCAATCAAACGACCGCCAACATCATTATTACTTCGTTTAATGGCCATTTTGATTTTATTCAAAGGCAAGTTGTATGCCAGAAGTTTATTCGGATCCACTTCGACTTGATACTGTTTAACATATCCCCCAATACTTGCAACTTCGGATACACCCGGAACAGACATCAATTCATATCTCAGGTAAAAATCCTGGATAGATCGCAGTTCCTGAAGATCATGCTTGTCCGACTCCACTGTATATTCATAGACCCATCCCACTCCCGTGGCATCAGGCCCCAGCTGAGGAGTTACTCCGATTGGTAAACGTCCGGAAACAAAATTCAGATATTCCAATACTCGGCTGCGAGCCCAGTAAATGTCTGTCCCATCCTCAAAAATGATGTAGACGAAAGAAATACCAAAGAATGAATATCCCCTTACAACTTTCGCATACGGTACAGATAACATGGCTGTGGTGAGTGGATAGGTAATTTGATCTTCAACGACCTGGGGAGCTTGCCCCGGATAATTGGTTTGAATAATGACCTGGACATCGCTCAGGTCAGGGATAGCGTCAAGCGGGGTGGTGACTAAGGCGATAGATCCACCCAGAATAATGAAAATCGTAGCCAGTATCACTAAAAAGCGATTATTGATAGACCATTCTATAATTTTTTCAATCATGAGATTCCTCGATCGTGTTACTAATTATTGTCAGTAGTGGTGGAAATAGAAACCAGTTTCATTCCACATTTTGGACAAGAACCCGGCTCTTCAGTAACAACAAAGTTATGTTCCGGCATGGGACAAGTATAGAAAGTGGATTTCTGATCAAAAGGTATCGTCTTTTTAACCAGATCCATTCCGCATTCGGGACATTCTCCCTGTTCAGCCACTTTTACAAATGAATGAGATTCCATAGGACAGGTATAATAAGTCAACTGACCATCTTTTATGGTTCCAAACGGAACAGAATGCTGAATGGATGAATGGTTAGATGGATTATCTTTAGAATCAGCATCCATCTTCATTTCCATACCCGGCATATCCATACTTGGCATCATATCATTTGAATCATTGTTACGTCCACCATCGTCTGATTGAGTGCTCTCTTCAGGAGTTTCATCTGTTTTATTTTTACCGGCTTGGCGGTTCGCCAGCATCTTCGCTATACTTTCCTGTAGGCGGCTTTCAGAATCCAAGAGGAACTGACCGGATAATACAATGGATTCACCCTCTTTCAAACCAGACTTGATTTCATAATATCCATCACCGCTTTCAACTCCAACATTTACATCCCGCGGGACAAAACGACCGCCACCCAACGCAACAAAAACAAGTGTTCGTTTGCCGGAAAACAAGACAGCTTCCTGGGGGACCGCAATGGCATCCTTCACCGGCGCAGTCTGGATTACCACATTCGTATACATGCCCGGTTTTAACTTCAATTCAGGGTTTTTAAACACCAGGCGGACTTTAATCGTACGTGTTTTGGTTTCCAGATATGGATAGATATAATCAATCTTTCCTTGAATAGATTCACCCGGATAATAGGAGAGCGTGATTTCTGCCTTATTGCCCACATCTACCCATGGCATTTCTGATTCATATATATCTGCCTGAATCCAAACAGTTGATAAATCGGCAATGGTATACAGCGGCATCCCCGGTTTCACTTCCATTCCATCTAATACATGCTTTTTCATTACATATCCTTCAAAAGGGGATTTAAATACTAATGTTTTTTTAACAACACCTGATCGTTCCAATTCTTCAATCTGATCGTCGGATATATCATAATATTGTAACCTGGTTTTGGCAGAATGAAGGATATTTTCCAAATTTTGCCTCAAATTTTGATCAGCGCCTGTGGGCAAAGATTGCACATTATGAAAAGCATCCAGATATTCATCTTGGGCTGATACTAATTGAGGACTATAAATTTCCAGAAGTTTCTGACCTTTTTCTACCCGCTCACCGGTTGTTGATACATACATTTTTTCAACCCAACCGGAGATTTTAGTATGAATGTGTCCTACAAGGCTTTCATCTGTTTCAATCCTGGCAACTGCCCGGATTTCACGTGATAAATCTTTCCGGATGACGGTCCCGAATCGAACACCCATATTTTGTTCTGTCACAGGGTTTATTTTTACTGTTGATCCAAAGGCTTCTTCTCCCTCATACACAGGAATTAAATCCATTCCCATGGGTGATTTCCCTGCTCTTGGACTAATGTAGGACGGATCCATCGGTGCCTGCCAGTAGAGGATTTTTCGCTCACCAGTTGGTTTCACACCGTCTGATGCCTCTTGCGCTATCGAGGATCCACCATTCAGCGGAGTGAGATTCATTCCACAAATCGGACAATTTCCTGATCCTTCCTGGATAACATTGGGATGCATTCCACATGTGTATAACTCGCTGCTTTCAGACTGCGTTGATTCCTGTGCTGACTGATTGGTCTCCGAAGATCCACAACCCACTATGGTAAGTGACAATAATGTTAATGCCACTGCTCCAATTGCGATCAACTTGAAAATTTTCATCTTATAACTCCTTTGGTTCTAGGATACCAATTGTTTGATTTAAATTGGCTTCTACAATTAATTGTTTTGATTTAACACGCTCAAATTCCAACTGCAAATTAACAGCCATACGTTCACTATCGAGGAGATCAAGAAAACTAATTCTCCCTGTTTCATAAGCTGCATAAGCAGATGATAACATTTGTTCTACCTCAGGAATAAGTCGATTTTGATAAAGTGAAATGGTTTCATTAATTTCATCTAAGTCTTTACTTAAAGATTCTACTTTGGCTTCAAGGCGATTTTTAATATCCAGCGTTTTCTCCCGGACAGATAATTCCATTTGCCGGGCGGATTCTACTCTGGCACGGTTCCGTTTAAACCAGAGTGGCAGGTTGATCCCTATTTTCACACCGAGAGCATCTTTACCGGATGATACAGCACCACCCAACTCGGTTGGTCCGACAACCGTATAGGTAATTCCTGTAGTCAAATCAGGATAATTCAATTTTTCATTTAGTTCCCGTTTCAGAGTAGCAATTTCCTCATTGACCATACTCGCCAGAAGCTCGGGATTAGAATTAATACCTAATGACCAATAATTAGACAATCCTTCTAATAAATTTCGAACTCGACTATTCATAATAAAAGTGGAATCCATGACACCATCAAATAACCGGTTCAGGGATTGATTTACCGTTTCAAGTTCGGCTTGAAGATCGTTGGTTTTACTCCGGATTAATGTTTGTTCAATCTGAAGTTTAAGAATCGGGTGTTGGGTTAATCCCTTCCCGGTGGAATATTGGCTAAGGGCAATCTTTCGAAAAGATTCCAATTCTTTTATATAATTATCAAGGATAATTAATGAATTTTGAATTCGATGCAATTTTGCCAGATTTGTTTCAAACTCGTTTACAACCTTGAGCTCTGTTTTCAGAAGAATCAATTCTGCCAAATTGTGATTTTTTACGGCAATTTTTTCCTGGCGACTCAGTTTTCCCCACAATGGGAACTTTTGACCCAGATCGGAAGAGCGTCGTGTAGGGAAAGAGTGTAGATCTCGGTGGGCG
>CAJVYU010000075.1 GCA_913009735.1 uncultured Fidelibacterota bacterium
AATATATTAAACCATTATTATACCGTCCGTTTGATATTAGATATACTTACTATGATTCAAGAATTGTTAGCAGACCGGGAGCGAAAGTTGCAAAACATATACTAAAAGGTAGTTTAGCGCTAGTCTCTTGCCGACAGCAAAGTACATTTGATTTTCAACATATTTTAGTTTCAAAGTTATTGACAGAGGTTTGTACGATTAGTCTGCAAACAAAAGAGACCGGGTATGCGTTCCCTCTATACCTTTACAAGGATGGTGATACTTATGAAATATTTGGAAATAAAATCAAAATACCAAACCTAAACGATGACGTTGTTAATCAAATTGCAAAAAAATTAAGTTTATCATTTACATCTGAAAAAGAAAAATCTACAAATAAATTTGCACCAATAGATATACTTGATTACATATATGCAGTTCTACATAGTCCTACATATAGAAAAAAATATAAAGAGTTCCTAAAAATTGATTTTCCAAGAGTGCCATATCCAAATGATAAAAAGACATTTTGGAAATTAGTAAAAATAGGTAGTGAGATACGACAGATACATTTGTTGGAATCACCAAAAGTTGAAAAGTTTATGACTATCTATCCGGTAGATGGTGATAATACCGTTGCACGCCGATTAACCAAGACTGATTGGGAAATAACCAACGAAAAGAAACAATTAGGGCGGATTTGGATCAATGACAAACAGTACTTTGATAATATACCGGTTATAGCGTGGGGGTTTTATATAGGTGGATACCAACCGGCACAGAAGTGGTTAAAAGACCGCCGAGGCAGAGAATTAAGTGTTGAAGATGTACAACATTACCAAAAGATAATCGTGGCGCTAACTGAAACCGATAGGTTGATGAAAGAAGTGGATAAGGCGGGAATTAATTTTTAATCATCAAGATGATTTTATTTAAAAGTGAAGAATCTAGATTTGATGATATGTATTAGTTACGATCAAATCTGACGGATAACGGTAGAAATTGACGAATACTGACCAGCCCCCATTGATTAGCCCAACTTTGAGTCCCATAAACCTTCCTTTTTAAAACAAATCCATATTATCTCATAAACCCGTCTCAAAACACTCTTTTCGGTCTCATAACCTATATCAAAACTCATCTCAAAATCAAAATCTTAAAACATACCCACACAGTTGAGTTATGAGACTTCCGGAATAAGAAGAATAATAAGAAATTTCAGGAGGAAGTACGTTGTTACTCCGGTGATGGTTAATCGTACGATTTCAGTTATGGAGTGCCTGCCCGCTTGTCTGCCGTAGGCATGGCCTGTTTCTATGGATGGCCCGCCCCATAAAATGGCTGGTGGGTTGTTTAATAATCATGGTTAGATCAGACTCGCTTTAACCAGAAGGTTTTCTAATGATATGGATCACTAAAGGGTGTTAAATTCATTTTTTTACAGGAACATAGATAAAAGAAGGAGAATTTACGATGATCAAAGTATCTGTTGGACATAGTGAAGATATTGATTCTATAGATGCGATTGAAGAGGTACTCGCACACTGTAAAGAGGAGTTGGGAGACCTAAAACCGTCTGCCGGAATTCTATTTACCGGGATTGACCATAAGTTTAAAGACATTCTCGAAAAAATTGAATCAGAGTACCCTGGATTAGAGCTTATTGGGTGTACCACTGTTGGTGAAATTTCATCTCAGAAAGGATTCACTGATGATTCCATTGTGCTTACGTTAATTTACTCCGATACTATGGAAATAAAGGCAGGAGTTGCCCGGAATTTCTCAAAAGATCCACAAAATAGTGCACAAGATGCAATCCAAGATCTTGATCTCACAGCAGGCGATACCATGCGGTTGTGTATTACCACACCAACAAGCCTAACAGTAAGCGGCGCTGTAATAGTGGATGTTCTCCAAGAGACTCTTGGAGAGGAGACCGCCATTTATGGTGGAACTGCCGGGGACCAGTTTTATTTAGTTCAAACATATCAGTTCTACAAAACTGAAATACTTGACGACGCAGTTCCCTTCTTAATTTTATCAGGAGATTTCCTTTATTCCTTTGGCGTTAATAGCGGCTGGGATCCTGTAGGTGAGAAGTTTGTCGTTACAAAATCTGAAGGCAATGTAGTTCAGTTGCTGGATGATAAACCCGCTTTTGAATTCTATCAGACATATTTTGGCGAAAACACCATTGTCGGAAAATTCACTGAGTATCCATTGGCGATAATTGAAGATGATAGTGAAAATTTCTATCTTAGAGCTCCATTTCAGGCTAATGAGGATGGCAGTCTGGTTTTTTTCGGGGATGTCCCCCAAGGCGTACACGCCCAGATTACAAATTCGACACGGGATGATATTGTTAAGGGATCGGAAGCCTCTGTAGTACAAGCGTTAAAAAGCTATCCGGGGTCAGAACCGGAATTCGCAATATGTTTCTCGTGCGGAGGGAGGAAGATGTTATTAGGATCGCGGACAAAGGAGGAATATGAACTGGTTAAAAAGCACACCGGGGACCTTCCATTATGCGGTTTTTATTCCTATGGTGAAATTTCACCCCTGGAGCGGGGAAAGCCTTCCAAATATCACAATGAAACTTTCATCACATTATTACTTGGAACAAAGTAGTGCCTGATCTCGATGACATCAAAAAACTGCAGAAACAGATTCGCATTTTAGAGAAAAAACTGAAACGCTGTGAAGAAAGCAGGGTTATTCTTGAGAATTATGCTGACCGAAACACAGTTCTGTTTAAGAAGCTCAACTCTGAAATTGAAGAGCAACGCGCCTTAATTCAACAGAAAAGCGAAGAACTGGAAGCATTAGCCAAAAAACTGGCTAAATACCTATCTCCGCAGGTATATAGTTCCATCTTCAGTGGTAAGCGGGATGTACGGCTCGAAACGTACCGTAAGAAATTAACCATCTTTTTATCTGATATTGTTGGTTTTACAACAAGAACAAACTCGATGGAACCGGAGGATCTCACAATCTGGCTAAACAGCTATCTGGATAGTATGGCTCAGACTGTTCTGAAGTATGGTGGAACATTGGATAAATTTATTGGTGATGCCGTGCTGGTATTTTTTGGTGACCCGGAAACCAACGGAGTGAAAAATGATGCTGTTGCCTGCGTTAAAATGGCTGTTGAAATGCAGGAAGCTATTCAAGGATTACATATTGAATGGCAAAAGCAAGGTATCAGCGACCGACTACTAGTGCGAATGGGAATTACGACGGGCTATTGTACTGTGGGTAATTTTGGCAGTGAGGAACGCATGGATTATACAATTATTGGTAACCGGGTTAATTTAGCCAGTCGCCTGGAAACCAATGCCCCGCCCGGAGGCATTCTGATCTCCGAAGACACATATGCTCTTGTTAAAAATCAATTTAATTGCATGAAAAGAGATCCAATCCAGGTAAAAGGATTTGAACGATCTGTTGATGTTTACGAGCTATTACTAAAGAATTCAGAAACGGATCCTGGTGATTCTATGGAAGTTAAATTCGATGGATTTACTTTAAAACTTGACCCTAGTAATGTCGCCTACACAAGTAAACAAGATATTATCTCAACACTGAAGGATGCCATCGACAAACTATCTCATGAATAATCATCCTACACCATCAATTAAGGAAATAACCTCCCCTATTGTTTGGCCCATCTTTGAGTATCAAAAACGACCGTTTTTAAGACAAATCCGAATTAGCTCAAAAACCCGTCTCAAAACATACCCACACAGTTGAGTTCTGAGACTTCCGGAATAAGAAGAATAATAAGAAATTTGAAGAGGAATTAGGTTTTTATTCCGGTGATGGTTAATCGTACGATTTCAGTTATGGATGGCCTGCCCGCTTGTCTGCCGTAGGCATGGCCTGTTTTTTTGGAGGGCCTGCCTACCTCTGGATGGCCCGCCTGCCGCATAAAATGGCAGGTAGAGTGTTTAATAATCCGGGTTAGATCAGACTCGCTTTATTCAGATAACATTCAGAAACTAACCTTGATTATTCGCCGCAAAATGCACAAAATTCACAAAAGACTAATTATAAAAAAGTTAGAAGAAATTTTTGTATTATTATTTTTGAAATTATTTTATTCTTCATTTTTTTCTTTTCCTTCGTGAAACTTCGTGTTCTTCGTGGCTAATGAATTATTCAGGAATTAAATACTTCTTTAAGAGAATCTTCGATTTTTTCAAGAACGTCAGAAATAATCTCCTGTGTATGAGCCAATGAGATAAATCCGGCTTCATATTGACTGGGAGCAATATAGACGCCTCTATCCAACAGACCATGAAAATACTCGTTGAATTTGGAAATGTCACAGGTGTTAACGTCATCCAAATTGTGAATTGACTTCGTCGTAAAAAAAAGTGAAAACATACTTCCAACCCGGTGTTGAGTCAGTGGAAATCCATGTTGATTAATCATGGATTGTATCCCGTTTTCTAATTGTGCGCCCAGTGTTTCAAGTTGATCGTAACTGTCCGGCGTCAGGCGTTTCAGTGTCTCAATTCCGGCCGAAACAGCTACCGGATTTCCACTTAACGTCCCGGCCTGATAAATCGGTCCGGCAGGGGCTACTTCCGACATGAATTCTTTTTTTCCGCCATAAGCTCCGATAGGTAATCCACCCCCAATCACTTTACCAAATGTTAATAAGTCTGCATCAATATTATACAATTCATTTGCCCCACCCGAAGCAATGCGAAAACCGGTCATTACCTCATCAAATATCAGCAAAGCATTATTCTGTGTACACAGTGAACGGAGATCTTTAAGGAAATTATTTTGAGGAGGAATACAACCCACATTTCCATTGACCGGTTCAACAATGACTGCCGCAATTTGATTTTGATTATGTTTAAATAAATTTTCAACCGAATCAATATCATTGAATTTTGCCAGCAGCGTATCTCCCGCTGTTCCCTTGGTTACGCCCGGGGAATTTGGTTCTCCCAGGGTCAAAGCGCCGGATCCGGCGGCGATTAAAAAACTGTCACCATGACCATGGTAGCATCCATCAAACTTGATAAATTTCTCACGTCCGGTTACTCCGCGGGCAACACGGATTGCGCTCATGGTGGCTTCTGTCCCACTATTAACCAGCCTGACCATCTCCACAGCGGGAACCCGGTCAATAATCATCTGGGCTAAAGTAATCTCCGCTTTCGTAGGTGCGCCAAAACTGGTTCCGTTATCAATAACCGATTTCAATGCGGCTATCACCTCCGGATGGGCGTGTCCCAGGATCAACGGTCCCCAGCTTCCGACAAAATCAATGTAGCGGTTTCCGTCTTCGTCCCAAATATAAGCACCTTTACCTTTCATGATGAAGGGTGGCGTCCCGCCCACACTCTTGAAAGCACGTACCGGGGAATTCACGCCACCGGGGATTATCTTTTGTGCCCTTTCCATTAATTGCTGACTGTTAGTTAATTTTTTCATAATAGCCTCATTTATTATCGATTACTTCGGATTTAAAAACGTGAATATTAAAAACGTGAATATTTGAAACGTGAATATTTGAAAAGTGAAGCGTGATACGTGAATATTTGAAAAGTGAAGCGTGATGCGTGAATATTTGAAAAGTGACAGATTATACATAATTAAGACAACGGAATATTAGTAAAAAGATCATCAAGCGTTGTTATATAATTCTGATTAGGCTCTTTAATTTTATACTTTCGTTGTTCCGGAACCATTTTTAATAACAATTTGATTATTTGAGTCACGAACTCTATTCTGTGTTTTGTAACAGTAGTTCCCGGTATATGACGTCTCTTATAATACCAGTCGCGACATTCCCGGGCTGATCCTAATGCGTATTCATAGAATCTGGCGCGGTCTTTTCCTGTTCCACGAGAATAACCTTCGGCAAGGTTTGCACTGACAGACCCGGATGATCTATATAATTGATCGGAGAGTCTAACCGTTCTACGATCTTTCAATAACTTTGTAACATCATACCAACAGATATCTGACAGAAATAATCCTAATCGACAGGCTTCCATTTTCCAAAGGGAATCATTCGTAATTTCAACGGGAACAGTTTTTTCCCATTCTTGATAATTCATACTCGCTTTTACTCCTCTTCACGTTTCTTATGTTAATCTTTCAATCTTCTCTAATATTTTCATCATTTCCAGCGCCGCCTCCATGGCCTGCTCTCCTTTATGCCCTTTTGATCCACCGAGGCGTTCCTGCGCTTGTTCCTGGTTATTGGTAGTGAGTACACCAAATATCACCGGTATATCCGCATTTTGTGCGATTTCGCCAACTCCCCGGGTTACATTGTCACAGACATAATCGAAATGAGCGGTTTCACCGCGAATAACAAGACCCAAGCAAACAACCGCATGGAATTGATTGGATTCTACTAGTTTTTTAGCAATTTGTGGTATTTCAAACGATCCCGGGACATCAAAACATTTCAGGTATTGAGGTTCTCCGCCGAACTCCAAATATTTCCTGGTGGCTCCTTCTACAAGCTGCGCACTTAACTCCGGGTAAAACCTGCTTACAACGAGCGCAACCTTTTTTCCTTTAAGTTCATTCATTATTTTTTTTCAATTTCATTTTGAAGAATCATGTGGTTTAGTTTATCCCGTTTGGTTTCTAAATATCTTCGATTAGCATCGCGTGGTGGTATTTCGAGGGGCAGACGTTCGACGATTTCCAGGTTATATCCTGATATCCCGATAATCTTGCGCGGATTGTTTGTCAACAGTTTCATTTTTCTGACACCTAAATCATAAAGGATTTGAGCGCCGGTACCATATTCACGCAGATCAGGTTTGAAACCAAGTTTTTCATTCGCTTCGACGGTATCCATCCCCAGATCTTGATATTCATAGGCTTTTATTTTATGTTTTATTCCAATTCCGCGTCCTTCCTGCCGTAAATACAACAGTACTCCAAATTTTGCTTTGCCAATCAGCTTGAGAGCCGTCCGTAGCTGATCGCCACAGTCACAACGCAGCGACCCCATTACATCCCCGGTAAGGCATTCCGAATGTACCCGCACCAACGTTGTGGAAGTCAGCCTGATATTTCCTTTTACCAAAGCCAAGTGACTTTCATCGGTGATAGTATTACGATATAAATGAAGTTTAAACTCACCATAGTGACTTGGAAATTCCGAAACTGCAGTACATTCCACTAATTTTTCAGTTTTCCGCCGATAAGCAATCAGGTCTTCAATGGTCATTATTTTCAGATTATGTTCCTCTGCTATTTCAAACAGTCTGTCACCACGTGCCATTTGTCCGTCATCATCGATAATTTCGCAAAGAACACCTGCCGGACGGAACCCGGCAAGACGTGCCAAATCAACTGTGGCTTCCGTGTGGCCGGCCCGTTCTAATACACCCCCCGGTGAGGCCACTAACGGAAAAATATGTCCGGGCCTGGCCAGGTCATCGGGCTTTGTGTCAGGATCACTTATGGCGCGAATCGTTTCATAACGGTCAAAAGCAGAAATTCCGGTTGTCGTATTTTTGATGGCATCCACCGATACGGTAAAACGCGTTTGGTGAAGAGCCGTATTTCGCTGAACCATTTCCTCCAGGCTCAGTTCATCTGCCCGCTCTTTTGGAATCGATACACACATTAATCCGCGACCATATTTTGTCATAAAATTAACGGCCTCCGGTGTTATTGTATCAGCTGGAATAATGAAATCACCCTCGTTCTCCCGTTCCTTATCATCCATAACGATGACCATTTTTCCTTTACGGATGTCATCTAGCACATCCGGAATGGACGAAATTTTTAATTTTCCTGTCATTGAAGTTGAACTCCCTTCCAGTTTTCTAATGTATTAATTATATACTTGCCAATCATATCAAATTCCACGTTAACAAGGCCTCCGGTCTTGTAATCTTTCATTGTAGTCAATTCCAGCGTATGTGGAATAACGGCTACTTTAAACTGAATTCCGAAACATTCCGCTACCGTAAGACTAATTCCATCAATTGCTATTGAACCTCGTTGAATTATTAAATCTTTGAATTCATCCGGAATTTCAAATAACATCTCACTGCTTTCACCTAAATCTTCGATTTTTATTATTTTAGCAGTACAATCAACATGTCCCTGTACAAAATGGCCGTCAATCCGATCGTTAACACCGAGTGATCTTTGAAGATTGACAAAATCCCCTTCCGATTTTAATCCTAAGGTCGATTTCTGTAATGTTTGTGGAACCAGGTTGAATTTCAATTTTTGGCCATCTGTTGCTATTACAGTCAGACAAACTCCATCAATAGCAATACTGTCATTTACTTTCACCCCCTGGGAAATTTGAAAGGCATCGATGGTGAATGTAATAATCTCTTTGGAATGAGCGATCTCCTTGATACGACCGACTCCTTCTACGATTCCGCTAAACATAATCCCTCCGATAGGTAATTTTTTTATCAATTCCGGATTGTGATCGATCGAATATCTGAAATCCATATTTTGGAATTAATGATTCGTTGAAACTAATCCCGTTACAAAAATCTTTTTGAGCTTGATATAGAATAATTTCATTACACAGATTTTTTTCAATCAGAGACGTTGCCAGCTTTGCTCCTCCTTCCATAAGAATAGATTGTTGCTCATTTTCTCCCAATATTTTCAATATTAAGGATAAATTAAATTCGTTTTCATTCAACAAAATCTGGGTTACTCTTGTCGGTATATCCTTCCTTCTAATCATTGAAAAATAAAAAATCCTGTCGGCATTATCTGCAAAAACCCTCATTGTGCTTTTCGCTCTTCCTCGACGATCTATTACAATTCGATTTGGGTTTCTACCGGTAACATGACGTACAGTTAATGCGGGATTATCAAGGAGTAAAGTGTTTGTGCCTATTAATACCGCATCATATTCGGCACGCATTTGATGAACTTCAGTCCGCGATTCCGGACACGAAATCCATTTCGATTGACCATCAGTCCCTGCAATAAAACCATCTCCGGAAACAGCCAGTTTCACCGTAACAAATGGATAACCGGTATTTTTCCAATAAGCATAGAATCGAATCAATTCATCGGTTTCACTATTCAAAATACCTACGCTTACATCGATATCATGCTTTTTGAGATATTCGATACCTTTCCCCTGCATTCGGGGGTTCGGATCGATAGACCCGACGATAACACGCTGTATTTTCTCAGTGATAATTCTTTCCGTGCAGGGCGGTGTTTTACCATGATGATTGCATGGTTCCAGAGTTACATACATGGTGGAATCAATAACAGAATTATTTCCAATAGCATTTACTTCGGCATGATTTCCACCAAACTTAGTGTGAAAACCCTTGCCAATAATACTGCCATCCTTTACAATCAGCGCTCCAACAAGCGGGTTTGGGGAAACCTTCCCTGCGCCTTTTTTTGCAAGATCGACAGCAATTTTCATGAAATTATTATCAGTACTATTTAAAGACATTTAACGTGAGGAGTGAAACGTGATGCGTGAAACGTGATGCGTGATGCGTGATGCGTGAAACGTGAGGTGTGAAACGTGACGCGTGAAACGTGAGGTGTGAAACGTGACAGATTATACATAATTAAGGCAATGGAATATTATTAAGAAGGTCATCAAGCGTTGTTTTATAATTCTGAATAGGTTCTTTAATTTTATACTTTCGTTGTTCCGGAACCATTATTAGTAACAATTTGATTATTTGAGTCACGAACTCTATCCTGTGTTTTGTAACAGTAGTTTCCAGTATATGACGTCCCTTATAATACCAGTCGCGACATTCCCGCGCTGATCCTAATGCGTATTCATAGAATCTGGCACGATCTTTTCCTGTTCCACGAGAATAACCTTCGGCAAGGTTTGCACTGACAGACCCGGATGATCGATATAATTGATCGGAGAGTCTTACTGTTCTACGATCTTTCAATAACTTTGTAACATCATACCAACAGAGATCAGACAGAAATAACCCTAATCGATAGGCTTCCATTTTCCAAAGGGAATCATTCGTAATTTCAACGGGAACAGTTTTTTCCCATTCTTGATAATTCATACTCACTTTTAATTCTCTTCACGTTTCACAATTCAAATATTCACGTTTCACAATTCAAATATTCACGTTTTACGTTTCAAATATTCACGTTTTACGTTTCAAATATTCACGTTTCACAATTCAAATATTCACGTTTCACGTTTCAAATATTCACGTTTTACGTTTCAAATATTCACAATAACGCCGCAGCTTCTTGGGCAAAGTAAGTAATGATAATATCCGCCCCTGCCCGTTTCATGGATAACAGGGATTCCATCATAACTTTTTCACCGTCGATCCAGCCTTTTTCAGCAGCCGCTTTGATCATACTGTATTCCCCGCTGACATTATAACATGCCACAGGAAGCAAAGTATTTTCTTTTACTGCCCTAATAACATCCAGATACGCCAAAGCAGGTTTGACCATAATAATATCGGCCCCTTCTTCTGCATCTATTAGGGCTTCTTTAATACCTTCCCTCACATTACCCGGATCCATTTGATAGGTTTTTCTATCGCCAAATTGAGGTGCAGACTCCGCCGCCTCACGAAACGGACCAAAAAATGCCGATCCATATTTAACAGCATAACTCATAATCGGTATTGTTTCATATCCGGCTTCATCCAAAGAATAACGGATTGCTTCCACCATGCCATCCATCATCCCGGAAGGTGCAACCATGTCCACGCCAGCCATAGCATGGCTCACCACTTGTTTTTGCAGATAACCCAAGGTCATATCGTTATCGACATCATCACCTACAATGATACCGCAATGCCCATGATCGGTGTATTCACACATACAGATATCTGTAATGGCATAGACATCCGGATTAGCCTGTTTTATTGATCGAAGCGCTTGTTGAATTATTCCGTTTTCTGAAAAAGAATCCGACCCCACGTTATCTTTCTCCTTGGGAATACCAAATAGAATAATTCGTGATACGCCTACAGCTAATAATCGATCAATTTCTTCTTGAACCCGATCTATTGAATATTGGCAAACACCCGGCATGGAGGGAATATCAAGTTTGATATTTGAACCGGCAATCACAAATACAGGAGCAATAAAATCATCCGGTGACAGGGTTGTTTCACGGACTAATCGTCTGATACTCTCATTATGGCGTAATCGACGAGGTCGATGTACTATGTCAATATTATGTAATGCCATTATTGTCTCCTATCCTTTAAATATTGATGGTTGTGTTCTAATTATTAGCTGATTTAAAGCTTCTTCTTGTAAATACTGCACGCTTATGATTCTATAAATATCAGTGGGTAAATTTGTGTTTCTTGATTTCATGTTTTATTAGGTTGAGAGGATAATTTATGAGATCGAACAGTCATTTCATAGAACATTGCTTTTTTTAACCGCAAAGGACGGAGAGATTTACGCGAAGCTCCCAAAGGTTCTTTAAATATTAAGTCCTCAAAAAATAATGGTATTGCTTTTTCTGTGTTCATTTTACCTCTGCGCTCTTTGCGATTCTTCTTCGCGCGCTTTGCGGTTAATCTTTTTGATACGCTCACATACTTCCTCACTGTTGACAATGGTGTCTGCCACGGAAATTCCACTTCGATAATTTCCTGCAAAATATAAGCCCGGATATGTTTCTTCCAAATGATCATAGCTGTCTTTATACTGACCATAACCCACATTGTATTGAGGAATAGCCTGTTGCCAATACGTATGATGAACAAACGTAGGTTTACCATTCACACCAATAATAGTATGTAAATCCTTGAGAGCTAAAGCAAGGATATCCTCAGTCGATTTTTGAGCATTCTCCGGTTGACGGGTTCCCCCGACAAATACTGTTAATGTTACGTGGTCTTTTGGTGCACGATTCTCAAACATTGAACTTGAAAACAAAACACCCAGGATTTGAAATTCTTCTACTTTAGGAATTAGCACACCAAATCCGTCCAGTGGATGTTGAACCTGATCCCGGCGAAAGCCCAGGACCAAAACAGATACCGGGGGGTGATAAATATGCTGCATTTCGGTTATTTCATCAGGGATTTTACCATCGATTTCTATATGGTGTAAGTCTGTAATACGACCGGTATAAAGGACGCCAACGGCAGGGATAACTTGTTCCTTGCCTTCAGAATCAATCGTATGTACTTCCCAGGTATCACCCTTTTTATTTATGGCTTTTACACTGATATTTGTTTGAACATCCGATCCAAGCAGGTCCTTTATCCTGTCGGGAATCATTTTTAATCCCTGGCGAAACGAAAACATACGGGCGGACTGTTTTGCTACTTCCTGACGTTTTTTGCGTTCTTTCGCTCCTTTAATCTGCCCTTTGATCAGGCTGCCGTATTTCTGTTCCAAAGCATACAATTTGGGGAATCCGTGTTTTACGCTGAGTGTATCCGGGTCTCCGGCATAAACGCCCGCTACAAAAGGATTAATGGCATAGTCCAGAAATTCCTGTCCCAGCCGGCGAATGACAAATTGCGACAGGGATTCCTCATATCGGTTATCCCAGGCCTCGATAAACGGCTCTTTTATCAGACGGAGTTTGGCTAAAAAACTAAAGAGCGGGGAAACGATAAAAGCCGGGGGCGAGGTTGGTAACGGTACGGGTTTTTTATTCCGTACGATATACCGGACTTTCGATGATTCATTGGCATAGACTTTATCCTCTTCCAAGCCAATATCCTGAATTAATTCCGTGACCAAAGGCGATGTTTCCAGAATGCTGTTGGGACCCAATTCGGCCAGATACCCATCTTCCTGATGAGAATACAGCACACCTCCAAGACGGTCATTATTTTCCAAAAGGGTGACCTTTATCCCGGCCTTTTTCAAACGGAAAGCGGCTGTCATTCCGGCAATCCCGCCTCCAATAATGATCATTGATTTGCTCATAAGGTTTTCTCCAAAATTATTTTGGACAGCGCCTGGATAAACAAATCACTATCCTGAACAGTTGATGCACGGCGATACTCACGGATGCCATGATTGAGGGCATAATCACGTTTTTGTATATCCAGCTCATAGAGGGTTTCAAGGTGTTCTGATACAAAGCTAATGGGAAAGATCAGAATGTGACCGGTTCCTTCTGCCACAAGCCGGTCGATTTCAGTTTCTACCTTGGGCTCCAGCCATTTGATATGTCCCACTTTACTTTGATAACACAGCGAATATGAATAATCCCGGCCGAATTGATCCATGATCAGCTCCATGTTATCAATGATTTCTTTCTCGTATGGGTCCCCTTCCACTACCCGCTGGACAGGGATTGCGTGAGCCGAAAACAGGATATGTGGCTTAACGGAAAATTCCGTCAGCGTATTCCTGATCTGTTCTACGCAGGCATCAATATATAACGGCTCGGTATAAAACCGCTCAATGATTTGTGGTTCGGGAAGGTCGGCTGCAACCCGTTTCCATTCATTAACAATGGATAGCGTTGTGGTTGTGGAATAATGGGGATATAACGGCAACAGGATGATTTTTTCACTACCGTCCCGCCTGATGTCTTCCGCAACATCTGCGATAAACGGATTCCAATAGCGCTGGGCAATTCGTATCCGGAAATCACCTTGGGAATGAAGTACGTTTTTTAATTTTTCAGCTTGTTTGATAGTGTTTTTATGAAGGGGAGAACCGCCTCCTATGGCATGATAAAAGCGCCGTGATTTGGGGGCACGAAGCATTGATATCAACGATGAAAAAAATGCCTGCCCCGGCTTCCCAAAGGGAAAGTGAAAAATATCCGGATCGCAGAACAAATTCTTTAAAAAAGGCCGAACTTCCCCGGGCTCGGAGGGAGCACCAAGGTTTGCTAAAATAATATCGGTGGGTTGCGTCATACCGTTTTTGAATATCGCGCTTCAGACTTCTCTAAATAGGAATCAAATTCCATGGCCACATTACGGAGAAATAAACGCCCTGTTTCCGTCATGGTAATTTTGTCAGCCTCGCGGACCAATAAACCGTCCCGTTCAAAGGTATCCATTCTCTCTAAACTGTCACGGAAATAATGGGCGAAGTCAATTCCCAGCCTCTTGGACATATTCGTAAAATCCAATTCCAGATCGCACATCAGACGCATGATGGTATCACGGCGTATCTTATCATCTTCCGATAAAACATATCCTTTTTCAATCGGCAGTTGATTGGCGGTAATACGATCGTAGTAGGTCGGCAGTTCTTTGTAGTTCTGGGCATAGATATCATCCAGCTGACTGATGGAAGACATCCCCATGGCATAGATATCCGCACCGGATTTTGTACTGTATCCCTGGAAATTTCGTTGCAGGCTTTTATTTTTTTGGGCAATGGTCAATTCATCATCCTCTTTTGCAAAATGATCCATCCCGATATAAACATAACCGGCGGAGGTTAAGCGCTCGATAATCATTTTCAACATCAACAGCTTTTCTTCCGGAATGGGGAGATCCTCTTCTTTTATTAGCTTTTGATGGGGTTTCATCCAGGGAACATGAGCATAATTAAAAACTGCCAGTCGATCGGGATTTAAAGTAAGAATTTTGTCAATTGTCTTCTCAAAAGTATCCCGTGTTTGGTGTGGTAAACCATAGATCAAATCCAGATTCAAGGATTGAAAATTATTGGACCGTATCCACTCAATTACCTGCGCGACCATATCAAATGAATTGATCCGGTTAACGGCTTTCTGTACCTTCGGATCAAAATCCTGTACCCCCATTGAGGCACGATTGAAACCGGCTTCCGCTAAAGCCTGAATATGTTCTTCGGTCAATTCGCGAGGATCCATTTCCGTCCCGATTTCGGCATCATCGGCGAGTCGAAACGACTGTTTAAGTTTCTTTCCGAAACGACGTATCTGGTCGGGAGATAAATAGGTTGGTGTTCCACCGCCGAAATGAATTTGCGTAACGTTCCGGTCCGGGTGAAGACGTTGTTTTATCAGGTCGATTTCTTTGAACAGATAATTTACATAGGTTTCAATTTGTTCCTGTTTACGGGTGACAACGACTGTACATCCACAAAACCAGCATAACGTATCACAAAAGGGTAAATGGTAATAAAGCGATAAATCGCGATCACCGTTACTATTATTCCGGCGAATATGTTCATCCCAGATATCCTGCCCCACAGATTCGGCAAAATGCGGTGCCGTAGGATAACTGGTGTATCGCGGACCCGGTTTATTATATTTTTTTACCAGATCAAGATTGACTTCTAATGTCATTGATTTTACCCTAATTCCTTTCCAAA
>CAJVYU010000076.1 GCA_913009735.1 uncultured Fidelibacterota bacterium
TTCAAGCAGAAGACGGCATACGAGATAAAGGAATGTGACTGGAGTTCAGACGTGTGCTCTTCCGATCTATTATCAAAGATTCTGGTGTCTCGTGGAGATGGCTCGGGATATCCTTGCCCAGCTGTTGTATAATAATGAACCGAAAAATCTTCGTGAGTTAGAATGGCTGCAATACCATCTATTGCTATGGCTTCTGTCTTATCGATGGATTTTATCCGGCCGTGGGCAATAGGACTTTTAAGAATTTTTAAATAAAGAAAATCTTTCTTTGGCATATCATCGGCAAAAACAGGTTTTCCTTTTGCGAGTCCCAGCCCATCGACTCTTCTTGTTTTTTGTCCTACAATCTTCATTATTTTAGCCGCAGATTAACACAGATAAACACTGAATGGTTGATTTTGTAAAATTGTGAAATGTTTTATCCATAAAAATATTTAGTGTTAATTCGTGTATTTCGTGTATAACTGAATTATTCATCTTTGTGCACCTTCGTGTTCCTCGCGGTTAAATAACTCATGGCAGCTTTGACCGGTTTCACATAGCCGGTGCACCTGCAATACACACCCGCTAACACATCTTTTATATCATTATTTGATGGAGATTTTTTTTCACGTGCCAAAGATTCAATCGCCAAAATCATTCCAGGAGTGCAATACCCGCACTGGATTGCCCCTTCTTCGATAAATGCGTCCTGCAATGGATGAATATCCCTTCCGGTTGCAAATGATTCTACTGTTTCAATTTTTTTCCCATTAACCGTATGGATAAGTATGAGTGATGCATTCATAATTTTCCCATCGACCAAAATGGAATCAGCACCTGTCTCACCTTTGTCCGAACCATATTTCACACTGAAAAATCCCTGATTACGCAAATAATCCAATAATGTGGTTCCCGGTCGTAAATCCACGGATACCGTTTTGCCATTTAACTGAAAAGTAGTCATAATGTGCCACCAACTCTTTTCACTGCTGTGGCAATTAATGATTCTTTATAATTTAGTGAACCAAAATGATCCGGAATGAATTGGCGGACGGCATTTTTCGCGATTTCAGAAATGGAATTTTCTTTCCAATTGTCCGTCATTACTTTAAACGTTTGGATTGTGTTTGCTGTCCCCCCAACAGAAAATTCCAATTGACCATTCCTTTTAATTCCTCCGACGATGACAACTGCCGGCGCGGATTCAATAACAGAAAACCGCTGCAATTCAATGCTGTCAATTTGATTCGGATAGTAAGTGATTCGTGTTACGATTCCATTTCCATCCCAATCTCTAATGGATATTTTTAATTCAAAATCTGTGTAAACCGTAATTTCAGCATCAACTGCATGGAGAAAAACCAGCGCATCAGAATTCGGTCGGGCCTGCCCCGCTTCTCCTCCAAAAGTCCGCTGATTTCTGATATGTTTTGATGGACATGAAGCTTTCGCTCCATTAATCAACCGGCAATCGGGATTGATGGGTTTTACGGATTCAATAAATGTTTGTAGAGTTGCACCAGCCTGAATTGTGACTACTTCATGGTTAGTGGTTACGGAATTATCTATCAGAGTGTTTATATCTATCAGCGTCCGGATAGATGGATTTTTTTCTGCCAACAAATAACTTCCGCCGGCAAATAAAGTTGCCCCGTTTTGCTGTTGGAGGGAGAACGCTTCTTCCAAGTTTTTCGGTGTTATGATAGATTTAATCGAGTACCACATATCAATTCTTTAGTCGCAAAGATACGCCAGAGGTTTTATTTAGTAAGTACATATCTTTTCCATTCTAATTTCCCTTTGCTTCCGAAGTTGATTAATAATCCCACCCGAAGTCCAGTTGCTTTTAAATAATTAATAATTTGGGCTTCATTTCCTTTGGTCAGTTTTGGGATACATTTGAATTCAGCGATTATTTTTCCAAATCCAATATAGTCAGCTACATACTTTTTCTTAATCATTTTTCCTTTATACCGAATTTCCAATTCTACTTGAGTTTTGTGTGGTATTTTTCTTTTTTCTGATTCAATACCCATACATTCTTCATAAACTGCTTCAAGAAAACCCGGACCAAGTTCTTTATGAACTTCAATCGCTGCGCCAATGATGGCATAGACTTCTTCTTTATAAATTAAATCATCCATCTTTGTGTTCCTTCGTGCTCTTGGCGGCTCATTCCAAAAAGTTTATCCCGGTTTTTTGTTGAGCCTTTTGCAGCATTTCTCCGG
The DNA here is from genome assembly GCA_913009735.1 of uncultured Fidelibacterota bacterium. Lineage (GTDB taxonomy): Bacteria > Fidelibacterota > Marinisomatia > Marinisomatales > TCS55 > JADFRD01. Next base: position 2,211 of record CAJVYU010000076.1, read on the forward strand.
CGATATCATTATGGGTTTTTAGCAATGCTTTTTCATCAATTTTACTACAACCTTTTCGGATTTGAATTTCACCATTGATAATCAAATAATCAACCGAAGTAGTTCGAACCGAAAAGACCAATGATGCTATAGGATCCGACATTCCGCCGGCATATTCCAATTGTTCCACGGAAAATAGAGCAATATCCGCCTGTTTTCCAATGGAAAGCTCTCCAATATCATTCCGCCCTAATACAGAAGCGCCGCCTCGGGTGGCCAACCATAACACCTCCCGGGCTGTGAGCCAGAACGATTCATCCCGCAACCGGGATATCATCATAGCATTCCGTATTTCCATAAGCATATTTCCCGCATCATTTGATGCCGTCCCATCCACACCTAAACTGACACGAACGCCTGCATCCATCATTTCCTTGATTCTGGCGATGCCGCTCCCTAAACGCATATTAGATGTTGGGCAATGGCTTATTCCGGCGTCCGTCTCCGCCATACGTTGTATTTCATCATCGTTTAAATGAATGGCATGAGCAAACCACGCATTGGAATTCATCCACCCCAAATCATCTACATATTTCGCAGGTCTGGCGCCAAACTGTTCAATACAAAACGTTTCTTCATCCAGTGTTTCCGCAAGGTGAGTATGCATCTGCAAACCGTTGGCTAAGGCAAATTCCGCCGTGGATTTCATTAATTCCGGCGTTACAGAAAAGGGGGAGCAAGGCGCCAAAGAAATCCGCACCATTGCGCCGTCTGAATCATTATGGTATTTAGCCAATAGACGTTCTGTATCTGCCTGGATTTCCCCTTCCGTCTGGACGGTATCATCCGGCGGCAACCCGCCTTTCGATTTTCCAAGCGACATGGATCCGCGGGTAGGTTGAAACCGGATTCCAATTTCACGTGCACTCTTAATTTCTGCATCAATCAGTTCGCCGCTGGTGTGGTTCGGAAATAAATAAAGATGGTCAGAACTGGTGGTTGTGCCGGACTTCATTAGTTCAAGTAAACCCGTCTTGGCGCTGATAGACACTGCTTCTTCTGTTAATTCCCGCCACACTTCGTAATGGTTGGTTAGCCAGCTGAACAAAGACTGATTCTGCATCAAAGGAATATTCCGCGTCAGTGTTTGATATAGATGGTGATGGGTATTGATAAGGCCCGGGAGTACCACCATCCCGGACGCATCAATTACTTCATCCGCGGGGATGTCCAAAACGTCCTGTCCAATGGAAGTGATTTTATCATTTTCTATTAAAATATGACCGCCAGTGAACTCATCCTTTGAATCATTCATTGTGGCTACCGCAAGTGGATTTTGGATCAGGATTCGGCTCATTTAACCATTCCGCTTATTGTCGCTTTTCACAGCGATCTCTCCACCAGGGTTAAATTCTAGCACATTATCGTAGGTTAGCAGTTTCAAGGGAATATTTGGGTATTTATTCTTAAAAAATTTGTATTTGTACTGTTTAAATAAGTTTTCAGTGAATTTGATTTCATAGGCTCGTTTTTCCTGAATTATAAAGTCCACTTCCTGTTTTTTCTGTGTCCGCCAATATTTAATATCCCAGTCTATATCATAATGATCGGCAAACAGGCGAAATACGTAATTCTCCAAAAGATCTCCTCGATCATCCCGAAGTAAAATCGGATCAAAATTACCAGCAAAGAAATTCCTTAATCCCATATCCTGAAAATAAGCTTTTTTCATTTTTCGCAATTCTGTCACTGCACTTTTATAATAAGGTTTTACCAGTCCGACGTGAAAAGATTTTTGCATAACATAGAGATAATGTTCAACTGTCTTATATTGAATTTTCAGCACGTTACAAATTGAATTTAGATTCAGCAAACTGCCGGTTTGTCCCGCAATAATTTTTAGCATGTTATAATAAAGTTCAGGGTGCCGAAGAGACGCTTCTTCAATATCCTTTTTAATGTAGGATGCTGCTAATTCCTGAAGTAATACTTTTTTCCTCTTTAACGAAGATGTCGTTACGACTTTGGGGTATCCTCCATAAATAAGATATTCTGTGAAAAGAGATTTTAATTCTTTTAAATATAATTTTAATAAATAATCCGAATGGATATCATTCGCATATTCTTCATAGCCCCTAAAGTACAAGAATTCCTGAAACCCCATTGTCGGCAAATAAAATATCTGTTTTCTTCCGGCCAGGGAATCTTTGAATTTTTTATCTATGTAAAAACTCGAAGAACCACTTACGATTAATTTGACTCGCGGCGTATACTCATCATAAATGAGTTTTAAAAAATTGGATGGATCCTTAAGATATTGAACTTCATCAATGAAAACAAAAGTCGTTTTATTTTGTTCCGGTAGCTTAATAAACTGGAACAGATTTTTTGGATGTTCATCAAAAGGATCCAAATACATTTGATCTTCAAGAGTAAAAAATGCAGTTGTTTCCTTCTGCTTTTTTAAATGGTCTTCAACTTGCTTAAGAAGGGTTGTTTTCCCTGTTTGACGGGCGCCTATCAAAAGAGTTATTTCCTTTTCTTTTGAATGGACGATAAGTTTATTCAGGAGATATCTTGGTTTCATTTCGATGATAAACTACAATATTATTCCATATTCGTGCAATACTAATACAATATTATTCCACATATAGCTTAATAAACTACAATATTATTCCAATTACAAGGATGGTCAGTGGAAAATTATTCCATTTAACAATGCGAAAATAATAAGTCCACTACTTTACTTCATTTTGAAAGATAGGTATTTTATTCAAATTTTCAAACAATACTACCATTTCAACTGCTTGCGAAAGATCCAACTCACTTTTTCCATTAAAAAATTTTACAGACATAACTTCTAGACTGCGTTTATTCATTATGATTTCAACATCATTGTTCGTAAACATAAATGAATCATCAATCATTTCCAGGGAAGACGTATCTCCATCACTTTTAAAAACCAATTCATTCCCGTGTAGAAAGTATCCGGACGGTTCCGCATCAAATGTTTCTTTTGTTAAATAAAATCTGGGTTTTGTTTTGTACGGGTCTCCGGATGTAGGACAAAAAGTAGTACAATTCCCACATTCATTACAGAAATCACCAATATTGATAATTTGGGGTTCCTGGGAAAGCTGAAACGCCCCTGTCTGATTCGCTGTAAAACCATCATCCGATTGTTCAACTCTATAGACAGGATACACTTTTTGTTTCGCCATATAAGATAGATTTGACAGGTTCGGACACACGCTCACGCAGACATCACAGACATCATCGCAGTAAAGGCAGCGTGCAGCTTCTTTCATCGCTTCATCTTTTGTCAGGGTTCGCGTCACCAGATTAAAGTTGATCCGTTCATCGGGCGGCAGGTGCGGCGTTGTCAGACCATATTCTCTGATGGCCAGTTTTTTCTGATATTCAGATTTCTCCAGTCTCAACGGTGTTTTATCCTCGTTGACATTGGCCTGACTTTCGGAGGATTGAATGATATTCAATGCAGCTTTGCGCCCGTCTCCGACCGCATTAATCACCGATGATGCACCGCGCACAACATCTCCACCGGCAAACACTTTGGCCATTTTAGTCTCATTGGTTTCTGGATTGACTCTCAAATCTTCCCATGTGAGAAAATCAAAGGCGATGTCCTGTCCGATGGCTGGGATAATCGTATCAAATTCCATATCAAATATTGAATCTTCGATTTTCACCGGCCGGGCACGGCCGCTTGCATCGACTTCCTCCAATTCCATCCTGGTACAGGTCATGACTGCATTGCCGTTTCTGTCAGCAATTATACGTTCCGGTGCGGTTAATTCTTCCAAACGGATTCCTTCATCTAAAGCGGCCACAATTTCTTCAATATCTGCAGGCATTTCTTTCATGGTTCGCCGGTAGACGATGGTCACTTCCGCTCCCAAACGTCGAGAAGTCCGGGCCGCATCTATGGCCGTATTTCCACCGCCAATGACGGCTACCCGGTTTCCAATCGTTTCCATTTCACCACGGCGAACCCTGGATAAAAAAGTGAGTGGTTCAATGACATTTGGTAAATCTTCCCCCTTAATTTGCAGTTTCTTATTATTCTGGGCGCCGGCACCCAAATAAATATAATTATATTTGTTTTGTAATGTTTCGAAAAGAGTTTTATCTACCGTTGTACTATAATGAATTTTTACACCTGTGGATTCCACAAGGTTTATGTCATTTTGAATACTATCATCGGTCAGCCTGAACACGGGAATGGCATCAGAAACCATACCGCCAGAAAACGGTTTTGCTTCATAGATATGAACTTCAAATCCATCCAAAGCTAAAAAATAGGCGCATGATAATCCGGATGGACCCGCGCCTACAATCGCTACCTTTAATCCATTTGATGGTTTTGGTGTTGAGCTTGAGGCTTGACTATTTTCCGTAGCAAAACGCTTGATTTCCCGAATCAGCAGTGTGCTGTCCAAATTATTACGAGTGCATTTCATCTGGCATAAATGGTCACAAACAGACCCTGTTACGCCCGGCATGGGATTCGTCCGCAGAATGGTATCATAGGCCCGGTCGAAATCCCCCATTGCAACTTGGTGCAAATATTCGGGAATTTCCTGGTCCGTAGCGCAATTTTCAATGCAAGGAGCTTGTATACAATCAAAACCTGTCAATTTCCGGTCTGTCTTGATGGACTCGAAATGTTTGTTCTCTTTGTAGTACGCCGGACGGTCTAAAACAGATTCTGCATAACGATTAAGGTTATTTAACCCCGATTGCTTAATATGGGAACCGGCATCATTTTTCAAAATATATTCTTCAATAGAAGCAGCTTTTTTTTCTGCAAATCGTTTGTTTATTTCATCTAAATATTGGGCCAACCGCATATAGCCGCCGGGTTTTAGAATATCAGTGCATACGGTAATTGGTTTAATGTTGGCGGCTAATACATCCGGAACATTGAACGTATCCATTCCCGCAGAAAATGAAATATCAAGATTCCCGTCAAATTCACTTTGCAGTTTCGCCGCCAAATTGATGCTGATAGGGTGCAGAGCCCGGCCGCTCAAATACATCATATTTTCTTTCTCTGGGAAAATGGGTTTATGATTTTCTACTTCTAATGTATTGGTGAGTTTGAGTCCAAAAGCAACGCCCCGCCTGTCTGCTTTATCCTGCAAATTCCGAATCAAATTCAGTCCGTCCGGGTATGTTAAATCATGGTCAAATGCTTCATCCGGAACAGTTACATCCTTATAACCCAACCGGTTATTTAATATTTCCCTGAGATGGTCTGCCCCAAGTAATGTCGGATTTAATTTTATGGTAGTATGGTATCCCCTTTCTTCAATGAGATAGGTCCCGATAGCTTCAATTTCATCCGGCGGACAACCATGCATCGTTGATAAGGTAAGATTATCTGAAAGCTTTGCCGGGATATTTAAATTTTTCACGTTGGGGTAAATATCCGAAATCTGTTCCAGGCAATTATCCAATTCCCATTGGCTGTTTCCCATAAGGTCAAGAAATTGCTGAACATTCGGATTTTTTATTCCCTTTAAATCATAACCGGCACTCATATTGAAAATGCCGCCTAAATCTTTGTCAGATCCCCAACCAAATTTATCCGTTAAGATGTGGATAATAATCCATGCATTTAAATATTCAGAGAAAGATTGATGTAATTGAAGCTCCTGGGACCATTCACAATTGTAGCCTTCATCCTGCATGTCGATACAGGGCTTGGACACGTCTAATTCATCCAATGTTTGAATCGTTTTCAATTCAATGTATCGAGCGCCCATAAGCCACGATAGTACAATATTTTGCGACATTTGTGTATGGGGCCCCGCCGCCACGCCGACGGGCGTTTCCATCCGTTGACCGTACCGATTCATCTTAAATACATCGTCTTCCCTTGGCTGAAAGAACACGTCTGTTGTTATACCAAAGATGCTTCCGTGTTTTTCTTCTTCAAGAATCCAATTCAGCAAATGCCGAAGTTTCATGGGATAGAGTTTATCAGACATAATTCTTTTTTGTCCTGTTAGCCGCGAAGGTCCCCAAGGTACACGAAAAGTATTATTTTGTAAATATGAATCTTTTCCATTCTAATTTTCCCTTACTGCTAAAATTGAATAATAATCCTGCTGTAAATGTTTTTTCCAGTCTACACATGGTATTTTTATTGATTTCATTGTGTGCTCTGATACTCTGTGGCAATTCTATTTTTCTTCGTATTCTTCATGTGCATCCGCTAATTCGTGTCTAAAAGTATACTTCAATACATTTTTCAATACGGTTCGCCGGTAATTCGCCGTAGCCCGTATATCGTTTATGGGAGAAATATCTTTTTCTACGAACCTAATTGCTTCATCTAAAGGGACACCGTTCATGATGGCATCCGAAAAAGACTTCAAGAAAACGATTGTCGGAGCCACAGCGCCGGCAGTGATATTTAGAGATGTAAATGAGTTGTCGGGGTTCGTATTGTAAACAACGGCGAAATTCACAACAGCAATAGCCATAGATCGACGCAGACCCAGTTTATAAAATAAAGATTTTTCACCTTTTCGCGGTAAATGAATTTCTGATACAATTTCTTCTGGCTCCATCACCGTTTTTCCTGGTCCCACAATAAAATCTGAAACAGGTATTAAACGGTGCCCATTGGGTCCAATCAACTGAATTTCGGCGTGGTGCGCATACAGACCCGGTAATAAATCTCCCGCAGGTGATGCATTGCAAATGTTGCCTCCAATGGTTGCCCGGTGGCGGATTTGAACACCTGCAAATTGCCTTGCTGCCTCGGATAAAGAACTGAATTCATTATAGATCAATTTTGACTTTTTTATATCCTGAATCGTTGTTAACGCTCCAATGATAATTTCATTTTCATTTTCACGAATCCCAAAAAGTTCACCCATCTTCTTAATATCAATCAGAACATCCGGCATCAATCTTTTATTCTGTTCCCAACGCGGCATCAGATCCGTGCCTCCGGCAAGAATCGACATAGACAATCCACGGATGGTTTTTAAAAATTTATGTAGTTCATCAATGCTGTTTGGACAGAAATACTTCATTTTTATTCTGCCACAAATTTACGCTGATTAACACTGATTCCTTTTCTTGAATCGTTAAATACAAACCTATTAAATACACCCCCATCACAGACTTCATCAAAAGCATAAATAATTTTATCTGTAAATTTTTTATGTTTTAATTTCATATTATTTGTGTCTATCTGTGTTTTTCTGCGGCAAATTCTATGGCATCGACGATTTTTTGGTAACCTGTACATCGACAGATATTTCCGGATAAATCTTCGCGGATTGTATTCCTGTCAGGATGGGCATGGTCTTTAATAATCTGCTCACCGGATAATACCATTCCCGGAATGCAATAACCGCATTGGACAGAATGGTGGTCTACGAATGCTTTTTGCATTTTATTCAGCATTTCTCCATTCGATAATCCTTCGATTGTTGTCAATGATGAGCCGTTGGCTTCAACGGCAAGAATAAGACACGAGTTCACCGTTTTCCCGTCCATAATTACTGTACAGGCGCCGCATTCCCCTTCGCCGCAAACTTCCTTGGCGCCGGTAAGATTCAGATCATTTCGAAGGAAATCCAATAACCGAAGCTTTGCAGGAACATCAGATTGAACCATTTTTCCATTTACTATTAACGAAATTGGATAAAGTGAATCAGCTATGGGACCGGCTCCATACATTTTTAAATGAATCCAAATCAGGTAAAATAGGTGATGGAATATTCACTATCTGTTGTGCAGCATTAATATCTTTAAGTCCTGTGCCTGTTATCAATACAGCGGCTGTTTCGTCCGAATTGATTTTGTTTTCATTGGTTGATTTTATCAGTCCTGCAAAAGCGGCAGCGGCAGCCGGTTCGGCAAATAGCCCGGTTGTTTTCGCCAAATAATGCTGGGCAGCTAATATTTCACCATCGGTCATTTTTAAACCATAACCATGACTTTCTTTCACAGCTCGGATTGCTTTTTGCCCGTCCCGGGGCAGATCAACAGAAATACTATCCGCAACTGTTTCTGCATTCACCGGTTTAATTTTACCACTTTTTAAAGCATTAACAATGGCAGAAGAACCTTCTGCCTGAACTGCAACAATTTTAGGCAAGCGGTCTATCCAACCCAGCTGGTGCAAATCATAAAACCCTTTATAAACGCCCCCAATGATGCACCCGTCTCCCACGGGTACAAATATCTGGTCTGGGACTTCCCAGTTCAATTGTTCGGCTATTTCCAAGGCAACCGTTTTCTTCCCTTCTGACAGGATGGGATTTATCCCGGTGCTCCGTAAATACCAGCCAGTAGCTTTAACCACATCCATAGATAAATCAAATGCGTCATCGTAGGATCCGTTTACTGGAAAAAGGTGAGCCCCATATTGAAGAATTTGGGTTAGTTTTGCCGGGGGCGCTGAGGAAGGAGCAAAGATAACCGCTTCCATTTTATGAGTCGCCGACAGGCAGGCCAGTGATGCAGCTGCATTTCCTGTTGAAGCAGCTGCAATTATTTTATAACCCAGTTCTTTTGCATGCTGAATTCCCACTTCTGTAGCCCGGTCTTTTAATGAACCGGAAGGGTTTCTGGTATCATCTTTTAACCACAGGTCTTGAATGCCTAACTCTTGAGCGAGCCGGGCTTGGCTTACCAATGGTGTTCCGCCCACCTGAATGGATGTGTCTTCTGGATTTTGAGCAACAGGTAATAAAGGAAGGTACCGCCAAATGGAACGGTCACGATTTCCCGACAGATATTTTCGTGACCAACCCTTTTTGATTTTATCATAATCGTAAGTCGCATCCAAATTGGAATCACATTTTTCACACGTATAAAGGAAAGGATCTGCAGGTGAAAATTCACCACAGGAAATACAATGATATCCAATATGGGAAGATTGTATCATTCGTATTTTTTCAGCAAACCCGTTTTTTCATTGAATTCGGTAATTTTTTCATCCCAGGCATCTACTTGACTGTATGCGTTTTTCCAGTAATTGTCATCGTACCACTGGGCATCCAGTTCCTCCACGGTTTTTCCCTGCTGTTCTACCCATGTAAAATATTTCAGGTTATGCATTCGCTTTTTATCATAATAGGAAAGCTCCATCACTCCTTCTGAATCCAGTCCCATGAGCCGGGCTTCGAAGTCGATAGCTGCTTTTTGAACTGAATATTCACCATATTTTTCACGTTCTTCCGCTAATCGGGAGCCATACATTTCCATAGAATCCGTGCCCACCGTAAAGACCATATCCTTTTCGTTAAATTCATAGTATTTCGCCATCTTGATAGCTCCGGCCAGGTTCGCGATACCAGAAATACCTAATAGATAAAGCCGGTCTGCTATTTCCGGCGGTACACCATTATCTTTTAAAAATGCAACACCGGTGGGTTCATTAAAAAGCTGCATGAGTCGGATAGCTATTTCATCATCAATGCCGATAACCATATCCATATTCTTCATATTGTGAATCCAAGGAACGTGTTTATCACCAATGCCTTCTATCCGGTGTGATCCATATCCATTATACAACAACGTGGGACATTGAAGTGCTTCTCCTGCAGCAATCTTTATTAAAGGAAATTTTTCACGTAAAAAATCTCCGGCACCCAACGTCCCGGCCGACCCCTGGGTTAAGAATAATCCGCTGAAACGTGACTCCTCCGTTTTGTTCTGTTCAAAGACTTCTGCCATCGCTGACGCGGTAATGGTATAATGCCATAACGGATTGGCAATTTCTTCAAACTGATTCAATACAACTATATCGTCTCCGTGTTTTTCTTTAAGCTCTTTTGTTTTATCATAGATTTCTTTCACATTACTTTCGCTTCCCGGTGTTCGATGAACTTCAGAACCGATATTTTCCAGCCATTCAAACCGTTCCTTACTCATTTTCTCCGGTAAAACGGATACAGACACACAACCAAGTAAGGCAGAATTGAAAGACCCACCACGACAATAATTTCCTGTGGATGGCCAAAGGGCTTTTTGATGGGTCGGGTCAAATTCCCCGGTAATTAATCGTTGTACCAGCGGACCGAATGTTGCTCCAACTTTGTGAGTCCCTGTGGGGAAAAATTTCCCCAGAAGAATAAAAATCCGAGCCTTGACACCGGTGAGTTCCTTTGGAATTTCCAAATAATTCACATTCCCAAATCCACCCCCTGAATCAACAGGTTCATTCTTCCAGGTGATCCGAAACAAGTTTCGCGGGTTGACATCCCAAAGTCCTATATCTTTTAATTCTTCTTTTACCTTCTTGGGGATCAGATCCGGATTTCGCATTTGTTTATAAGTTGGAATCAGAATGTTTCTTTCCCTGCAAAGGTTGATGGTATTTTCTAATACTTTTTCTCGTGTTATCATTTTAATCCTTTAGAGGGCTTTGAAAAACCTACTACACAAATTAAAAAGTACAAAATCCGCCTGTTTTTCGTTGGAAAACTTGTCCATAGTCCTACTATTGACTGCGTTTACCGCCTTAATCAGGCAAATTTTACCTCTTTTTTCTTCACGCATCAGGTGTTGCAAAGCCCTCATTTAGTTCAAATTTTTAATCCGGAATAATCTCTGTTCCGGCTTCGCCGCCTAACGCAGTTATTGCCTGGTCTACAGATGAAATAACAGCCCGCTCTCCACCTTTTTCCACAAAGGTGATGCAGGCGCTGACCTTTGGTGCCATACTTCCTTTTGAAAATTGACCCTCATCTAAATACCGTTTAGCCTCTGTTACGGTCATTTGTCTAATAGCTTTTTGGTTTAGTTGACCATAATTCAGGTAGACATGGTCAACATCCGTGAGAACCAAAAAAATATCTCCATCGACGATTTCGGCAAGTTTTTGACCCGCCATATCTTTATCCACGACGGCTTCGATACCCACTAATTCTCCGCTCGATCGTCGAACAACCGGAATGCCTCCCCCGCCGGATGTAATAACGATGACCCGATTATCAAGAAGCGTTTTGATGGATTCTGCTTCCACCAAGCCAATGGGTGCCGGCGACGGAACCACACGACGCCAACTTTTTTCAGCGCCCGGGCTGACTTCTTTCACCACATATCCTTTGGTGTGCTGCAACTGTCTTGCTTTATCTTCAGTATAAAACGGACCAACCGGTTTGGAAGGATTTTTAAAATCCGGATCATTTTCATCCACAACCATTTGGGTAATTAATGTAGCGATTGGGATTTCACGGCCATCCCTAATAAAGGCATTTTGCAATTGGTTTTGAAACATATATCCAATTTCACCTTGTGTCATTGCATCCACTACATCTAATGGCATGGATGGTACCAGGTCGCTTCCTTCTTCCTGTTGAATCAAAAGATTTCCGGCTTGGGGTCCATTTCCATGGGTAAGGATCATCAGGTAACCCTGCTTATTCATTTCCACCAGTTGGTCACATGTGAGTGCTACATTCTTGAATTGGTCGTCAGATGTTCCTTCTTCTCCGGCCTGCTTGATGGCATTCCCACCCAGAGCAATTACAACAAGTTTTTTCCCGTTGATCATTTAAAACCGTTTCTTCATTTTAACCAGAATTTCATTTAATTTGTTCACCGGATCATCTAATCGTCCCAGGAACATCATGGAAGCAATTACAAATGGTTTAAAACCGGCTTCTAAATATGTGTCCTTTCGATATCGGTCAAATACCGATTTGCTTACCTCTCCTTTTTTACAGCTCACATCGGTAATATCAGCAGGAAGGCAATGCAGGTAGAGCGCTTTTCCATCTTTCGTTATAGACATTTTTTCTTCATCACATTCCCAGTCGGTGAAACGGGCATTATTAGCTAAAGCTTCCTTTTCCAATGATTTCAACCCCGCCGTATCCCCGGCTTTCAGGAGTTCAGTTCGTTTTTCCATAACTTGAAACGGCGCCCAGGATTTCGGGTAAACAATGTCAGCTCCGTTAAAAGCTTCTTTCATATCATTAACCACCGAAAATGACCCCCCACCGGCTTTGGCCTGCCGGTCTGCTAAATCAACCACATCCGGGATTAACCCATATCCTTCCGGATGAGCCAGGGTAACGTCCATGCCGAATCTTGTCATGAGACCAATAATGCCTTGCGGTACGGATAAAGGTTTTCCATAACTGGGTGAATACGCCCAGGTCATGGCGATTTTCTTTCCCCGAAGGTTTTCCAGTGAACCAAACGTCTGTTTCAACATGACCAGGTCCGACATACTCTGGGTGGGATGATCGATGTCGCATTGTAAGTTTACCAAAGCCGGACGCTGGTGAAGTGTTCCCTCTTCATAGCCGGTTTGGACGGCTTCAGCCACTTCCCGCATATAGGTATTTCCTTCACCCAAAAACATATCATCACGAATCCCAATTACATCGGTCATAAACGAAATCATGTTGGCGGTTTCCCGAACCGTTTCTCCATGGGCTATCTGAGATTTTTCTTCATCCAAATCCGCTACCGCCAACCCCAGGGCATTCGCCGCCGAAGCAAAACTGAAGCGGGTGCGCGTGGACTTATCCCGAAAAATGGATATTGCCAATCCGGAATCAAATGTTTTGTAGGTCAATCCCTGCCGGTGCATTTCCCGGAACAACTCAGCAAGAAATAAAGTGGCTTTTATTTCGTCACCGGACTTTTCCCATGTCAGGAGAAAATCTTTACCATACCCACTGATATCCAGTTGTGCAATTTGATTAAATGTTTCCTGTAAATTCATTATGCGACTTCCAATTGTTGCTTTTTTTGTAAATAAACCAGGGGAATAGCTACATACATTGCTGCCGCTTCCACCAATTCGCCCTTCCATGTTTTTTCATTTGGAGATCGGAAGAGCGTCGTGTAGGGAAAGAGTGTAGATCTCGGTGGTCGCCGTATCATTAAAAAAAAAAAGACGAAGCAGAAAAGATCGGAAGAGCAACACGTCTCCATCTCGCCCCCTGTCGCTACTCATGCGCACAGAGAGCTCTCTACAATCCCCACGCATATTCTTAGT
>CAJVYU010000077.1 GCA_913009735.1 uncultured Fidelibacterota bacterium
TTTCCCTACACGACGCTCTTCCGATCTTAATGAAATTGTCATTCACCCAAAGAAGGATGGTTTCAATTTCCTCCATGATGCCAAACGTAATATCGCTGCCAATATTGATGAAGAATTGGGCGATGTGGAAACCGGATTGAAGGAATCTACCCATGTTTTTGAAGGGACGTATTTTACACCTTACGTTCAACAAGCACATATTGAGCCGCATATTACCCTGACCTGGTTTGATGAAAATGACCGGCTTATTATCCGAACGGCGACACAGGTACCTTATCATGTTCGTCGAATTGTCGGGGAAGTCCTGGATATTCCTGTTAGAAAAATACGAGTCATTAAACCCAGAATTGGTGGCGGTTTTGGCGGCAAACAGGAAATCCTGAATGAAGAAGTGTGTGCCGCCGTTACGATAAATACGGGAAAACCATGCCGGTTGGAATACACCCGGGAAGAAGAATTTTACGCCGCGCGTTCGCGTCATCCCCAATACGTAACATATAAAATTGGGATGACAGATGACTTAATAATCAATGCCATCGATATGGATATCCTGCAAAATTCCGGGGGATACGGTCCCCATTCTCTTACCGTGATGTCTGTAACCGCAAGCAAAACACTTGCTCTCTATCGCTCGCCCAATATTCGTATTCGGGCAAATTCCGTTTATACCAATTTGCCGCCCGCTGGTGCCTATCGCGGATATGGTGCTCCCCAGGGATTTTTCGCCTTGGAGTCTTTGATGGACGAAATTGCAGAAAAATTAAATGTGGACCCTATTGAATTACGGAAAAAGAATTATTACCAAGAAGGGGATGAAATCCCCATCGCAAAAGTATTGGGGGAGGGCCGGGAAGGATTCCCGGTTATTCTCAATACAAGCGGAATCGAAGCATGCATTGACCGCGGCCGCAAACTTATTGATTGGGATACCATCAGGAATTCCGAAAAATCAGGTGTTTTTCGTCGAGGAGTTGGGTTAGCGACAGTCGCCCAGGCTTCCGGAATCGCAGGGATTGACATGGGTTCCGTTTACATGAAAATGAATGAAGATGGTAGTTTCAACTTAAATGTAGGCGCCACGGATTTAGGTACGGGTTCCGATACAGCGTTAGCCCAGATTGCAGCCGAAGTGCTGGGTGTACCTGTGGATAAAATGATTGTACTCTCATCTGATACGGATACAACACCTTTTGATACAGGAGCATACGCGTCGAGCACGACCTATATTTCCGGCGGAGCGGTGAAAAAGGCAGCTGAAGATGTTTTGCAGCAAATATTAGAACAGGGAAAAAAGATACTGGATGTAACCGAGGCGAAAATCGAGGATAATCATGTAGTTTCACCGGATGGAAAATCAATTTCATATCAGGATATCTGTACAAAATCATTCTATACCGACCATCAGAAACAAATTCAGGCGACGGCTTCGAAGATTAGTTATGATAGTCCGCCACCCTATAATGCCACGTTTGCGGATGTAACGGTAGATACGGAAACCGGGTTTGTGAAAATAAATAAAATCGTATCCGTTACCGATTGCGGTCAGGTAATTAATCCCCAGATGTCAGAAGGTCAGGCGGAAGGGGCGATTCCCCAGTCTCTTGGGATGGTATTGTCAGAATTCATGATTTTTGATGAAAAGGGCAGAGCCGTCAATCGAAATTTTGAAAATTATCATATTTATACTGCAATTGACATGCCGGAAATCGTTACGGAATTTGTTCATACCCATGAGCCGTCCGGTCCTTTTGGCGCAAAAGCTGCTGCGGAAATTCCTATCAACGCCCCGGCTCCGGCCGTGGTCAATGCTGTTTACAACGCCTGCGGAGTCAGAATTAGAGAATTACCCATAACGCCGGAAGCTGTATTAACAGGATTTCTGAATATGAATAACCTAAAATAAAATGTCATCTTGATTTCGTATACGAAGCTTGCAATCCTGCACGGTAAGCCGGGAGAAAGATATCATATGCAATTAACCCAAATACTATCATAAAACAAATCATTCTTATCCCGCAATAATACCATGAAAATATTTTCAAAAACAATTGACTTGTCTTCTGTTCTCACCGTAAAATAAACCCGCATGCAAGATAACAAGTCTAACAAAATAAAAAAATATGGAGGAAACATGAAACGCGTTTCGATAATACTCATTATTGCTGCTTTATTTGCTGTCCCATTGACTGCCCAGATGCCAGAAGCCCTTAAAGGTTATACGGTTGGACTGAACGTGGCTATGCCCGTTGTTGGTGGTGAATACTATGCTGATAGCGGAATGGACCCGGTTTTTGGAATTGTAATAGGAACCCCGTACGGATTACCCCTTGGACCTTTTAATGTAGGTGCAAATATTGGTATTGAGAGTGCAAATGGTCTTTTTGGTGCATTTGCCTATGCCAATGCCAGTGTGTATGAACTACCACAGGGACCTATTTCCGTTTTTGGCGGAGTGGGTCTGCTGGATGGCCTTGGTCTCATTGGCGGAGCATCCTTAGATTATGCTATTCCGAATCAACCCATTGTGGCTAAACCCTACGTTAGGGCTAATATCTCAACTGGAGCTGCTAATGGCAATATGACAGGCTGGATTCAGCTTGGCGTCATGGTTAGCTACTCACTGTAAAGTAAGCATAACTAGTAAATTAAAAAGCTCTCCCGAAGAATCGGGAGGGCTTTTTTATTATCTGAATATAGAGGTTGTCAATTATTTTTTTTGGATCAACAGGTCAAAAGCAATAATCTATTCCATAACCACTCATTTTGAGATTCAATTTCTTAATCCGGCATAAAACAATACTTGCGGCACATACCTTTGTTATCGCTTTTCCGATTAACCTGCCCGACTGCGTCTTTCAGGCGGGCGGCGTTGGTGTCTCTTTTTATTTAAGTGCTATAGATATGAGACTCCTAACGGAGTCCGACAAAATAAGTTGAATAATCCGCCAGCTGGCGGATGACATATTTATAAAACTTCCAATGAATGATTACCGAACTCCGTAGGATGTTCAATGTTTGGCTTTTCTATTATTAATCTGGCAATGATTAGTCGCCCGCCCGCCACCTTTAAAAATATTATAATGTAGCGGGCAGGCAAGAAAGTAATCAAAATTACCGCAGGACTTGAGTTAAGAATCCGCCGGCTGGCGGAGGCTTGACTTCCCGCCTGCCACATATATTAATAAAAGAACGGGGCAGGAAGAACAGGGGGGTGA
The DNA here is from genome assembly GCA_913009735.1 of uncultured Fidelibacterota bacterium. GTDB lineage: Bacteria > Fidelibacterota > Marinisomatia > Marinisomatales > TCS55 > JADFRD01. The sequence goes on from CAJVYU010000077.1 coordinate 3,216, forward strand.
CTTATCGTTCTTAACTCAATGGCTATGCCGATTAAGTCAAGTCCGATTCGCAGGACCGTCTAACGACTATTTGATGCCGGAGTATTAGCAATAAATTAACAGGGACACCCAAATTAACTGTAATCTTAATATGACTAACTTTAGAGGAATTGGAAGCTCAAAAATAAACTCCGCGCGAAACTCATGAAAACTGTAATGCAGACATCCCCCGCCGGCCCTCCCTGCGGTTAAAAGCCCGCTCTACTCTACGTTTCTTGACGAGGATTTTAACAGAGCACTATACCTTGTTTAGCTTCCTGATTATACTGACTGTTTAGTGGCAGTGAAATTAGCTTTTAGCAGTAATGTTTTCTTTGTCCAAGTTAGTAAATACAAAATAAAAATCAATTCTTGCATTTCTTCAAAGAAATTTCCCCAAGATCCATTATCACGGAATACGTAGAGTAAAAACAATCGATTCAGAATAAATAATAGAAAACCTGAACCCAAATAAATTAGTATTCTATCTATTTTAGTTATTTCAATTTTGAAGAACAACCTGGTTAATACAATACCAAAGGCTAATAACGGTATAACGGGAGCCAGTCGAAGCCTAAAAATCCAAAGAAATTGGTAATCTATAATTGTGTAAAATCCCAAAATCCGGTTTCCAAAACCTGCTGTCAGAGTTTCCGTTATCGAATATGGTTGTACAAAAAAGGGCATCACGGCAAGCAAGATTAACCCCAGAACACCTGCTTTCAACAATCCAACTATCGTTTGTGCCTGCGAACAATCCTGTGGATTAATCTGACATGTTGTTTTTTGAGGACATCCAATCCAAAAGCAATTGCGATCCCCGTTAATCAGAATCATTCCCGCCCATATAAATCCTGAAAATGAGAGCATCATGGCAGTTTCATGGATTAGTTCGTTGATGAGAGTCATCCGTTGAAATAAATAAATATCTATACCGCAAATTGCTTCCCCAAGTAAAAATATCATGGTGGACCATCGTAGCAATCGTATTCCTGATTCCGGTTTGAGGAGATTAAGTTGACGGATTACCAGAATCCCCATGACAAAAACAGTTGGTTTTATTAAAAAAGCCTGGAAAGTATTTATAATCAAAATGTAAACAGTTTATTAAAGAGGTATTTTAATTCTTGTTGATACAGCATTCTTCCATAAAACATTATGGCCGTTATCAAAAACACAGGCTGGTATTTTATATAATCGGAAGACATAGTCTGATAAATACTGCTACAAAAAACGATTGTAAATCTAAATAAAATATAAATCATAAAGTAAATGCAAAATAACATTTCCCAAGAATGTAAATCCAGTTCCGGACATTCACATTATTCTCCTAATATTACTTTACAGTGAAGCAGGCTAATAATAATTAGTAGTTGATTATTGCTTCTTGTTTATCGCATTTTCACTGGTCATTTCCATGATTATTACCAGATTTTTATAATACATTTCTGAAAGGCAGGGAAGCAATCTTTCAAACGGAACAAAAAACAGAAATACTAGAAAATCCCAGAAAGCGGCGTTCATCTGTTTTTCTGGAAATGACCCGGTCCCTTTGTTCCCAGTGTCTTTCTGTTGTGGATGCGAAAATCCTTAAAACCGATGATAACCGGATCATTCTGCGCAAATGGTGCCCGGAGCACGGTTTTGAATCCTGCCTCCTTCATTCAGATGCTGAATGGTACTTTCATGCGCAAAAATTTAATCGACCCGGTGACATTCCCCTAAAATTCGCCACAGGTGTGGATTGCGGCTGCCCCTATGATTGTGGTGTCTGTCCTGATCATGAACAGCATATGTGCCTGGGGCTTATTGATATTACCGATGCCTGTAACATGTCCTGCCCTACCTGTTTTTCAAATACGAACGGATCAGCCTATATGACCATGGATCAGATAAGATCGACTCTGGATGGCTTCATTGAACAGGAAGGTGTGGGTGCTGTGGTTCAGTTCTCTGGTGGTGAACCCACCGTTCATCCTCAAATTGTGGAAGTGGTGAAAGAAGCGGTAGCCCGCCCCATTGAAGTGGTGATGATCAATACCAATGGAATCAGAATTGCCCAGGATGAAAATTTTGTGAAACGGTTGGTGGATGTGAGTGATCATAAATTGGAAATTTATCTCCAATTCGACGGCTTTAATGATGAAGTGAGTCAAAAGATTCGCGGAACAAAGATGACAAACCTGAAAATGAAAGCCATCGATAATATGCTAAAGCACGGATTGCCTGTGAATTTAGCGGCGGTGATTCAGCGGGGTGTAAATGAAGACCAGATTGGTAAAATTGTGGATTTCGGAATTAAGACCAAGGGTATCCGTGGTGTCAATTTCCAGCCGGCATTTTTTGCAGGCCGCTACGACCACGATTTCAATCCAATGGATCGGGTAACTAATACTGAAATTATGGACAGGCTGGAAGAACAGACCAACGGTATGTTCAGAAAAACGGACTTTCTACCTTTACCATGCAGTCACCCCTCAGAAATAGCCATGACCTATGCTTATATCAAAGGCAAGAAGGTGAAGCCTATTCCCCGCTTCATTAATCTGGAACCCTACATGGCCCAATTCACAAATACTATTTTTACCGATCCCAGGCCTATTTATAAGAAAGCCATCGAAGGCTTATGGTCGGCTTCCTCCAGCTTTAATTCCATAAAAACACTATACGATTTTTCCTGTGTTTGCGGTATCCCTGTGAAAAAGGATTTCTTCAGTCTGGAAGGCAGGCAAAAAATTGCTGATGAAAATGCTTTTCGCATTATCCTGATCCAGTTTCAGGATAAATATAATTGGGACATGAAAGTAGCAAAAAAATGTTGTATCGGATTTGCCATGCCGGATGGACGCACCATTCCCTTTGATACCTATAATGTATTATACAGAAAAACCCATGAGGTTCGACACTGGCAAAAGGGTCATGTTCCCACTACTATCCCCATACCTGTACCCAGAATAAATGGATCAGCTTCCAAGATCGGTCAAAATGGATCGAGTAATGGGAAGGTAAAACATGATAAGGAGTTTACAAATGAATAATAAAAAAACACTATTAATCAGTTTACTGATAACAGCAAGTGCTATTGGATTGGTGGAAACCGGAATCATTGAATTCAATAAAGATAGTATTCATGCCCAGCAAGAATTCCGTAATCTTGTTCTTGAATTGGATGGTGAGAAAGTAACCATACCTACCGGTGACTGGGTAGTGGCAGTAGATGCACTAAAGCCGGATATTTATATTGGCGGCGAGTTACTGGGAGTTTCAGCGGATGGTATCATGATCCGTGAGCCAAAGAACAACCTGGAAATGAATATTCATGCAAATGATATCGGAGTTCTTTACCATGGTGAATACAAGGTGATGAGAAAATATGTCCGATGGGGATTAAAATTGGGAGGACTAACAGCTTTAGCGGGAGGAGTCATAGGCGGTATATCATGTTTGAGTCTTGATTCAGTATCTCCTAATATACTAGGCCTTTTGGCTGTAGGCTTTATAGCTGGGACAGGATTTACAGGAATTTTTTCAGTACCTGCGGGGACAATTATAGGACTTATACGTGGCAAAGTCGCTGAAGGAAAAGCAGTGAAATATATCATGGGTCCTGATGACTGGAAAATTGTTTTAGAATGAATTTTGGGAAAATAGACCAAATCAGAGTAAATCTGTAAAATTGCCAAGGATAGTACATCCGGATTCTGAAAAAAAACTGTAGAAAACAGGGATACCATTTGATTAGAAGGATAATGAAATTTGTTTGATTGGACTTATTTTTTCTCATTTATCGTCGGACTATTTGTTCTATACTGGTTCGTGTTTTTAATTGCAGTATGGCTAAAATGTTATCTAAATAACCTGCGGATGGAACGGTGGTTTGGAAGAGACATAGGACCTTTTGGCTATGTTTTAGGCGCTGCCGCCGGCGCTGTGACTCCCTTTTGTTCCTGTACAACAGTGCCTATTTTTGCCGGGATGATTGATAGCAACGTTCGCTTGGGTTACGCTGTCAGTTTTCTCATAGCTTCTCCCACCTTGAACCCGCCGGCGCTGATTCTTTTTTACGCCCTGTTTGGGGGCAAAATGACACTGGTCTATGCTGCCATCTGCCTGGTCATCGCTATTCTTGGCGGGATTATATTAGACAGAGAAAAATTTAGAAAATATCTCATTGAAATCTTTTTAATTAATGAAAAGAATACCTTTAACTTGAAAGCAGTGAACCGGCAATACATTGGTTTTTTGCGATTACTTGCACCGGTCATAATCATTGCTGCAATTATTGCTACCTGGCTACAGGGTTGGGTGCCGTCTGATAATTTATTATATATGTTAAATGGTAATAAAAGCGCTATCCCCTTGTCGGTTGGATTAGGCGGAATTGTTTATGCTGATATTGCCATACTTATACCCATAGGGCAATTATTTTTAGATAAGGGCTTGGACATTGGGTTGGTATTTGCTTTCATGATGGCAGCTTCAGGAGTCGGGCTACCAAGTGTTTTATTATTAACACGGGTATTTAAGAAACAATTGCTGTCATTATATTTACTCACTATTTTTATCCTGTTCACGGTTGCGGGGTTTTTCGTATCTTGGTTATTAGCATGAATTGGATACTGATATTACTTTATGCATTATTTTTTGGATTTTTAACAGCTTATATAGCCGAACGCAAGGGTTATAACAGTTATTCATGGTTTTGGCTGGGGATTCTTCTGGGCTTTATTGCCACAGGGATTCTGATAGTTCAACCATCAAAAACAAAACAGAAACCAACAGACGACTCACCAACCACCTTAAATAAATAATGACATACCACTAACCGCTGACAAAACAATGCATCCAATTTTATACCAATCAGAAAACATAATTATCGATTCCTATTCGGTATTTTTTCTCTTGGCATGGGTTGTTGGCGGTATTGTTTTTTACCGGGAATTCCGACGAATGGACTGGGAACTGGAGCAAATGCTCTTTGTCATGGCCGGATGTATTTTCGGTGCTGTAGCGGGGTCGTATCTTTTTAATGTTTTCTTCGCCGGTTGGGAAGAAATACCTGAAAAAGTGCGAATGTTTGACTTTGCCGGCAAGACGGTATTGGGAGGAATTACCGGTGGTTTTATAGGAGTTGAAATCACTAAAAGAAAAATTGGATATCCCCATTCCACCGGAGATGCTTTTGCGTTAGCTATTCCTTTAGGACATGCCATTGGGCGTATGGGTTGTTTATTAGGCGGCTGTTGTTTTGGAACGGAATGCCATTTACCCTGGGCCATTGTATATCCTCAGGGGTCGATAGCCTATTTGACGCAAATGTCTATTGGGCTTATCCCTGAAACAGCTATCACATCCCTGCCGGTACACCCCACACCCATTTACGAGATCATCTTTAATCTCGGTTTATTTGCATATTTTTGGACTAAACGCGGCAAATTCAAAGTTCGCGGCAGCATGTTCCGGCTGTATTTGGTGCTTTACGGAAGTTTTCGCTTGTTGGAAGAATTTGTCCGGGGAGACTCACCCATGCCGGAAACCGGTTTTATGAAACCGGTGCAGTGGCTGCTCTTGATCGCGGTGCTTTATTTTGCCCGGGTGTTCTATAACAATGAAATAAAACCGAAAGAAGCCGGTTGACCAAAGCCCGCCGCTATATTTATGGTTTTATTTGGTTTGTTGGAAATTTGCGACGAAGTTTATTATAACAACTATAAATATAAACCATAGCAAAACAAGGAATCTATTTTTGAATATATTATCCATACTGTTCGAAGTGCGGCATTTACCATTGTGGTTTATGATTAATTTTTTAGTTATTGATATAGCAACACCTCAAAATATACCAAAAGATATAGACATGATATTTTGGGAAGAACAGAGTTGGTCACTTTTACCAAATTCCATTCGATTAACATTGTGGTCAGATGGACGTTCCGAGATAATTCATGATATTGGATTGACTATACATGATTCATCGAGTTTTGATTCATTACCGCCTAGGTGGGAAAAGGTGTTAGCTAATGATGATGTGACTATTTTATTTGTACAAAAAAACTATTATTCTAAAGATGATGCAATAAAAATGTTTAATGATGCCCTACTTGCCAAGATTTATTGGTTGCAGACACATGATGCTACATACTTTGATGGTGGAGGAACACTAGTCGGTATAAGAAAAAATGGCAAATTAACAGAAACAATAATACCCATGTTTTTAGAAAAAAAAGTTACGGAAAATCAAAAGCGTTTTGAAAAAGTATCTAAAATAATGACAAAAGATTTTAGGAAATTTTAAAAGCTAAAAATAAACTCTGCACGAAACTCAGGAGCAGGCTTATACTACACTGGCAGAAAAATATCCGGATACTACTTTTGGTATGCTGGCATCCATCATGATTGGAAAACAAGCAAAAGAAACAACAGAAATAATTCCAACAACTTTTGCTTTGCATCTTGCATTTTCAAATCCCATTTATCCGGCTACAACAATTAAATATGACTTGTCGGAAGACAGCAGAATAAACCTTACTGTTTATAATATCATGGGACAGGAAGTAAAAACACTTACAAACAGTCACAAATAAGCTGGTATTCATACCGTAACTTGGAACAGGATAAACAACCACAATGAACCGATGAGTTCCGGGATGTATTTAGTTAGGATGACAACGCAGAATAGCGTTCGGACGCAAAAACTGGTGTTGATGAAAATAAAGAAAATGTGAAAGAAAAAAAAGCACCGTCATTAGAGATTTAACCAAAGGTGACGGCACTGAATACAATACCATACTGAAAGGATAAGTATCATGGCTAAATATTATGTAAATAAAAATCGTCAAGATAATGGAGATCACGTAGTTCATAAAACTGGCTGCACATTTATGCCTAAACCAGAAAATAGGCTATTATTTATGTGAATATGGGCTCTTGAGCCTATTGCCGATATGCTGTAATGTAAATAATATATAACCAACTAATTAATAAAATATAAGGAGATCAGATATGGGTTTCACAGGAAACGAAGATCATTCAATAACACTTGAAGATGCTGTAAAATTAACTGCAAATTACAGGAAGAATTCAGGAGAAAATGTGATTAAAGGAGGCTTTTTTGGTAAAACTGCTCTTAAAAATATTATTGGCCAGGAGGGATGTGTTGGAATTAGGTTTTACTATGGCCAGGAAAGCGACGGAAAACCCTGTCTGGTTTTAGTGGGTGCTGATGCAGGTGAAAATGATATGACGGGTGGATTATTAGCAGAAAGACAACTTCCATGTCCCCCTTACTGTGATGAGAATAGTGTACTAAACAAAGATTAAATAAGTTTGCTGAATCCGCTAACTATTGCAATATTAGCAATTATATCAAACCTAATACCGATAACATGTGGAATATATAGGTATAGACATGTGAATCAAGAATTCAAGCTGTTACTATATTTTCTAATGATTGCATTCATTTTTTCAATTAGTGTAATGCTACTTTGGTTTAAAGGAATAAATAATTTATTCATTATGCATTTTTACACGTTATTTGAATTTGTTGTTATTGTTTATATTCTTTCACAATGGCAAAATAGAATCAGACCGAAAATATTATTGTTAATAACATATATTCCATTTTTCATAATCTGGTTGATCGTTAAAATATTTATTGAGAATTCTACAAATTTCGACAATATTAGTAGTTCATTATCTAGTGCTATAATCACGGTAATATCTGCATATACTTTATTAGGATTGGTTAAAGATTGGGGCAAACCTACTGAAAATGCTGTATTTTTAATTGTATCTGGGTTTTTAATTTATTTTTCAGGAAATTTGGTATTATTTGCATTGAGTTCAACAGTGCTTTCGAGTTCGTGGGTAATCCATAATGGATTGGGAATAGTTGCAGACTTGCTTTTTGCAGGAGGATTTTTAACATTACAACACCACTAGAATATTGGTGGGTGCTAATTATCGGTACCCTCGTTTTTCTATCTTTTTCAGTAATAATCATTGCTGCAATAGGCTTAAGTCGTAATCGACTTATAAAAGCACAAAAGGAAAAATTAATTGTTGTAAAAGCTTCTGAAAAAAAGTATCGTAACCTGGTTGAATCAATAAATGATGGGGTCTTTGTTGTAGATAATCAAGGTGTTTTGTTATTTGTAAATACAGAACTAGTGAAATTGTTAGGAATTCCTCTGGATAAAATTATTGATCAACCTCTACAAGACATTATCCATGGAGAAGGTGTGAAAAGTTTATTATTGTGTATTGAACAAACCTTCAAGACTGAAAAAGTAGAAAAAGTTGAGTTTGACTTGACAATTGGTATGAATTTATATTGGTTTGAGACAATACTAATCCCACAGCGTAAAGCTGAAGTTTCTTCCTTTAATGTTTTAGGAATCTCCCGGGATATAACGGAAAGGAAAGTATTAGAGAACAAGCAGAGGGAATTGGTTGCAACACTTAAAAATCAGCAGGAAACTTTAAAATTGTTATCCAAAGAAGTTATCAGGGCACAGGAAGAGGAGCGGGCTCGAATTAGCAGAGATATTCATGACGAGATTGGCCAGGCCTTAACAGCATTAACCTTTAATCTTGAATTGTTGAAAAATCCAGAAAATCAGAAAGAAGAAATAGAGAAAAGAATTGAGGATTGTAAACGATTGGTTGAAACCACTATTGAAGACGTGCGCCGGTTCTCATATGAGTTACGTCCTACTATATTGGATGACCTTGGGTTATTGCCTGCTTTTCAGTCCCACGCCAGAGGGTATAAGGAAAGGACAGGTATTGAGATTCAAATCAATGTTATCAGAGATATTGATAAAATCAACGACGAACTAAAGACCGTACTATACAGAATATTTCAGGAAAGTTTGAATAATATTGCCAAACATGCTCATGCTAGTAGGGTAATTATAGATCTTACTCATCAAGGGAATAAACTGAATTTTAAAATTCAGGATAATGGAGTTGGATTTAATACTGACGCGGTTTTAAATAGAGGTATTGATGCGGGAGGTTTAGGTATAAAAGGAATTAGGGAACGCGTTGAATTGATTGGTGGAAAGTTGAATTTAAAATCCAAACCCAATAAAGGAACCGAATTATGGGTCAGCATTCCCTATGGAGAAGCTTGAGATTTAGTATTTAATTTAATAGAAGGGGTGAATGTTTTATGAAAGAGATCACTGTTTTAGTTGTAGATGACCATACCCTTGTGCGTCAAGGTATTATTGCCCTGATTAGTAAAGAGGATGATATCACCGTTGTCGGAGAGGCAAAAGATGGAAGACAGGCAATAAAACTATGTAGAGAGAAAAAACCGGAAATCGTTCTAATGGATCTTTCTATGCCCCATTTAAATGGTATGGAAGCAACCTGCATCATTAAAAAAGTGTGTCCTAAAACCAAGATTATCATTTTAACAATGTTTTCGGAAGAAGAGTATATTTTCAAAGTATTAGACGCAGGGGCTTCAGGTTACTTATTAAAGAAAAATGCTGCACAGGACCTCATAAGAGCTATACAGGTTGTACACGATGGAAAAGCATTTTTCAGTCCGGAAATTTCTAAGATTGTTATGGATTCCTATCATTTAATGGTAAAGAAATACGGAATACTTGATGAGATATTAGAGAAGAAACTAACTTCCAGGGAATCGGAAGTCCTGCAATTAATAGCAGAGGGTTACACATCGAAGGAAATATCGGAAGAATTATTTATAAGTACCAATACAGTTCAAAGACATCGAGAAAAAATTATGAAAAAAACTGATATTTACGATGTTGCTGGGTTGACCAGATATGCATTGGAAAAAGGAATCATTCATAATAATCAGTCTGGTTTTAAATAAACTAATGTCGTGTTAAGTGTGTAGTGTGCAAAAAGTCGTAGGAATTTTTGTCGATAACAAGGCGAATATTTTCAGCATAGCCGGTAGCTATGGTTAAGATATTCAACAAAGTTATCGGCAAAAAGAACAAGACCCGATTGCGCCAATACATGGTTAACACGACACTATACAGAATGTTTTATTTTAATCGTAAAGGTTAAGAAATACTGCATATTTTAAATATAGCTTCAATGAAACAGGAAGATAATTGCAGGCATGTTTGATATAGGGCATCTTGAGAAAGAACCCCTTTCCATTCTGAAGACACGAGTTCATATTATTGTGATGTAATCATTTATACTTGGCGAAAATAGGTACTTTTTTATTGATAAATGGGGTGTTGAGCTTATTGTGGATTATACACATATTGATACAATTAAATACTAACAGAATTACATATAAAAAACCCGATCTCTCGTCGAGAAAAGAGGTTTTTCGTCGGGTGGGCCCTCAGGGATTCGAACCCCGGACCAACGGATTATGAGTCCGTTAGTTCACCGTCGACAAAAGAAGTAGTGTACGCTAATGGTACGCTATAATTACTTAATAATTATACATAATAATTACACAACTGTAAACCGGATCAAATTAATCTATGAGGGGAAAGTTTAGGTTAATGTTAGGACGAAGGTTTGGCATAAGATGACGAAAAAAGATATTTGATTTTTACATGATGAAAAATATTACTTTGACCCAAAAACATTTTAAGATTGTTTTTCTAAATGCCAAGTAAAATTATAACACAGCTCTATTTGAAGTAATATTTCATTTGTAACTTGCATAGTTGTATTAGTATACTAATTATAACCGTACAAACTAATTATTTGGAAAACAAACCTTTATAAAGTACAAATTCAGTTAAAGGATTAGTTTAACAAAATATAATAACTTACTTGTTTATATAGTAATATTAAGATTAGTTTTAATATAAAATGAAAAGAGGAGAATTAATGAGTCCGAACGAAGTGAAAAAAATAGTTTTTACTGCTGCCTTTAACTCATATATACACACTGGTCATGAAGAAAACAAAATAAGTATTATCGATGACACTACTATGTTTATCTCCAAATATAGGCGAGTTGAGAATATTATAACTGAAAATTCACTTGATGAAATTGATACGCAAGAGTATGAAACGCTTCGCAAAAATGGAAATGAGGTTTGGGTTCTCGTACCTTATGGTTCACTTAGTAAAGCCCGCGAATTATTGAGAGAAAGTGTAGACAAAATACAGCCTTGGATTTATGAAAATAACCTAGTCAGATTTGGGTATCCGGAAGGTCCATAATTTGCTGATAACCAATTTTTAATATATATTTATGGCTAAATTACTTTTTGATGGGAACGTGATTGCCATTATTTGGGATTTTGATAGAACATTAATACCTAATTATCAGCGAACACCCCTTTTCAAGCATTTTGGGGTAAATCCAGACAAATTTTGGGGAGAAGTGAACTCATTATCTTCTCATTATAAAAAAAATGATGTTCATGTTTCTAATGATACAATCTATCTCAATCACATGTTAACTTATGTAAAAAATGGTGAGTTTAAAGGATTAACAAATAAACTACTTAATGAATTTGGCAGTAAGTTAAATTTCTATCCTGGTATCCCAGATATTTTTGGAAAAACAAAAAATATAGTAAAAACAAATAAAAATTATATTCGCGAAAAAATTACTGTAGAGCATTATATTGTGTCTACTGGATTACGACAGATCATTAAAGGGAGTATGATTGATAAATATGTCGATGATATTTGGGCATGTGACTTTATTGCAGATCCAGCAAAATCAGGATTTAATGATGGATCTGAAGATAATTCATTCTCGATACTTAAAGAATTCTCTAGAAAGGATCATCGGATTAAAATCATTAAGCTAGCAAAAAATTTCGGCGCACATCAAGCACTTCTAGCTGGACTTGATCACGCAACAGGTGACTGTATGACATTCATTATGGCTGACATGCAAAGATCGCCCGAGCGTCGTGTAGGGCCC
>CAJVYU010000078.1 GCA_913009735.1 uncultured Fidelibacterota bacterium
GTTCAGATGGAGATGGTCGTTTAGAATAAGCACTAAGTCCGATCGAGCAGAAAGTTAAATATTGTCCAGTCAACAGATATATGTTTCTATTTTTTTTCAAGCAGAAGACGGCATACGAGATAAAGGAATGTGACTGGAGTTCAGACGTGTGCTCTTCCGATCTCTTCTCAAGGTGATATGGGTGGGAAAAACGACCATGAGTAAATCCCGAATTTTATATACCACCTTCTTAAGGTGATATTAATGGTGAGGATAGTTTTTATAAAATAATGGAATATAGTTATTCACATTTTTACAATAAAGGTGTCAACGGACAACCCATCTTTTTTGCAGAATCAGATTATCTTATGTTATTGGATCTAATGAATAAGTACTGCCATCGTTATCATATTTCAATGATCGCATATTGTCTGATTCCAAATCATTATCATTTTTTATTAAGACAAAATACCGAAGAAACAGATTCCAGATTTGTTCAAACATTATTTAATACATTTGTGCAAAAAATGAATAAAAAATACAACAGGCAGGGAACTTTATTTAAAGCCAGCGCTAAATCGCGTACAGTTGATAAACAAGAGTATTTATATCACTTATGCAGATACATTCATGCCAATCCAGTGAAGCATAACCTTGTAAAAAATCCCCTCGATTGGGAATATTCAAATTATCATGAATATTTACATATCAGGGATGGAAGTTTGTATGATGAAACATTTTTCAATGGAATATTTGAAACACCAAACGACTATAGACAATGGGTTAATAAATATATAGAATCGATCACAGACACCAATGTAGAAAACCAATACAAATATAAAAGGTTTTATTTTGAATAATTACCTTGAGAAGGTGGGAAATATGACCATGAGTAAATCACAAATTTTATATACCACCTTCTCAAGGTGGAGTTACCAAAGGCAGGAAGAATTGGTTTTGCATCATTGTTATTAACTCAACGCCTTCGGCTTTTAAGTCAAGTCCTGCAATGACCTTAAGAAGGTGGGAAATATGACCATGAGTAAACCGCAAAATTTTACATACCACCTTCTCAAGGAGGTGTTACCAAAGGCAGGAAGAAATTGGTTTAGCATCATTGTTTTTAACTCAACGCCTTCGGCTATTAAGTCAAGTCTTGCAATGACCTTAAGAAGGTGGGAAATATGACCATGAGTAAACCGCAAAATTTTACATACCACCTTCTAAAGGTGATGTTAACGGTGGCAGAAAGTTCAAGGTAAGACACTTTGAAATCAAAGATAAAACAGACGATTATCGATTCTACCACTTCCAAACGCCTTATTCTCATTTTGGGATTTGCCGGAACAATGGCCATCGCCATCTCATTGGCATGGAATATTAAATTAGATAAAAACAACATAATAGAAGCAATCAGGGTTCAAGCCCGATCGGCGTACGAAAAAGATATTGTTTACCGTCGTTGGAATGCATCTCATGGTGGAGTATATGTTCCACCTACGGAACAAACACCTCCTAATCCCTATTTAGATTTTATTCCTGATCGTGATGTAATCACAACGGAAGGTCAACACCTGACATTAATGAATCCGGCATATATGAATTGCCAGGTATTCAAACTCGGTGATGAAGCTTATGGTATCCGTTCACATATCACAAGTCTGAAACCTATCCGTCCTGAAAATGCAGCGGATCCCTGGGAAACCGAGGCACTTAAAGCGTTCGAAAATGGCGCTGAAGAAATCAGTTCTATTGAACAATTAGACGGTAAGGATTATTTACGCCTGATGAAGCCGCTGATAACGGAAAAACAATGTCTAAAATGCCACGAAAAACAAGGTTATAAAGTAGGGGATATCCGTGGAGGTATCAGTGTTTCCATACCAATGGATGTACAATGGAAGATCATGAATACCCATCGAAAAACGCTAATACTGATTCATTTTTTGTTATTACTGGTAGGAGGCGGAAGTTTATACGTCGGTTTTCTCTATATAAAAAATAGCGAAAAAAAGCATATACATACGCTGAAGGAGTTATATGAGAGTAACTCCTTTCTTAAGGAATCACACAATATTACCCATCTTGGTACATATGCATTAGATATTACTACAGGTTTCTGGACCAGCTCTGAAATATTGGATGAAATATTTGGGATTAATAGCGAATTCGTAAGAAATGTAGAGGGATGGCTTGAAATAGTGCATCCCGATGAGCGGGAAGATATGCAGAACTATTTCAGACAATATGTATTAACTGAACATAAACAATTTGATCGTAAATACCGAATTCTTCGGATTAGAGATCAAAAAGAAAGGTGGGTTCATGGCTTGGGAAAACTCAGTTTTGATGAACTGGGTAATCCTATTCGGATGATTGGAACTATTCAGGATATTACAGAACGTAAACGAGCTTCAATAAAATTGAAGACTAAAATTGCTCAACTGAAGCGACTGAATAAAAACATGATTGGAAGAGAATTAAAAATGATTGAAATGAAAAAAGAAGTGGATGAGCTTTGTGAAAAAGCAGGTCTGCCCCGAAGATACAATATTACGGATGAATAAAAATAATGATGATCCTTCACCAAAGTGAAAGACTTGAGTTAACAACGCGAAGCGGAGTTGACTTAAGGATTGGGTTTGCAATATCCTCGTTCGGTTTGGTACCCATCTCGTTCTTAACTCAACGCCTTCGGCTTTTAAGTCAAGTCCTGCAATGACCTTTAGAAGGTGGGAAATATGACCGTGAATAAACCACAAAATTTTATATACCACCTTCTAAAGGTGGTGTTAACAAAGGCAGGAAGAATTGGTTTAGCATCATGGTTCTTAACTCAACGCCTTCGGCAATTAAGTCAAGTCCTGCAATGACCTTTAGAAGGTGGGAAATATGACCATGAGTAAACCACAAGATTTTACATACCACCTTCTAAAGGTGGTGTTAACGGTGGCAGGAAGAAATTGGTTTAGCATCAACGTTCTTAACTCAACGCCTTCGGCAATTAAGTCAAGTCCTGCAATGACCTTTAGAAGGTGGGAAATATGACCGTGAGTAAACCGCAAAATTTTACATACCACCTTCTAAAGGTGATGTTAACAAAGACAGGAAATCAGATTACCGGCAAGGAAAAAACACGATGATAAACAGGTTTCGAAGAATATTCAATAAATGGGGATGGCTGGTATTGATGATGATATTCATGATTGTCATACTCTATTTTGCAGCCACTAACCTACGCCTTTTCCGGCAATCGATTATTGATAATTTTAATAAGCAACAATTTGTACTTATAACCGCTTTGGAAACCGTTGTAGAGGATTACATTCAAGAAGCCGAACAAAATCTTAGGATGGTAGTGACAGAAATTGACAAGGTGGGTAATCCCCAAAAAAGCCGGGAGTTTATTTCTACAGTATACTTTAATCACAAAGATGAATTTTTAGCAATAGATATCTATAATAGCACAGGAAAACTAGTTGAACATATTCCGGATACTGTGGGGCAAATGAAAAGCATGTTTGGTATCCAATCGGAAATTATTAATTATTCAGGAGAAAAAGACCAACCATTTATATCCGGAAGATATCTCTACGACCATCAGAGTACTGTTGGTCTTATTCTGCCTTTTACACTTTCGGGTGGAGAACGCTATTTTACTGTTGGTATCCTGAGGATTGAGGATTTTCTGAAGCTGCATTTTTCAACGTGGGAGAATAACGATGTTTGTATTATTTTGGCTAACCAGGATGGCGATTTACTGAGTTTGTTGAATGTAGAACACGATGATGTTGAAATGATGTCCGAGGGAAACATCAGATCGCTGGATGAGACCTGTTTAACCTGCCATTCGCCAGATGATTTTACAGATATAGGTCAGTCTGCAGAAATAGGTAAAACTATATCTTTCTTACACTACCCGGAAGGTAAAGTTAAGACCAGAAACACTACTTTTTTGACTATTTATAACGAGACCTGGTCATGGAGTGTCTGTACTCCTTATGCTGCAATCCAAAGAGCGATTGATAGAAATTTCTTTAATATCATGGTTCATTCCCTGGCATCATTATTAGTGTTGGGATTTTTTTCTTTTTTTGTATTCAGAACACAGAAAAAAAAGGAGATTCTTGAGGCCGAAACCGAAAATTTAAAGAAAATAGCGGAAACATCATCAGCGTTGACGAAAACGGAAGATAAATTTCGTTCACTTTTCGAAAAATCATTAGATGCTGTTTTTATCACCTCCAGGGAAGGTGAATTTATTGAATTGAACCGGTCAGGGGTGGACCTCTTTGGATATACACTTGAAGAAATAATGAGTATTGAACTGAAGGAAATTTATGCAAATCCAAAAAACCATGAAGCATTTCAACAGATGATAGAAAAACAAGGGTTTGTTAAAGATTATGAACTTGATTTTCTATGTAAAGACGGCACCCGAATAAAATGCGTTCTGAACGCATCAGTCATACGTGACAAAACGGGTAATATTAATGGATATCAAGGCATTATCCATGATATGACTAAAAGTAAGGAATCTGAATATGCATTAAGACTGGCTTCCGAATTGGATAGAAAAAGAGCAATTGAGGTACAGGAATCGTATAAAAATTTACGGGACAGTCAAAATGCAACGATGAATTTAATGGAGGATTTGACCCGGGAAGTTGAAGAACGAAAAATGATAGCAGAAGACCTGCGATCTGCCCAGGAATATTCCAAGAACTTAATTGACAGTTCTCTGGATATGATCATTGCAGTGGACGTAAAGCGACGAATTACAGAGTTCAACCAAGCGGCCGTAGAAGCATTTGGGTATCAAAGGGAAGAAGTTCTTGGAAAGCATATAAACATGCTGTACGCTGATGTAAAAGAAGGCAGTAAAGTTCACAAAATAACGGTGAAAAAAGGTAAACATATTCAGGAGATATCTAATAAACGTAAGAATGGTGATGTTTTTCCCACTCTACTGGCAGCGTCTATTTTACGAAACACCCAGGGTGAAATAATAGGCATCATGGGAGTTTCCCGGGATATATCAGAGCAAAAGGTTACGGAGCAAGCGCTGCGGGAGAGTGAAGAAAAATTCCGTGGTGTAATCGAGCAATCCAATGATGGTATTTATGTACTTCAAAATGATCGGTTTGTTTTTATCAACCACCGCTATACAGAAATCACCGGATACCAACTGGAAGAAATCAGCGGAGAAGGTTTTGATTTCAGAGAAATGATTGCTGAAGAAGGCCTAAAGGTTATAGAGGAACGGGAGGCGAAACATAAGCGGGGGGAAGAGGTACCGGATCGATACATCTTTAAAGCCTTACGAAGGGATGGTCAAAAACGGGATATGGAAGTCAGTGTGACTACTATTGATTGGCAAGGCAAACCTGCGACATTGGGAATTGTGAGCGATGTAACGGAAAGAATTCAAAATCAAATGAAACTTGAGAAAGCCTTACACAAAGCACAAGAGGGTGAAAAGGTAAAGTCCTTGTTTCTGGCCAACATGTCCCATGAGATCCGGACGCCTTTAAATGCCATCTTGGGATTTACGGATCTGCTTGCAACCAGTACAAATCATCTCATTAGTGAAGAGGAAAAGGGTTTTTTCGATACAATCAAGAGCAGTGGTAACCGGTTAATGGAGACGGTGCATGAGATACTGGATATTTCCCAGATTGAAGCCGGAACGTATGATTTGAGAATGATACAACTTGACTTAGTGGCACTGGTAAGTGATCTGGTAAATGGAGTGAAACCGGTGGCTGATAAAAAAGGTTTGAAGATAGAGTATATATCGGAAGTTGATAGTGCATTTATCACAGCGGATCAATATGGCATATCACAGGCAATTAGTAATATTATAGATAATGCTATCAAGTATACTGAACGGGGAGAGATTACTGTTCTGTTAAAAAAATCATCAAAGCAATATGTACTCTCAATCAAAGATACGGGTATTGGTATTTCTGAAGAATATCTGGCTAATCTGTTTGAAGCTTTTTCCCAGGAGAGTGAAGGCTACACGAAGAAGTACCAGGGAATTGGCTTGGGGATGGCTATTGCCAAGCTCCACCTGGATATGAACCAGGTAGATATGGATGTGAAGAGTACTAAAGGCGTTGGGACAACCTTTTCACTTACTTTTAAACCGGTAAAGAAAAAGCCTCTTCATAAAAAGAAGCAGATTAAACAAATAGAAACCGAAGATAAACCAACAGCAGAAACGGTTGATAAATCATTAATATTGTTAGTGGAAAATGATCCTGGTTCCCAAAAACTCGTTGAGTTTTTCCTGAAGGAAAAATACGATTTATGTTTTGCCGCGTCTGTAGGTGAGGCTAAAGAACGATTGAAAAAATACCCGGTAGATTTGGTATTATTGGATTTATCATTGGTGGGGAATGAAGATGGGTTAGATTTGGTGAGATGGATGCGGAAGAGCGAGAATTGGAAAAAGACTCCGGTCATTGCAACTACCGCTCATGCCTTTACTACAGATCAGAACAATTGTATTACTGCTGGATGTAATGATTACTTAAGTAAGCCCATCAAGAAAAATGGCCTGCTGGAAATGATTAGTAAATATTGCTCCACTAATGGATCGTAACATGTTGGGTGTCTTGTCTGTCAATGGGCACTTGAAAATACACCGGCTGTGGGCACTTCAAAATGCGCCACCTGATTCTTGCTTAAATTAATCTGATTTTTTCATTTCTTCTACCTCTTTTTCATCGTTTATCATATTAAGATTTTTTAGTCGATAACTTTTACCGGTTATTTTAATAAAATGTACACCTTCTAAGAATCGGTCAAGAACCGCAGACACGGCAACATTGTCACCAAGGATACTACCCCAGTCCTCAATCGGCCGATTAGTAGCAATGATTGTTGATCCTGAGTGATATCTACGATGAATAATCTCTAATAGACTTTCAGCTGCTGCCGGTGTCAGTGTTTTCATCCCTAGTTCATCCAGGATCAGCAGATGCGGTTTGATATATTTTGGAATGATGGTTTCCGGAAGATCAGTAGCAAAGTCAGTGACCATGTCAAAAATAGAACGGTAAAATACTGCAAACCCATTTTGGATAGCCTGAGTACCCACGGCTACCGCCAGATGGGTTTTTCCTACTCCAGGAGGACCTAGAAACAGAACATTTTCTGCACGGGTGACAAAGGCGGTGGATTGCAGTTCTTTGATCTTTCGTTTTTCAATAGATAGATTAAAACGAAAATCAAAATCTTCCATTGTTTTCAAAAAAGGAAAACGGGCTTGTTTCATCCTGCGGTTTAATAATCTATCCCGCCTTCTATTTAATTCAGCATCCAGTAGATTCTTTAAAAAGCTTTCATAGGTCAGATCATTGGCTTTTGCTTCCTGAAGACGGATATTTAAATTCTCCGCCATCCCCGAAAGCCGTACAGATTTCAGTTGATATTGAAGTTGCTCTATCATGACTGAACCTCCTTTTCAAATAATTGAGCATACATTTTTGGTGACCTTATGATCTCACTTTCCTGTGTAAGTTCAAGCCGGGTCTGGACTTGATCTTTAAGTGACAACTCCTCTAAATAGGGTCTGCTGAAAAACGATATAAAATGCTATAACTATCTGATAATAGGCAAGATAGGGGTAAATTACGTAGTGGATAAAGCAGTAAAAATGCAAGGTTTATGGATTCAACGCATCAAAACCCTTGCAATTATGTAAGGAGATTTCAGCTGTGTACAAAGGCAAAGACCGAAAGACACTACCATTATTTGATGAATTATTCCCATTTGGTGGAAAACTGGATGAAAATAACCGCTGGTTAAGAGTTGCAGAATTGATACCTTGGGATGAGTTGGAAGATGAATACCGGCAGTATTTTTCAGATATAGGCAGACCGGCAACGAATAGTCGATTATTTATTGGATTGATTTTGTTAAAACATATGACAGGTTTAAGTGATCGAGAGGTAGTCCGTTCCGTACAGGAGAATATATATCACCAGGCCTTTTGTGGTTATGAGCATTTTGTAACAGACCGCTCACTTGATCCCAGTTCGTTGACGAAGTTAAGGAAGCGTTTAGGGGATACCTATTTCAAAGAGATTGAACAGAAGACCTATCGTGTATTGATAGACCGACGTATTATCAAGGGCAAAGGGTTGCTGGTAGATGCAACAGTATTTCCGGAGAATATCAAGTACCCGAATGATGTGGGTTTGCTGAATGATGTTCGTGAATGGTTAGTAGAAACAATAAAACCAATGGGTAAGAAACTAGGGAAGTGGTACCGTACCTATTGCCGTACAGCGAAGGATATCTATCTCTCATTTTCAAAGAAGAAGAATCGTACAAAGAAAACGATACAAAAAGCCAAGCGTCAGATGCTCCAATATGTACGTCGTAATCTGAAACAGTTGGATGAAGTGATTCAAACGCTTAAAGATGATGGAGAGGAGATACGTCAAAAGGTCATTGAGAAATTAGAAGTGGGTCGTCGAATCTATGAGCAGCAGAATGAGATGTATCAAGAGAAGAAACAACGGATAGATAACAGAATCGTGAGTTTTCACCGTAGTTATATTCGTCCAATCAAACGGGGTAAGGGTGGTGGAAAAGACACGGAGTTTGGTCCAAAGGGTGCATTGAGTTATGTGGACGGTTTTTTGTTTTTAGATAAGTTCGGACACGACAATTATTCAGAAGCCGGTAAAGAGATTGTTGAAGGACAGATAGAGAATTATGAGAAAAAGTTTGGTAAAAAGCCTCCCTCATTTACGGGGGATAATTTATACGGAACCAGGGAAAATCGTGTGTTGATGGATAAAGAGAAAATCCGTCCGGCATTCAAACCATTAGGGCGAAAGAGCAAAACCAAATCGGATCGCTGGTTTAAGAAGAAACAAAAAGAGCGTAACCGAATTGAAGGAGCTTTTGGTCATGGTAAGGTTCATTTTGGGTTGGACTGTGTCAAATATCATGGGGAAGATGGATCGGAAATGTGGGTTAGGTTAGGAATCATGGGGATGAACCTTCAAACAGCGCTGGCAAGGATGTAGAGTCAAGTAAAATTAGAATAAAATGAACCAGTCCTTTTACTTTGCATCATCCCATCAATATAAAATTGAGTTTTTCAGCAGACCCTACATATTTTTGTTACAACCGGTAGGATTTTTTGTGATAATAGTCGTATTGCATACTTCCGGTTATAACCTGTTGATGCTACAAATTCATTTAGCATGGACTGCTTTTGATTTTGATCTGCTTCTCGGTATCGAGGAATTATCTGTGCCAATAACTCTCGTCTTGTTCTGTAACTCATTGTTAACCTCATTTATATACCCTCCACTTATTTCTTTGAGTAAGTATCGGGTTACATTTCCCATGAGGCAAGTACTTTAGTAGGGTGTCATTTTACGTGAGGCAATGCGGAGGTATTTTTAAATGTCGCCAGTCAATTCCCTATATATTATAATTATCGGTGATTATAAATATTATATTAATATGTTTAAAAGAACACCTCCTTGCCAGAAAGGATGAGTACTTGTTAAAATAAATCTCCGACAAGCAAGAAGGAATTTAAAGGAACCGTAATAAATTCAACCATGCAGATCGGCAATGTGGATATAAATACACCCATCTTCCTGGCTCCTATGGCAGGCGTGACGGATTATTCATTTCGAATATTATGTAAAGAAATGGGGGCCGGAGTGGTGTATTCTGAATTTGTGTCCTCCCATGGGATCATTCGCGAAAATGAAAAAACGTTGGATATGATCCGTTTTACTGAAGAAGAACGCCCTATTGGAATACAAATATTCGGGGATTCTCCGGACGTCATGGCCAAAGCTGCGCGGATTGTGGTTGATCAATTCCAGCCGGACATAATCGATATCAACTATGGCTGCCCCGTACCTAAAGTGACCAAAAAAGGAGCCGGATCGGCGGCGTTGAAAGATCTGTGCTTGATGGATGATATTACTACCGCAGTCGTGGAATCAGTTCCTGAAATACCGGTAACAGTTAAAATGCGTGCCGGTTGGGATTCATCTAATATAGTAGCTATTGAAGCTGGACCTCGTTTAGAAAAAATCGGCGTCAAAGCAATCGCTCTTCATCCCCGCACTGCAAAACAAAACTATAAAGGCAATGCCAATTGGGCACTGATAAAGGAATTGAAACAATCAGTGTCCATTCCTGTCATCGGTAATGGAGATATAAAAAAACCGGAGGATGTGTTACGGATGTTTGAAGAAACCCGCTGTGATGCTGTTATGATTGGACGGGGTGCTTTGGGAAATCCCTGGTTTTTTAAACAAGCCAATGCACTCTTAAACGGTTCTCCCCTCTCCCAGGAACCTGACCTTCACGATCGGTTAGCCATGTGTAAGCGTCACTTGGAATTGCTCATTGAATCCCGTGGTGAAAAAATCGGAAGTAATATCATGCGGAAGCACTTTGGATGGTATATTAAAGGTTTTCCCGGTGCGGCTGTTCTCAGGCAGTCTTTGGTTACGGCAAAGGATAAAGATGAGATGAGGAAATTTTTAGATACAGACAGGAATGACTGCCCGCCATGGCGGGAATGATTGATTGGATGGTTTAACGGCTATTGATTTTTTTTCATTCCTTATATTGTATTCCCGTTTCCTTCTTAAATGATTCTTCAAACTTTAAAAATTGTTCATCACTGTGATTATAAAAAGGGAGACCAATCAGCTTGAATTTTTCACAGTCATAAAGTGTGGATGGGTTTATATTTGAATCTTCTTTCACTTCTTCGAGGAATTCTTCTTTCCATTTGTCTTCTAATAATCTATCACCACCCTTTGGTTCGACAAATATTTGATAATTAAATTTTTCATCTGTTTCTTTTTCTCTCATAAAAAGAACAAAATCGGGTTCAAGTGCCTGGCCATCCGAAAAGCGGAAAACCTTGAAAAGACCTTCATTCCTTAAAAGATAAACATCATCATATTTTTCTTTTAATTCATCAATCATATTGTTGATGTATTTGACAAAATACTTTTCTTGGTCTGTCCCAAAATTATCGTTATAAACGTACCAATCTTTTTGACCAATATCCAATTTTAGGTTAGCATCAGAATTTGTTTTCATAGACACGCCATATTGTTGAACGCCACTATCACTGACTACAACCTGCAATACTTTATCTTCAACAACGGAGTAAACTGGATTCCCTTCAAATTCTTTTGTTCCTTCATAGCGATGACTTCGCTTTAAAATATCATTCTGAATGATGGAGAAGACTTTAAGAGCAACGGATAATTGATCTTTTGCTGAAAGGTTGGAGAGTTTTTCTGCGGGACCGTTTAAATGAATCCGAATATCTTTTGAGTAATCTGATGAAGCAAGAAACTCATCAATAGATTTTAGATTTGGGAAATACAATTTTAGATGATCAAATTTGAAAAAGGGAATTCTATCCAATGCTTTACGGTTTATTTTTGGACCAAAATCACCAAGTTTTTTTACCTTCATTTTTTTTTCGTTTGGGGGTAATTCTTCATCATTGAAAATAGCGGTTTCACCTACAATACCACTCTCAAAGTCGTAGGAGTAGATCTTTTTATCAAGTTCTTCTAAATCACGAAAACCTTCAATCCCAGCACGGTCATATTCAATCCTTTTATTGGTAAAAATATAATCTTCATTCCAAAATTTTGTTTTTTTGATTTCCGGTTTGACGTTAAGATTTAATACCACCTGTTTCCCGGTTTCTTCCATAATCCCACTTTTGACAAGTTCGGATTTTAAACTTTTTATATAATTGGAATTATTAATACTGTGATAATACAAATCCTCAAGGCAACGCATTTCATTTTCTAAATCTTCATCAAATTTTCGTTTATATTTTTCTTGCGAATCATCTAATTGAAAGGGGAAATATCTTGCACCGCGACCAATAAGCTGCGCCTCCTGAATGGTCGTACCCTTGGTTCCTTTAGATTCGTCAATGCGTACAATATCAAAGAGGTTCAGTACATCCCAACCTTCACACAGCATTTTGACGGTAAAAATTAAGCGTAGTTCATTATCGTAATCTTCCAATGAATTCAGTTTAATCTGGTCTTCTTGGGAGTAAGAGCTTTCAGAATTAACTCCAATACATTTTTCACGACGAAAATCTTCTTTTAGTTCACGAACCAAAATAGAATTTGTAATATAGTTATCTTTAAAATAATTGAATGCTGTTTTTAACAAAGTTGTGGTGGTATTATTTTCGATTCTTGCAATATCCGATGCTTTTAAATTTTCAAGAAGGTTATAAAAATCCTCCTCAATTTGTTCAGAATCTTTGATGTATTTGGATTTCACCAGTACAACCGGTTTTAAATGCATTTTATTATTAACGGCTACTTTTCGTCTATACTGGCTCAATATTATTGCGTGGAGAATTCTATTCAGTGGCTCCACATCGGATTGAAGCACTTTTATCTCCTTTGAATATCTATCTAATCGGAATTCCTTCAGCGAATATTGTACCAACAATTTGTTTTCGTATTTAGCTTTGATTCGCTCATCAGTCAAATTGATAGTGGCCGTATATTCCAGCAGAACATTTTCAGAATTTGATTCAAAGACTTTTTGTACTGTTCTTTCCCAACTACTTTCCAGTTCAGCTTCTGTGGTGCCGGGATGTGCCAGTGTCATTGTGTTGATATGGTGAGCTTCATCAGAAAGCAATACAAGTTTAGCATAGGATAATTCTTCAAAAGTAATCGTGTTTTCACTGGGTTTTCTTAAACGAGTGTGCAACCCCTGAATAGTGGTAAATAGGATGTTTATGTCATCAGGATTCGCACCTTCAAAATTGTCAACTTCAGTAATCTGAATTTCCCTGTGGTCAAAAATGATTTTCTGACTGAACAGATATTTGAAAGAGTCTTTAGAGAGAAAATTGGCTTTTGTTTTCTCAATAATATTGGTGGAATTCACAAAGAAAATAAAATTACGATAACCCCGATGGTAAAGATAAAGGATGTTGGCTGCCATCAAAATGGTTTTCCCACTTCCAGTGGCCATATGAAATAGAAGATGGGTTGGGTTTTTCTTCTGTGGGAACTCATCAAAATAATATTCAAAACGGGAAACGGCTTTTTCTTGATATGGTCTTAATTCAATATGCGAATTCAAATTGCCGGCGACAGAATCCTTTTTCTTATAAATAATGATCCCGTCTTCATCATATATGTCAAACCGTTCTAAAAGTGTTGCCATTTTATTTCAGTTTTTTTATTGCTTTATGCTTAAGCAAAGAGTTCATTTGTGAAATCGCAATCTGGTTTAATTGTGTTAACCGTGCAGATTGCTCCAATCCTTGATGAATTAACACAGAATTAATGCTCTCCAAATTTGACAACACCACTAATTGTTCAAGATTTGCCATATCTCTTATATTTCCCTCTTTATTTGGATTTTGTTTACGCCATTGCATTGCTGTAATACCAAATAATGCCATATTAAGAATATCGGCTTCCGATGCATAAATAATTCCTGTTTGTTTTTTTGTTAATAAAGCAGGTATTAGATTTTCCTTTATTGCATCTGTATGAATAGTATAATTCACTTTTGATAAAGTCCGCTGAAAATTCCAATCCAATTTTAAACGGTCTTTTTCTTCTTCTTTTAAGCGTTGAAATTCTTTAACTAGAAGGAGCTGAAATTTCGGACTAATCCACATCCCAAACTGAAAGGCAATATCTTTGTGGGCATAGGTTCCGCCATACCTGCCAGCCTTTGCTTTTATTCCAATTGCATTGGTTGATTTAAGCCATTGTTTGACAGATAAAACAAAATTATTACTTCCTGAAGCATTTTTAATTGTACCGAATTCGGTATAATTAAAATCAGAGTTATATAATGCTTCCCACTCACCGAGATACTCGATAGTGCTTTTAAGGCTTAACCATTTGATGATAACAACTTCTTGAAGTTGACTCCTTGCCATATCGGTAAGAGAAATATAATCGCCTTTTTCAACGGCAATATTTTTTCCTAAAACGGTTAATTGAGTATTCATCAACCTAACCCGTAGAATTTTTTATTCATCGCTTTATCTTCATCAGAAATATCGTAAGTGGTGTCATCCATTTCAGACAGATTTACATAAAGATGGTTTTTATCTAAACATTCAATCAATACTTCTTTCTGTTGGTCTAATTCCAGTTTAGTAAATCCGTTTTCTTCAAATTTGGATAAATCCACATCATAACGGAAAAAGGCTTCGGCTTTCATTTTCTTATAAATGGATAACATTTTCTTGTTTGTTTTAGCTTCTTCAATTTCATCAATATAATTCTGATTCCATTTTTTCAGTTCAGCGTAGGTGTATGAACCTGTTACTTGTTTAATTGACCACTGGACACGTTTTATAGTGATGTTCTCAACACAGTCCATTTGTTCAACAAGAATGAATTTTCTTTTTCCACCATCTTCTTTGTTCAACTCTAATACAGCTTGACCAGTTGTTCCGCTCCCAGAAAAGAAGTCCAAAACTATATCATTATCAGCGGTGGTTTGCATAAGGATAGATTTTATTAGGGCGGTTGGTTTGGGATTTTCGAATACTTTATCACCAAATATTTTCTTTAATTCTAGCGTACCCGCTTCATTTGAAAACGCCTTATCCATCCAGATTGATTTTGGTGTTATTCTCTTAACTTTACCATCAATTTTGGCTTATTTCCATCATAATTCAATTTTATTCCACGGTTGTGTCTTTTTATTAATGCACCTATATGTGAATTATTACTGTGCACAAACCTTTGATTATCAGAATAATTTGATAAAAATTGTTCCATAACTCCCTTTGATAAATAGTTTTCAATTTCCCTACCTTTTGTTATCCAACAATTTCCTGTTTTAGTTTCCACATTAATTCTAGACTTTGTTTTATTTAATCTATTTTTTGATGAAAAACCATCTCTGTCTATTACTACGATTGCATTCCTATTAATTTTCAATAATGGTATTAAACCATCTTCTTCATCAAGATCGGAAGAGCGTCGTGTAGGGAAAGAGTGTAGATCTCGGTGGTCGCCGTATCATTAAAAAAAAAAAAAAAAAAAACATAAAGAACAAGTGACTGAGTAACGATGAGATTAAA
>CAJVYU010000079.1 GCA_913009735.1 uncultured Fidelibacterota bacterium
GCAGAAGACGGCATACGAGATAAAGGAATGTGACTGGAGTTCAGACGTGTGCTCTTCCGATCTAGCATCATCTGAGAAAAGATAGCCAGGTCTTCTGCCGTGGAAAATAATCCGGCATGACCAGCAACACCCCCTAAACTATACGCATTTTCATCATGGACTTCACCGTGGATTAATCCGGTTCTGTATCCTTCGGCAATTTCAGTGGGAACGATTCTTCGGAGTTTTTCTGGCGGCGGATTAAAGAAAGTAGTATTCATTCCCAACGGCTTGAATACAAGAGAGTCTACTAACTTATCTAAAGGAAAGCCGCTGACTTTTTCCAATACTTTTCCTAATGTAATTAAGCCTACGTCAGAATATTTTGTCTCTTCTTCAATACCAATGACAGGTTCTGTATTAAAAACACTGTCAATCCTTGAATTTGCATCACCGTCCATTAAATAATATTGCTTAAAAGGTGGGAGCCCTGCTGTATGGGTCAGCAAATTCTTTATGGTAATTTCACTCTTCTGCCGAAAATATTCAGGCTGTTTCCCTTTAAACTCGGGAAGATATGTCACAACTTTTTCATCCAGATCCAGTTGTTCTGCTTCCACTAATTTCATCACAACAGATGTCGTCGCAATCACTTTCGTGATAGATGCCAGGTCAAAAATGTCCGATCTTCGTGTTGCTTGTTTTTGTGCATAAGTGTGATTACCAATTGCCTCATGTAAAAATATTTTACCGTCTTTCCCGGCAATTAATACTGCACCGGGCCATGCAGAATCTGCAACTGCTTCACGCAGCAATGTTTTGATTTCGTTTACATCGGCATGAATTTCATAGGGCATAACATACTGAATCATTTTTCCAGGGATGGCAGTTGATTCTTCTATTATTACGGGGTCCTGCGCCAGTTGAATACCGAATCCCCGGTTTGCAATTTCAGGTATAGTGATAGGAAGTGTACCGGTAAAATCATTTTTTCCGAGTACTGTTTGCACTACAGCATTCTGCATAAGCTGATTGTCCTTCCATGCACAGATATATGCCGGTGTCTCGGGTAAGCCCTGGATTAAATAGGGATTTCCAAAACTGATTAGTAGAATTCGATCAGATTTCTTATTTAATGAATGGATAAACTCCATTTGATGATCAGGAAGGAATATCCTGTTCTTCCACGCTGAAGGAGTAACAAAGGCATTCAGAATGACCGGTGCATTTTCTGGTATAGTGTTTAAAATCGATTCATAATACAGAGTACTGTCCGATTCATCTATTTGCAGTGATCGGATTTTTAACCCGCTTCGTTTTATTTCTTTTGTCATCACCGATTCATCATGGTCGTTGGGGTAGTCGTAAATATCAATTACAATTATTTCTTCATTTTCCCGAATACTCAATGGGAAAAACGAATTTTCATTCTTCACTAAAGTAATCGATTTAACCGCTATTTCATCCGCTATTTGTTTGAATTGCTGATTGCCCAGAATTTTCATGGTTTCATCCATGGAAATAAATCGCTGTGTGTTTAGGCCGACTTTTTCTTTCATTTTCAGCATTCTTAAAGCAGATTCATTAATTCGATCCTCGGATATGATTCCTCTTTTTACAGCATCTTCTACCGTATCGATTGATTTCTTCACATTATAATTCTGCAGAATAAAATCACATCCTGCATTGATGGCATAAATAAGGGCATAAGCATCAGAATAATTCCGGGTAATACCGCCCATGGTCATGGAATCCGTTACGATAACTCCCTTAAAACCCATTTTCTTCCGCAAAATATCTGTCACCCAGAACGAAGAAAGAGTCGCAGGCAAATTGGCATTGGGTTGAAAATCGGGAGAATGAACATGAGCCACCATGACCGCATCCACACCTGCATCAATCACTGTTTGAAACGGCTTTAATTCCAACGACCATAATCTGGATGAATCACTTGGAATGGTTGCCAGACTGGTATGAGAGTCGGTTTCCGTATCGCCATGACCAGGGAAATGTTTTGCTGTAGCCAACATGCCATTCTCCTGAAGCCCTTTTATATACTCCACAGCAAATTCTCCCACAACGTCCGGGTTCTCACCAAATGAACGTGTATTTATAATGGGATTGTTTGGATTGTTATTGACATCTGTTACCGGAGAAAAATTCCATTGAATCCCCAAAGCTCGTCCTTCCATGGCAGAAATTTTCCCCGCTTCATAGGCATACTTTGTACTGCCTGTTGCAGCAATAGCCATGAGCGGCGGCAGGTCTGTCCCCGCAGGGAATCTCCGTTGGAGACCATTTTCAATATCCGCATCAACAATCACAGGAATTTTGGATCGCCGCTGAATTTCATTAAGCAGGGTTAGTGATGTGCCCGCATCGCCAAACCAGATATGAATACCGCCAATGCCATCCGTTTCCAGTAATGACGTAATTTCTTTCCACTTTGGATCTTCTTCGTTCAGGAAGCGCATATTCATATGAAACACCATCATCTGGGCGATTTTCTCTCTGAGGGTGAGTTTATTCAGGGTTCGTTCCGCCCAGGATTGCTGAGAAAAAAACTGGCTGGAGCCGGAACAGCCGGACAAGATAATCAGCAGTGTTATGTTAAGTAAATAGTTGAGAGTTTTTTTCATTGATGTCTGTTTTTACAGGATTGAATATAATATAAATATGGCTCATCACAATAATGCATACCTAAAATGTCTGATCCGACCGCCGTCTTCTGTCTTATTACCGTAGGTATGGCCTTGGCATACTTAGGAAAATCTTTGCGGAAGCCAAAGATAAATCGGGAGATTCCTTTTCAAATATATTGCATCAACCAAACAAGAACGTCCGTAAAGATTGGTATTTCTTTTTTTTATCTACACGTTCCGGAAAATTCTTGATTCAATATTTAAGATATAAATTACCTTGAGAAGGTGGTAAAAGCTCTATTAGTAACTTGCAAATTTCATATCCCACTTTCAAGGTGATGTAAAGCCAAACTGGCCGGGGCCGGCGTAGCCCTTCAAGATGTATAAACATCATGTGATAATCCAACGTATTTACCCAATAGTCCCAGGAATGGCAGTAAATGAAGAAAACAAAAATGAAAACACCCGTTACATATTTGTTTATTTTCTTGACAGAAAAAAGTTACCTGAACAATAAACTAATTTGCATTAGTTTCTCCTCTCAAAAAAATCATTTAAACATTAAATCTATATTCTATGATCGTTTTATACTCCATACCTGACCCGAATGTCCAGTCCATTTCGGACATTCAAGATACAATCAATTCAATTTTAACCCAATCGATACCGCCCAGTCAAATCATTGCTCTCGGCGATGCTTTTAATGGCGCTGATCCATCCATTCAATTTTTATCAACCAATAAAATGGACTACGCTGCAGCAGTAAACAAAGTTGTCCAGCAATCGGATGATCCATTTATCCTGCTCATTGACAACCGCACTTCGCCCCTTCGCTTGAGTACTTCCGCAATTGACATTCTTACCCTAACCATGAAGCACAACCCGGAAGCAGCCATGATTTATGCCGATTACAATTTGAAAAATGATGACGGGATTCAGGAGATTCATCTTCTGCACCATCATGCAGGACGAGTACGGGATAACCAGGATTTTGGCCGTGTTCTTTGCATCAGAAAATCCGCTTATATAAAATGTGGTGGTATGGATGAATCCATTCAATATAATCCGTTGTATGACTTGCGTTTAAAATTGTCTGAACAGGGTGAATTGGTACGGATTGCTAATAAATATGGCGGCAGTTTATACACAGTAAAAGCCCCAAAAGAGGCTGCCAATGTTTTCGATTATCTCATGGAGGGAAAAGATAGTCAATTGGAAGCAGAAGAAATCTGCACAGAACATTTAAAACGAATTGGTGCGTATTTAGCTCCCGGCGAGTATTATCAACAGAGACCCAACCCACAACACAATCCGGAGCTAAAAGCATCCGTTATCATTCCTGTGAATGAACGGCCGGAATTCATTGGCACAGCTCTGGAAAGCTGCTTCCGCCAAACCGTCCAAGACATTGAAATCATTGCCGTAATTAACGGCGGGGGAAATGACCCCACGATTCCGGAGATTAAACGATACATGCCCGGGGGAGATAAATACAACGAAAATGTACCCCGTGTTCGAATGATTGTGGTAGACATCAACAATATTGGTTTTTGTCTCAATACCGGTGTTAGAGTAGCAAGGGGTGAATTTTATGTTCAATTAGACTCAGATGATCGTCTGAAACCCAAGGCTGTAGAAAAAATAATGAGCCACTTCAAATCCAACCCGGATATAGGTATGGTCATCGGCAGCTACGATGTCTGGGAATTACAAGAAAATGGCTCCCTGGAACAAAAAGCAGAAATACCAACCGTTATCCATGATGAGTGGACAGAAGAAAATGGGCGAAATAACCTGCTGCGAGTTGGCGGCGCCGGCGCTCCCCGGTCCATTGCCATCCAGGTGATAAAAGATATTGGCTACTTTGGAATGAACGACGATCCCTACACTCGCAACTACGCTGAAGATTATGAAATGGTTCTTAGAATCAGCGAACGATATCGAATCGGCAGAATCTACGATGCTATTTATGATGTTATTCGCCATTCGGGTGGTACCGATCATAACATTGACCAGGAAACCATCGACCGGAATGATGAAGCGAAGGATCACACGCGTCTGAATGCCATTCGCAGACGACAGGCGCTGAATCATTCATCATGACCGACCAAACCTATCCAAATCGTTTGTTATTAATCTGGCAATGGTTAGTCGTATGATAAACCCCCAGCCTGCGCTTCGACTTCGGCAAGCAGGCTTTGTGTTTCCCCTGTTACAGGGGAAAATGAACGGATTTAATAATGGAATCCTTTGACCATCTCCCCTGTCATGGAGAATTAAAGAGGGGTCTTTTAAAATGGATGGAATGATAAATATCATACGGATAACCGACGCCGGAGTAATAATAGATTACATAATGCAATATAAACTGTTTATTAAAATATCCACCACCCCTAAATCGGTGTTGTCCCAAAAGGTTAAGAGTTAATGTTGAAAATAAACAGACAAAAGAAAATAATAACAATTGTCGTTTCATTAATTAATTGTTTTTTCATCGTAGTACAGACATTCTTGTCTGTACTACTGCAGACAGGAATCCGCCAAAGGTCGGACAAGTTGTCTGCAGTACCTTTGTATTTATACCGTAATTCAAAGCTTTTGGAACAGCAATGATGACCGACCACCCATTGATTATTGGCATTGACGGTGGCGCAACAAAAGTCAGCGCCTGGGTTATTGATCAAACATCTAAAGGTTTTAATCTGGGCAATACACATTCCCAAAAAATATACTCCGATTTCCCGCCATTCAATCCTGGTTTTACTCCGGTAAATATCCAGACTCAACTTAAGGAAATAGATTCCATTATTACTCTAACAGAGCCTGAACAAAATCAAGGTCAGGCTATCGTAGCAGCATTTGTAGAAACCATTTCAGAACTCTACGCTGGAGAACCTATGATAATCGGCGTTGGCATGCCCGGACTGAAAACCGCGAATGGCCGGGGGATTGCTGCCATGGTGAACGGTCCCAGAATACCCATGTTTTGCGATGATCTGGAAAATGCACTTTCCTCTCAAGGAATTCAATTAACTAACCCAATCCATCGATTAGGCAGTGATGCGGATTACTGTGGCATAGGTGAGGAATACGCTACAGACGGATTATTCAAATCAATACATAATGGTTATTATCTTGGCGGTGGAACCGGAGCGGCAGATGCATTGAAACTTGATGGCAAACTTATCCCGTTGGATCAGACTAAATCCTGGTTATTAAAATCCTGGGAAATGGTAAATCATGACCAAGTGGCCCTGGAACGCTTTGCTTCTGCCGGGGGAATTCAATCCATTTACAGTTTATACTCCGGCATTTCTATTGAATCCTTAAATGCTGATACCATTTATCCTGATGTTATCCTTAAACGTGCGATTCAAAAAGAAGAACCTGCTCTAAAAACTTTTGCTGATGTTAGTATGAATCTGGCAGAACTGTTATTCGAACGCATTGAAACCATTTTTTCGGGCTGGACAGGACGATTCGGTGCGATCAATCCAAACAGAGAGATTCCATCATCTGAACATTCTTTTCTCGGTACTATTTTGGACTGCATCATCATTGGCCAGCGTTTGGGATTACTTCTGGAAACTTCCAGGGGATCTGGTATTTTATGGGAATCGTTGACTGATCAATTAGGAAACCTGATAAAACAATCCGACCGGCTTGATTCCAAAGCAAAGTCTGCTTATTTAGTAAATGATCAACTAAATCCTAACCTGATACAGATTTCAACACTCAAGGACGCGCCTGCCTTGGGCGCCGGGATTGATGCTGCTCTAAATAACTCAAAAAACTAAAGGCAGCTATGTTCTACAAACTTACTGAAATAAACGTTAAAATATTCAACACCTACGGCGTTGGCAATCTATTATGATTGGATGTTATAGACATTTGACTCCTACGGAGTCATCATATGACATAGTATTGAAAAAAATAATTAACCCAGAGGGGTTGAATGTCTATAAAGAAAAAAACATATTTAACCCGAACTTCGTAGGAGTTCAACAGAGTAACCTAAACAGTATGCAATTCAGTTCATCTTTAGAACATAGCCAAAATAAATAATGACATTTAATCACAGCAACTTACCTCAATCTGAACCGACACTTCAAATCGGAATCATTCTGCCCGGTGATCACAGAAAGAAAATGACGATTTCATTTACAGACCCTTCACTTTATGAAATTGAATCGGAAAAGCAAATAAATCCCACCCGCAAAACACCCAATACATTGGATGTTTCAGTTAATGATCGTGATATGGTCATTAGAAAATCGGTTAATGGATTTGACGAACAAGGCATTACGATTCACGATGTCCCTGCCGGTCGGGGATTTCATTGGGAAATAACCATTGATGCCACCTTGCCCGGAAACGTGAAGATCACAAATCATGATGGATATTTACTGATCATCAATGAAGTCCCGCTGGAACAGTACATTGCGTGCGTGGCTGTATCGGAAATGAGCAGTGCATGTCCAATCGCATTATTGGAAGCCCAAACCATCACAGCCCGTTCATGGATATTGGCTGCAGCGGAAAAGAAGCACGCTGACTTGGGTATCGATGTTTGTAATGATGACTGCTGCCAGCGGTATCAGGGAATCAGTCAAATGACAGAGACATCTAAACATGCAGTGAATAATTCGAGGGGACAAGTGCTCATCTACGAAAATAAAATCTGTGATGCCCGTTATTCAAAATCCTGCGGTGGAATTACTGAAAGTGCTGAAAATGTCTGGGACATGCCGCCAACGCCATACTTAACCAGTATTTACGATGGGCTTGAAACAGACATTGAAATAGATTGGGATAACTGGTTCACAAAAAATTCCGATACATTCTGTAGTCCTGCCTTCGTTGATGAAAGCAACCTGCATCAATATTTAGGAAGTGTAGATAAAGATGGTCAATATTTCCGTTGGCATGTTCGTTTTTCTCAAGAAGAGTTCTGTGAATTTTTCTCCCAAAAGGTTAATGAAGACGTCACACACATTACTAAAATTGATGCATTAAATCGTGGTCAATCGGGAAGAATAAATCACTTATATTTAGACTACAAAACGACTGAGGGTAAGTCAAAAACACTCCAAATTAAAAATGAATATGAAATTCGTAGAATGCTGCATCCATCATTTTTATACAGTTCTTGTTTTGTGATTAGCATGGATGAAAAACACATTGAGTTCAAAGGCGCAGGCTGGGGTCATGGTGTCGGGCTGTGCCAGATCGGAGCACTGGGTATGGCTCTTCATGGATATGCAACGGAAGAAATTCTTGTACACTATTTTAGGAACACAAAACTAAAAACACTCTATTAATATGGCTCTATCAATCATCGATTGGATTATCATTATTGTATACATTTTGTTTTCTTTGGGTGTTGGTATTTATTTTTCCAAGCGAGCCGGGCAAAGTACGGAAGAATATTTTCTTTCCGGCCGTACACTTCCCTGGTGGATTGTGGGCACATCCATGGTGGCGACAACTTTCGCGGCCGATACACCGTTGGCCATTACGGAATTTGTTCGCGGGCCGGGTATTTGGCAAAACTGGTTCTGGTGGAATCTTTTACTATCGGGACTATTAGGTGCGCTACTCTTTTCCCGGCTTTGGCGACGAGCTATGGTATTAACGGATAACGAACTGTTGGAAATCCGTTATAGCGGAAAACCGGCAGCTGCTTTAAGGGCATTCAAGGCCGGATACTTTGCGATTCTATATAATTTCATCGTCATGGGTTGGGTCATTAATGCCATGGCTTCCGTAGCGGCTGTTATGCTCAATATTGACCGCTGGACTGCTGTGTGGATTTGTGTGATTATCGCTCTGCTTTATGCCCTTCTATCTGGATTTTGGGGCGTGGTAATGACTGACTTGGTTCAGTTTTTTATCGCCATGGCCGGTTCCATTGTGCTGGCAATCATTGCAGTTAATGCCGTTGGCGGAATGGATGTTTTACTGGAAAAATTAACCGCCCTTACCGCCTCCGGAGTGGTTCATGATACAACATTGAAATTTATTCCGCCAGTTCCCGATGCCGAAATCACAACAACTGCATTTTGGGAATCTCCTTTTTCCAAATTCTTAATTTTTATCACTATCATGTGGTGGTCCCATCACGGCACGGACGGCGGTGGATATATCATCCAACGCATGTCATCAGCCAAAAATGAAAAACATGCTTTAGCTGCAACTTTGTGGTTCAATTTGGCTCATTATGCTTTGCGTGTATGGCCATGGGTAGCGGTGGCGTTAGTCTCTATTGTTGTATTCCCCATCATCCCGGAATCCTACGCTGCACTGGGCTCTAAAGCGGGTTATCCTCTCGTCATGAATGAATTTCTGGGCTCGGGGCTTAAGGGCTTGCTGGTGGTTTCATTTTTGGCAGCATTCATGTCCACTATTGATACCCATCTAAACTGGGGAGCATCCTATTTAATTAATGATGTGTATAGACG
Source organism: uncultured Fidelibacterota bacterium (assembly GCA_913009735.1). Classification (GTDB taxonomy): domain Bacteria; phylum Fidelibacterota; class Marinisomatia; order Marinisomatales; family TCS55; genus JADFRD01. Next base: position 9,083 of record CAJVYU010000079.1, read on the forward strand.
ATTTATTAAACGGGATGCTGATCAACGCCATTATGTACTGGTCAGCCGGATTATAACGGTCCTGCTTATGATATTTGCCGCTTTTGTTGCCATCAACATGCAGAGTATCAGCAAGGCTTGGGAATTCATTTTTGCCATGGGCGCCGGTATTGGTGCTGTGCTTATTCTCCGCTGGTTTTGGTGGCGTATCAATGCCTGGACAGAAATTTCTGCACTACTTACATCCATAGTGATAACTATCATTCTGGAAATCATCGCCTGGCAGCAAACGATTGCCAATGGCAAATCTTATGCACTATTCAATGAAGCACCTGTTTTATTTGGCATTCACATTCAGGTTCATCATAAACTGATGATTATTGTCCCGACGGCAATCATTGTATGGCTGATTGTAACCTTTATTACAAAACCTGAGCCGGAAGCCACTTTGAAGAATTTTTATAACCGCGTGCAGCCCGGTGGATACTGGGGGAAGTTTGCAAAGCATACAACGATGCGGCCGGTAACAGAAGGCTTCTTCTTCAATTGGATTGCAGGCATTGCTTTAATTTATGGCTTGAATTTTGCCATCGGGAATTGGATGTTTGGGAATAATGGATACGCCCTGCTATTATTTACTATTTCAGGATTGGGATTTTGGTGGCTTTGGAAAAATCTAATTTCAAAACTGGATTCGTGAACAAGTCACAGCGCTATTTCGCTTTGGACGTATTCCGCGGCATGACCATTGCTCTGATGATATTGGTAAATAATCCTGGAACCTGGTCGCATATCTATGCTCCGCTCCGTCATGCAAAATGGAATGGCTGTACCCTGACTGACTTTGTATTTCCTTTCTTTTTATTTATCGTCGGTACCGCAATGAGGTTTTCATTCGCAAAGTTCGATTTCAAACCCAGTCGAGAAATATATACTAAAATTTTCTGGAGAGCAGTTTCAATTTTCATTTTCGGGGTACTCTTAAATGCATTTCCCTTTATCCGTCAGGATTGGAATTGGGATAATTTTCGTATCATGGGTGTTCTTCAAAGAATTGGCTTGGCTTATGGAATAAGTGCAATACTCGTTATCCGTTTTTCGTTTACAAAACTCTGGAAAATAATCATCGTTACTCTCATTGCATACTGGCTGCTATTATGGGGATTCGGCGGCACAGATCCTTACTCATTGGAAACAAATCTGATCAGAAAAATTGACATGTTAATTCTGGGTACCGGTCACATGTGGACAGGAACGGGAATTCCATTTGATACGGAAGGATTGTTCAGCACGATTCCAGCCGTTATTACTGTACTTTTGGGATATATGGCGGGAGTAATGATTCATACGACTGATGGGCATCCCAAAAACCTCGTGAAGAAAATGCTCATTGCCGGAACGCTTCAAACTTTACTCGGACTGCTATGGTCATTATTCATGCCTATCAATAAACAATTATGGACGAGTTCTTACGTGCTATATACGGCAGGAATAGCAACGGTGATCCTGGCAATTTTGATCTGGCTCATCGATTTTAAAGGATATAAAACCGTTTTCCAACCATTTATTATTTATGGTACAAATTCACTTTTTGTGTTTGCGGCTTCGGGCCTATGGGTGAGAATAATGTTAAAGGTAAAATTTTTACTGAACGGTGAATCTGTTTCCGGTTATTCCTATTTATATAAAACAATTTTTCAGCCTTTAGCCGGAGATTTGAATGGTTCTTTACTTTTTGCCATCTTCCATGTAATCATGTGGTGGGTAATTCTGTATTGGTTGTACCGGAAAAAAATATTTATTAAAATATAAGTTCTCTCCGAAAAAGCGTTAGCGATATAAATGTCACAAAATTTGTGATTTTTAACTTTGTTTTTCTCATACAAGACGTAACGTCTTGTATAAGAAAAAGTTATCTATCCAATTCTTAATCCAATCATTCTTACGCAGGACGTTGCGTCCTGCATAAGTTGGTTTTTAAGGTCGTTCATTTAATATTTCATGTATCGTAAATAAATATTCATTAAAATTAAATCATGAGTAAACGCATTTTTATTTCCGGTGCCAGCAGCGGCATCGGTGAATTTTTAGCCTACGCTTATGCCTCCCGGGGTGCAATAGTGGGTCTTTCTGCTCGAAGAAAAGATAAATTGGAAAAGGTTGCTGCAAAATGCCGTGAATTTGGAGGAGAAGCAACCGTTTACCAAGTTGATACAAAAAACCGTCAAGCGTCAAAGGATGCTGCGGATGATTATACACACAAAATCGGAGGAATTGACTTGGTCATCGCTAATGCCGGCATCGGGAATCATGATGATATCATTAATGGTGATGCCTCAGTTATTGACGATATACTTGAGACTAATATTATCGGAGTGACCAATACGTTAGTTCCATTTATCCCAACCATGAAAAAACAAAAACATGGAATATTAGTTCCCATAAGTTCAGTGGCTTCATTTTTTGCTTTACCATATCACGGCGGATATTCAGCATCAAAAATCGCTATTCGTGTTATCGCTGATTCCTGGCGTATTACATTACACAAATACAATATTCAAATAACAACCATTTGCCCCGGGTTTATTGAAACCCCCATGACGGCAGGTCAAAAAAATATGCCTTTTCTCCTGCCGGTGGAGACAGCAGCAGAAAAAATTGTCAGCGCTATTGACAGGGGCAAGAAAACATTCGTTTTCCCCTGGCAAATGAAAATGATGATCCCCCTGTTAAGAATATTACCCGATGGACTTATGAGGATGTTCGGCAGTCATTAGTTTGATGATTTATTGAAATAAGTAGTCTTTTTTAAAACTACATTCTCCAGCGATCCATCTTCCATACCATACATTAATTCATATTGCGGCAGACACTCATCCGGATTTAATAAACAGAGATCATTAATAAATGTCAATTCAAGGTCGGAATTTGTGATATTATATTCATATGTTTTTGAATAATTAGTATAATGAAATGTGATCTCATCGCTGGTAGCATTCCATGTGCCGGAATACTCCAGTGTTTCAGAATCAATTGTTTTAATTGTTTGTTCAAATGATTTATCATCATTGATCAGGAAACTGACTTCATATGATCTAAAAACCCAATTGACATTACCGATTTCCCGTGGAGTGCCTGCATTCACACTTTCCTGTACAGCTGACAGTGTGCCTGTAACGGTAACGCTGTCATTCACAAAATCATTATATAATGCGCCAGATAAAACCGTTACGTCTAACCCATTGACGGTGAATTCAAGTTGTCCTTCATAAATATCAGCAGCGTCACCTGAAGTTTTTGTTAATTGACTGAAAGATCCGAAATCACCGTAATCATAAATGTTTAATACAAAATTCGTGTCTTCCGAAGGAACACCAAAACCATTTTTAGAAACTGCAATTTGAAGTATACCGTTGGTGTAATATAAATACATATATTTTAATGATGCTTCCTCAGCACCATTCAGTTCAATTGAACCGGTACCGGTTTTATAGGGAATGGTTACAGGTTGAGAAATATTAGAGGTAATATTATAAGAATAGTTCTCCTTAACCCCTTCCCAATTACCAATTAAATCTTTGGAATAAGATGCTTTTTCGTCCTTTTCACAACTAACAATGAAAAGGATTGTAATCAATAAAATAGTACTTTTCATGGAATCAGTTCGCTTTATACAAATTTTCCAAAATGTCTTTGTAGCGTTCCGTTACCACCTTTCGCCGAATTTTCATAGTGGGTGTCAGTTCATCCTTATCTTGATTAAAGTCTTCTTCAGGAATATAAAACTTCTTAATAGTCTCATAGCTGGCTAGCTCTCTATTTAAAGTGGATACTTCATGGTGGATAAGATCAATAATTTCTTTCTTTTTCGTTAAATCGGCTAAATCCTGATATAATATTTTTCTGTCACGAGCGAATTTTGCAATTTCATCTTCATCTAGTGTAATCAATGCAGTTAGATACGCTTTTTTGTCCCCATATACCATTGCCTGGCTTACATAAGGACTGGTCTTTAACAGATTCTCTATATTCTGAGGAGCAACGTTTTTTCCGGCTGCAGTGATTATCAAATCCTTTTTACGGTCTGTGATAAATAAATATCCATCTTCATCAATATGACCGACATCTCCGGTATAGAGCCATTCAATATTTTTTTCATCTTTAATCAATAATTCAGCAGTGGCTTCATCATTATCATAATATCCTTGAATATTTTGGGGGCCGCGGCAGAGAATTTCGCCGTCGTCAGCTATTTTTACTTCAGTATCAGGAAAAATTTGTCCAACCGAAGCAATTTTGACTTTCCCCATCATATTCGCAGAAATAATTCCTGTGGTTTCTGTCATTCCATACACTTCATAAATATCCAATCCAATCCAATGGAAAAAGTGAACAATATTTGGCGAGATGGGGGCAGCCCCGGAAATCATAAACCGAATCCTTCCGCCAAAAATGTCATGTATCTTACGGAAGATGAAAAAGTGCGCAATTTTGTGCTTAAGCCACAAGAACGGAGAGGGTGATTTTCCTGCATCTTTCGTCTCTACGAATAATTGACCTACCTTTAAAGCCCACTTATAAAGTATCCTCTGAATCGAAGTAGCGTCTTTTATCCCGGTAGCAATTCGAGCATAAAACTTTTCAAAGACACGAGGCGTTCCAAACATAACCGTTGGTCCGGTCTGACGAAGATTTGCAGGCATATCTTCCAGGCTTTCAGCAAATATTGTTTCATTTCCTATATATAATTTCATAAAATGCCCCAGATCCCTTTCAGCGATGTGAGCCAGCGGCAAATAGGCAATGGAGATATCTTCACGGGTCATGCCATACATTGTTTTTAAATGCTTAACGACAGCCAATACATTTCTGCTGTTGATCATGCCGGCCTTTGGATGACCGGTGGTACCGGAAGTATAAATGAAACTGATTAAATCTTCCGGGTCACCTTTGCTTATTTTATCAACAAGATCATCCGGATTTTCTTTACCATATTTAATGCCTTCTTCTCTAAAAGTTAACAAAGATTTTACATTGGGAATGTCTTTCGGTTGATATTTGTCAAATATGATGATTTGTTTTATTTCGGGGAGTTTGCCCCGGATTTCCAATAGTTTATCCAGTTGTTCCTGATCTTCCGCAAAAACAAGTTTTGCTTTACTGTGCTCTGCGATATAGTGTACTTGATCCTCGGTGTTCGAGTGATATACCGGTGCCGTTACACCGCCGATGGACATTATTGCTATATCCATCACAACCCATTCAAAACGAGTTTGACTGAGTATGGACACTTTATCCCCTTGTTTTATTCCGGCACTTAATAATGCGTTAGCAATATCCCTGACCCAATCACCATATTGTCCCCAAGTAACAGATTCCCATAATCCCTTCTGTTTCCACCACGTGGTAATATCATCGCTATAATTTTCTACATTGTACCAAAAAAGTTTCGGAACTGTATTGTGCAGAGATAAATCCGGATTGCTCAATGACCACTCCATAATTTTGCTCTGCGGACATATTTTCCTTCGCCAAGATACATTTCCCTTACTTTTTCTTCTTCATACAATTCATCATACGTACCGCTTAAAAATATTTTACCGGATGTAAGTACATACCCGTAGTCTGCAATTTTTAAGGCACGATTTACATTTTGTTCGACAAGTAATATGGTGACGCCTGATTTGTGAAGTTCTTTAATCGTACTGAATATGTCCTGAACGAGCAACGGTGATAATCCCAATGACGGTTCATCCAATAAAAGAAGTTTCGGTTTTATCATCAACGCCCTGGAAATGGCAAGCATTTGCTGCTCACCGCCGCTCATAGTACCGGCTCGCTGGTTTTTGCGTGTTTTAAGAATGGGGAAATGCTGAAATGCTTCTTCCATTCGCTGGTGTAATAAGTCCTTGCTTTTAATTAAAAACCCGCCCATCATAGATCGGAAGAGCACACGTCTGAACTCCAGTCACATTCCTTTATCTCGTATGCCGTCTTCT
>CAJVYU010000080.1 GCA_913009735.1 uncultured Fidelibacterota bacterium
TAGAAATATTACGAAAAAAGTTTGGATCTTTTGGAACCCCCCTGAATTATTGGTTTCGAAAAGATATCCTTGCGAATCTTCCTTCACATGCAAAAAGGATGAATGATCCTTTCCCAAATTGGAAAATTAATTTTATTAGAAAAAATCGAGAGCTATACTCTTCCAACAAAACGTGGATTAATCAATGGTTGGGTAAAATAAAGAAGTTTCCTCCCAGTTTACAAAAATTGGAGTGGAACTGTAAAGGAGAAGAGAGGAATATCTGGAATTATATTATACAATTCAGGGCTTCAGGTGTAAGAATAAAGAGACCCACAACATCGCCATCTCTTGTAGCTCTAACTACAACACAAGTTCCAATTGTCGCATGGGAAAAAAGGTATTTTACAATTCGAGAATGTGCAAGGTTACAGTCTATGGATGGCTTGAAAAATCTTCCTAAAGGTAGTATGGCATATTCTGCATTTGGCAATGCTGTCAATGTAGACGTAGTATATAAAATACTGAAAAATCTTATTTATTAATTGATTGAATAGACCCCAATCCTATATATTCACAGACTATAGCGTATATATAGCGTACACAAAAATATTTCTCGAAAACATTGGCATGTCAAGCCGGAGGTCGAGAGACTTAACCCTGCTCTCTACCAGATAATGAGTTACATTAAAGCTTTCTTATTCGAATATTGCGGTACCATACTTCTTCACCATGGTGCTGCAGTCCAATGTGCCCTTCACTTGCCTTGGCAAAATAAGGCATGTCTTTAAATTTACTTTTGGCTATCAATTTTATTAGTGCTTCACTCCCATATTCATATTCCACAACTTTTGTTCCATTCAACCAGTGTTCCACATGATTGTCTTTCACTATAATTCGAACCTGGTTGAATTCGCCCACCGGTTTTACAACCTTTGCTGAAGGCGGGATTAGATCGTAAAGGGCGCCGGCAGAGGTCATTTTCCGTTTTCCGTCCTGATGAGCATCATCATCCAACACTTGCATTTCCGGAGCCGATTGCCAGATCCGGTCCGCTTCTTCTGTGGCAAAATAAAAGATACCGCTGTTTCCGGCGGTGGAAACTTTCCATTCCAGTTCCAGCTCAAAATTTTTGTAAATCTCATCAGTAATCAGGTCCACCCCGCGTGGAGGAATGGTTTTTAAGGTACCATTTTCAATGACCCAGCTATCCCATGGGAAGTCCGATTGTTGATAACCACGGAGACCATAGGTTTTTTCACCGTCAAAAAGTACGGTCCAATCACCGTTATTTTGCGCAGAGCTAACAACCATCATTATTACTATGATGCAAAGTATCTTTTTCATTTTATTTGCCTTTCGGATTCCATTCACCGCGAGCCACGGCAGGGATAAAGGAATCAATATCCGGGTTGGGGAGTTTTATGGTTTTTCCTTCTTCTGCACTCATATAAGCAGCCATTAACAAACGGGTGACTTCTAATCCATCATTAAAATTTTCTTGAGGGCGTTTTCCTGTTAAAAACGATTCTACCATATGACGGTTCTCCGCAGTGTATCCGTACACGTCAGCTTCATTGCTGATTACCGGCATACCCCCCGATTCGGCATTTTGTTTTTCAACTAAATCTTCACCTTCACTGCCGGTCACTTTACGGCTGAAGAATACTTTAAGATCTGGGTCGAGTGTATTCACGAACATGGAATATTCCGGTCCGAATAATTCCATACTTAAACGTAATCCTTCACCCACGAAGCACCATGATGTTGTTGTTTCAACAATGAGCTTATTTCCGTCTTCGTCAAGATATTCAATCAGGGAGCGGGCAAAATCTTCGGATGGACATTTTGAATAATCGGTTTTACCGCCGCTGTTGTCCGAAAGGATTTTAGTATATTCCGGACGCTGCCATTTCAGGCAATCCGTATGCGCGCTTACACTGATTGGCGTTAGAGATTCACGAGGCTTACCCGGTTCCGTAAGCATGAAACGTGCCTCTTCAACCGAATGACACATCATATCATTAAGAACACCGCCACCTTGTAGTTCACCTTCCCAGAACCAAGGCATATGAGGCCCGCTATGTTCTTCAGCAGCGCGGGCAAGATAAGGCCTTCCGGTTGTTGCAGCTCCACGAGACCAGATAATTTCTTTCCCTCGGGTGATGGATGGAGAGAAAACCTGGTTTTCCAGGTAACCATCCAGTAGTCCTACGCTTTGGGTCAGTTCAAGTACTTTCTTTGCCTCGATAACATTGCGACCGAGAGGTTTTTCACAAGTGACGCCAACCAACTCACCTTTACCTGTTGAGATTGCGTTGGCAATTTCCTCAAATACTTCAATACGGGTAAAATTGGGTGAGCAGACCCACAGGGCATCAATATCCGGATCTGCAATCATATCCGTAATCGTATCGTATGCCCTGGCATCGGCGCCGACGCCAATGGTTCGTGCCAATGCGGCTGATTTTTCCGCCGACGCTTTTGTACGGGACATCACACCGACCACATCCACATCCCGAACAGCAATCAATGATTGAATATGAAAACGGGTAATAAAACCCCCACCGATAAAACCAATACCTAATCGTCGTTTACTCATGCTGTTTTAGTTTCGTCCTTGAATTGTTCGTTGAAAAGTAAGAAAAATAATAATCCCGTTATTAAGCCTATTCCGGAAACGGTGTACCAAAAGCTGGAATAATCGAATACACCTGCAGTGGTATAAATTTCCTGCAATTTTCCTGAAAGCCAGCCACCGATCACGGGACCGCCGCCAAAAATGATAATTCCAAAAACCGTCTGGGCTGAATGGCGTACATCTTCATCAGCAATTTTATCTACGTAGATAAATCCGGCGGCGAAGAAGAAAGCATAACAAAAACCATGAAATGCCTGACTCAATACCATAACCCAGACCGGGAGAAAGGTTGTACCAAAAATGGCATAACGGGCAAAATAAGCCAAAATGCCAATGGTGATCACTTTTTTAAATCCAAGCCGTTTCAGGAAATACCCCAAATAGGCCATGGTGGCAATTTCGGCAAATTGGCCGATGGTCATGGCCGGACCAATCGAACTGTCTTTTATGCCGATGAAAGACAGGAACGGCCCTGTTTGCAGAAAGTAGATTTGATGGATAACACTCACGGCTAAACTAGCCAAAACCAACACCGTGAACGATTTAGTATTAAACAGTTGGAAAGCTTTTTTAAATGCCAATTTTTCAATCGCATCCGCCTTAGGCGGCGTATGGGGAAGCATGAAACAGAAAACACCATAAGTCATGGAAATAATACCCGAGAACTTGAGTGCATCTGCCAAACGAGCTGTCACATTGGGTACTTCGGATCCGGAAAGGAAAGGCGGCATAAATTGAAATGAAAGACCTTGCTGCAACCAAATCATGGGGAAGATCCAACTGGCGGCAATCCAGCCAATGGTACCCCATACCCTGATTTTAGGAAATGTATTTTCCCTGTCTTCGATATGGGAAAAAGCCATTGAGTTAGACAGGGCGAGTGTCGGCATGTACAGAATGCTGTATATGATGGACAGGTAAAGCCAGGATTCAAAGGCGGTCTGGTAGGATGTATACCATTTCACTAATCCACCTGTAAAGACTAAAAAAGCTAATATTTTTTCTGTACTGAAATATCGATCGGCAAACTGACCGGCAATAAAGGGTGCGGCGATGGCGCCAATTGAGCCGGCTAACCCTAATATCATTCCAATTTCTGAACCGGTGAAGCCCAGTCCGCCCTCTGAAACATTCGCCGAAAGGTAGCGCGCCGTGACCGGCAGCCATGCTCCCCATAGAGCATACTGGAGGAACATCATTGATCCCAGGCGAAAGTTCTTAGTCATATTCTTCCCCGATGGTTATCACTCCGGCTCAAGATAGTCGTAGTTTTTGATCCCCTGCCTGCCGAAATGGAGGTCCTTTGATATGAGAAGAATATTGAATATCATACGATTATCGAATACTAAAGTAATAATCGCTTATATCAATTTTCGGTTTACCGGATCCCACTCAATACGACGACCGGTCAAATATGACTCGGTAGCCATAGAACAGGATACAGCTTCATGGAGTGCCATCTCGATATTACATTTTGGTTGACTGCTATTTCTAATTGAATCAAGCCAATCTTTAATATGCAAATGGGTAGGGTCAACCCTCTTCCCTTCTTTATAGGTATATAATAGGCCTTTACTGGCAAAATATCTTGAAGTAGCTGATGTGACACCATCGATTTGCTTTGATCCCGGGGAATATGTATAAATGGGATATTTTGCATTAATAATGCCTTTTTCAAGACGCTCTTTGTATTGAGTTGATTCGGAATCTGCTGTCACGATAAATCCATGAACAGATCCACCTCCGGCATGACCACCCATCATCATAGTTGCATCATGTCCCATGATTCGATTCCCACGAGGATCATTACTGGATAACGTAGCGCTATATAGAACAGTCAGATCTTTTTCCGGGTATTCTAAAGTGGCATTCCAAACATCCGGAACATCACGACCATCTTTATAGAAATAAATTCCTCCGGAAGAAGAAGCAAATTTAGGAATACCAATTTCCATAATTTGATTAAGGGCATCAAAGTCATGGGAAAACAGATCTCCTGATAGACCTGTTCCATAATCATACCAGCAGCGCCAGCGGAAAAAGCGTTTCAATGCCTCATCCCCGAATGGAATTTTATGAGGTGCTTGTTCCTGGAAAGTATCCCAGTCTATGGTACTGGCATTACCCTCCGGATGGATATCCCAAACCCAGGCTCCCCATGGAGAATTCCTGTTTGTGGTTAATTCCACTAGATTGACCGGACCAAGTAATCCCTGATCAATGATCTGCTTGGCTTTGTCATTCGCTTCAACCTGACGGTTTTGATGACCGAGTTGAAACACAATACCTGTTTCTTTCACAGTATCATATACTTTTATTGCTTCATCAAAAGTGCGGGTCAATCCTTTTTCACAATATACATGTTTACCGGCTTTCGCAGCGTCTATTATAATCTGGGCATGCCAATGATCCGGTGTAGCAATGATTACAGCATCAATCTCGTCATTAGCCAGGAGTTCTTTATAATGATGATAGCGTGTGGCTTTCTGTATAGGTTTAGTACCGGGGCGAATCTCATTTGTTGATGCCTGTATTCCTTCTTTCGCACGAACATCGAATAAGTCACATACGCCTATTAGAGAGCAATTCAAATCTTGCTGGGACATAAACGTTTTAAAAGCCTTATCCAGTTTATTCTCACGGGCATTATTTGCTGTTCTTTCCGTCCATTCGGGTGTGGCAAAGCCAGCCCCGCGGACGAGGTGATGACCCCGGCCGCCATAGCCGATGATACCCAGGTTTAAGTGCTGGGTGTTTGATAAATCAGAAACAACTGCCGGTGGTGTTTTTTCTTGGATGAGGTTTGATAAAAGATTTGATTTTTTCAGCGCGTCCATCCGCATTTTTTGCCAAAGTGCAACCAAGAATGCACCCAGCACAGGAACCGTGGCAAGACCCTTTAATAATTCCCGACGTTCTAAAGAAGTTTTATTCAATTCTTTGTTTTTATTACTCATGATCATCCCCTGATTTATTTGCGACTTGAAAAAAACGATCCAAACCAATAATCTGGCTAGTGGGAAAAGCATATAGGACCCATAGAGCACACGCTTCAATTAAATTTTTATTTACAATTAAATAACTGCCTTCGGCCGGTTTGGAATATTCCAATCCCAAAAAGGGCGGGGCGAAAAAGTAATAAAGCAGGACAAAAACCGCACCGGCAACTGCAGCATATCTGGAAAAAAGACCTAACAAAAGCAAAAGACCGATTAGTGTCAACCCCCACATATTCACATTATCGGAAATAGTTAAAAGCGTTGGACTTGCAACAATTGTTTCAGCAACACCCGATAACAGCCATTTAGAATCCAAAAGGTAAGCTGCAGAAGACCAATATGGATTTATTAATTTTGATATCCCCTCATATAAGAAATGCCACCCCACTAAAACTCTTAAAACCGTTAAGCTGATTAATTGAAATCGAGAATAGTTCATTTCCTTCTTCCTTAGTCTACTAATATGAATAATAGGATTAATTATACTTAATATAATTCTTAAATGCAACCTGCCAACAATTTTATATTATGTATAGAAAATATTTATATTAAAGGAGCTAAAGATATAATGTTGCATTTGATAAAAACAGTATTATCCATTAGACAAATAACAGGAATTGGTATTTTTTTCGTCATTATGATTTCCAGTTGCCAGTCAACAAAATCATCGAAAACAACAGAAGAAAGTATAAACCGGTCAGTAATAAACACATTAGAGGGTAAGATGTTGGACAAAACAACCATTTCAGCAGTTGACAAATCGTCTTATATGGATCCTGGAAGGACCATTAATCAGCGTGTAAAAAACCTGTTAAGCCAAATGACACTCGAAGAAAAAATCGGTCAGATGACCCAAGTGGGTAGACAGTTTCTGGAAAGTGAAGATGATATTAATACATATTTCCTGGGATCCTTACTCAGCGGTGGAGGATCTGTCCCTCCGACTAACCACCCAAAAGCTTGGGCTGAAATGGTTGACCGCTACCAGAAAATTGCATTATCCACTCGACTGGGAATACCCATCATTTATGGAATTGATGCAGTACATGGTCATAATAATGTAGTTGGTGCAACAATATTTCCACATAATATCGGTTTAGGGTGCACTAATAATCCGCAATTGGTAGAAGAAATAAGCCGTGTAACTGCAATCGAAGTAGCGGCAACCGGTATACACTGGACATTTGCACCCTGTCTTGCCGTTCCCCGGGATGAACGGTGGGGGCGGACATATGAAGGATTTGGTGAGACACCTGATATTGTGCGAAAAATGTCAGGCGCAGCCGTAAAAGGTCTGCAATCGGATCGTTTGGATAACCCTATGAGTATTTTGGCATGTGCAAAACATTTTATTGGAGATGGCGGTACAAAATGGGGTACCGGAAGAAATAATATGTTGGATCGGGGCGATACGCAAGTCACGGAAAAAGAATTGCGGGAAATTCACTTGCCCGGCTATTTACCTGCCATAGAAGCAGGTGTGGGCACCATAATGGCTTCTTACAATCAATGGAACGGTGAATTTTCTCACAGCAGTAAATATTTATTAACTGATCTACTGAAAAAAGAACTGGGTTTCGAGGGGTTTGTTGTATCTGATTGGGAAGGAATCGACCAGATCCCCGGTGATTATAAATCCGATATTATCATCAGTATTAATGCCGGAATCGATATGGTGATGGTTCCTGGCGCTGCTTTGTGGGGCGGTCAAAAATACCAGGATTTCATAAAATTATGCATTGAGGTTGTTCGCGAAGGGTCCATACCGGAAAGTAGAATCGACGACGCTGTATCCCGTATTCTGCGCATCAAATTTAAATTGGGTTTGTTTGAGAACCCTTACAGCGATTCTTCCCTGTTAAGTTCTTTCGGATCAGATGAGCACAGAAAAATTGCCCGTGATGCAGTGCGCCAATCTATGGTTGTTCTTAAAAACGACGGCATTTTACCTCTTTCCAAGGATTTAGGTCAAATTCATGTGAGCGGCAAAAACGCCAATGATCTGGGAAACCAATGCGGCGGTTGGACAATTTCCTGGCAGGGTGAAAGCGGACCGATCACAAAAGGAACAACCATTTTTGAGGCTATTCAAAAAGCGGTCGGAACAAATACCCAAGTGACATTCTCCGGGGATGGATCGGGTGCTGAAGGCGCGGATGTAGGCATTGTGGTCGTTGGAGAAGAACCATATGCCGAATGGGAAGGAGACACGACAAATCTCATACTGGATGAAAATGATCTGGCTGCAATCAACAGGATCAATCAAGCCGGAATTCCTGTTGTGGTTATAATTGTGTCCGGGCGCCCCCTGATTATCGAAAAGGAACTTGACAAATGGAACGGTTTGATTGCTGCCTGGCTGCCGGGCACAGAAGGCGAAGGTGTCGCTGATGTATTGTTTGGTGACTATAACCCAACGGGCAGGTTATCGGTGACATGGCCTCGAAGCATGTCCCAGATTCCCATCAATTTTGGTGACGAAAACTATGACCCGTTATTTGAATATGGTTTTGGACTGAGTTACTAGAAGAGATTTTTTTGATTACTTGAAATAAAAGTATATATAACAAGGATTGATTTTCATCCATTAGAAAGTATTTCAAACATGATTCCTTCCCAAGGCCTTAATTCTATTTTATTATTTAAATCAAATTGGTTTTTATCATTATAGTTGGTGATTAGGCATTCCGGATTTCCTGATAATATCTTATCATCAACCTGAAATAATTGACCATGATCTGAAAAGTTTAATAGCACTAAATAAGCTTTATCATCATCCCATCTTTTATAGGCAAATATGTCCGGATGATGGGGCTGGATAATTAAAAATTCACCATAAACAAGAGTGAGATGTGATTTCCTGAATTGAATCACCTGTCGATAGAAATTCAAAATGGAATTCTTATCTTTCTCTTGGCTTTCGACGTTTATGGATTTGTAATTAGGATTGATTTTCAGCCATGGATCCTCAGTTGTAAATCCGGCATTTGGAGTATCATTCCACTGTACCGGTGTCCGGGCATTATCCCTCCCGCTTATGTGAACTGCTTTTAATAATTTATTTGTATCCAATCCCTTTTCAACCCACTCGTGATATGTGTTACGAATTTCCACATCATTATAGTCATCAAAGGAATCAAATGCCACATTGGTCATACCAATTTCATCCCCTTGGTATATATAAACAGTCCCCCGAAGCGTAAATAACAATAAGGTCAATAATTTTGCTGATTCAACCCTGTATTGATCATCATTTCCAAATTTCGATACCATCCTTGGGAAATCATGATTTCCCAGGAATATACTTCCCCATCCATCTTTTTTTAACAAATCATCCCATTGGAAGAATATACTTTTGAACTTAACAATATCTATTGGTTCCGGGTCAAACCTTCCTTCAGGACCAAAACCGAGCATCATATGATCGAAATGAAACATCATATTAAGTTCATTCCGGTCCTCCTTTACGTAATTTAACCCGCTTTCAGGATTAATACCCGGTCCCTCGCCTACAGTCATAATATCATAGTTCTGTAATACTTCCCGGTTCATTTCTTGAATGTATTCATGAACGCGGGGACCATTCGCATATAATTGGTTAATTATTTCTCCGAATTCAGAGAGCGGTGTATCATTGAAATGTCTTTTCGAGATTAATGTTATAACGTCCATACGAAATCCATCAACACCTTTATCAAGCCAAAACTTCATAAGATCATAAACTTCCTGCCTCACCTTTGGATTTTCCCAATTCAAATCCGGTTGCTTTTTACTAAAATAGTGTAAATAATATTCATTTGTAATTGAATCCAATTCCCAAGCCGGTCCACGAAAAAATGATGGCCAATTATTTGGCGGTCCGCCCTCTTTCCCTTTTTTCCAAATATAATAATCCCGTTTTGGGTTATCGAGAGATAACCGTGACTCTTTAAACCATTCATGTTCATCAGAGGTGTGATTAACAACGAGATCCATTATGATTTTTAGATCCAGATCGTGGGACTTAGAAAGAAATTCATCAAAATCATCCATGGTTCCAAAGTCATCCATAATATCGTAATAATCACTGATATCATACCCATTATCATCATTAGGAGATTTATAAACCGGGCAGAGCCAAATAATATCGACTCCTATTGATTTAATATAATCCAGTTTTTCAATGATACCTTGTAAATCACCGATTCCATCTTGATTACTATCATTAAAACTTCGCGGATAAATCTGGTAAACAATTCCTTCTTTCCACCATGTTCTTTTCTGTCTTTGTTTCATTGAGAGTTATTCATTAATTCACCAACATTACCAATAGTGTGGATTTGATATAAAAGAAGTTTTGGAGCAGTATCGAGCATAAAACGTAAATATGTGAAACGTAAATCGTACTTCTTTACATAATTACGTTTTAAATAATTACTTGCCAGCATAATTTTATTATCCTCACTCTTTTCTGTACTTGTGACAAATATTTTCTTCTCTGATGAATAATCCAAGCCAGGAACTGATTTTACTTAATTTGGTGCAATAAATATTGTGCAGACATATTTGTTAAGTTCCAAAGCTGGATATCTGAACTGGTTCCGTATCGTACTGGATTTATGTTCCCATCCTGTATTTCATAGCTCCACAATTCACTATTCTTCAATCCGGATTCTTCAACAGCCTCCAGGATTGTATTCTGTATTTCTTTTAATTCTTCCACGTAAGTTGTCAAGCCTGTATCCCGTAATTGTCCCGTTTCATCGTATGCCGCCAAAATCTGTTTGGTTATTCCAATAATCAACAGGTTGACTTCCCTGCCCCAAATGGTACGAGGTGAGTGATAAAGATCGTTGTTAAAGTTCTCCCAAACCTTCTTTGAGGCATACATATCATTGGAGACTACAGGACCCACACCATCGATAAAAAGACCCAACGGAAAAGGTAAAACAAAATTGTCCAACAATTTTATAACTTCATCTGAGGAAATTTTCCCTCGAAGTATATCTCCCGTGAGATCATCCAGAAAAAATAGCGTGGCAATATCCGAATGCATAACGGGAATCGGTTTCCCATTTTCATCCAGTGCAATCGCATAAAACTCAATTTTCTCATTTATTTTAACACCCTTTAGAATTTTACGCCAGTACGATTTTTCATCTTTTGATAACCAACTTAGTTTTTCTTTTATTCTTCTGATTGCTTCTTTCCTATCCAGCTCAACCTTGAAGTAATTTTTCACATCCAGCCAGGTAATAATAGCATTTTTTAGCACATCCGGATTATGATAATAATTTTCTAATTCACTATTCTCCAATTCAGGTAGTTGATCGGACAATGAATTAAATGAGATATTAAAAGATTTTAACTTCAAAAAAATAATATCAATTGCTTCAAGTGCATGAGGTACCCAGATGGTATTAATATCCATTGCATACCGTCCATTGGCATATCCTGCTCCGCTGTCCCTCCAACTGTCGGAGTGCCAACTGCCATCCTCTATCATATTAAAACTCACCAGGTTTTTTACGGATGGATCCGAAATATAATCTCTGGTCTTTTTATCTACAAATAGCAAATTTTTTATAATCGCATTCAGGCGCGTCTCTGGATTTTGGTCATCAATTTTTCCTAGTAAAAACGCTTTCTTTTGGTCGTCAGACATATTCGGATTTGAAAGATATCTGCCTAATAAAACCGGCAGTTGAAAATCATCATCAACCATAAAATAATTCTCGGTAGTCTCGTTCAATCGTTCCAGCACATCCTTTGCTTCACGAAGTTTACTTTTATCTTTCTGACCACTAGCGAAATAAGACTCAATAATGAGGTTGTATTTATTCATATTTTCCCGAATAGCCTGACCACCTAAACCTTCTTCATGACTGACTTCACCCCCTGTTGTAAGTTTTTTTAATACGCTGTTAATTACAAATTCATCGATTTCCGGTTTTAAGATCGGTTCCATCATTAAGGCTGACATCATCATATCCCGTCCAAAATAAGTCGCATAATTAGGTGATGACGCCATGAGTTTTTCCTCAGAGCTAAGCAATTCGAGTCCTTTGATTTGTCGTTCAAGTTTCTGAAATCTTTTTACATTAGTATCTTGTGAAACCGTTTGATAATATTCAAAGAATTCTCGATTAAAAAGACGGTTTCTCGTAATAGGATGTAAGGTCGGAGCATCCGAACCGATGGTTACGTCAAAGGTGATTGGTTGACCATTTTCCGAGTTGATGAGAATGCTGTCGCCCTGCACAGCAACTTTTGTCGGACCCTGAAAGGACAATCGAATTGATAAATTGTTTTTTCCATCAAAAGAAATTTGCGAAACCAGAATACTTTGCTGCTGCTTCGTTTTCCGGATCGAAATATCAGGTATTAATCTATTTCTGAGTTCATCCGTATTAATCGTACCCAAAATCTTTAAATAATCTGTTTGATATTCAGCAGGCAGCTTCTCAAACTGGTTTATCATAGTCATAAATTGCTCATCAATAAAGCGACTTGCTCCAAAGGGGTCCAAAAGTTTATTCATATACCCTAAATCTCTTTCCTGTCTCATGGTGCCTAAATAGAAGAGCCCAACGATTAATTCGTTAGCGTCCGTAGTCAACGTGTATCTTAAATAGTTCATCTTTCCATCGTTAAATACCTCAGCCTGATTCGATCCCCACGAAATAGAGACAGGTTTACCATTCAAACCCCGTGCGGTAAAACCGATGCTCTCATTAAACCCATCCGCCAAAACATTAACGATTCGTCCGACATCCTGTTTTATGTAAATCTGAACAGTGTTTTTATTTATATCACGAAAAAAGCGTGTGATGTATCCCTGGTATGTCGCCAGATCATCCAAGCCCTCTTGGGGGAATTCAAGCACTTTTTCAACCAATCGTCGATTTGTATTTATTTGATTACAGAAAATAACTGAATTAATTACCAAAGCGGAAAAAATTAAATACGGTATTCCAATTTTTTTCATTGGTGATCTCCTTTGAAACAGTTTGAGTTTATGTAGCAGAAAATATTCTATATTACTATCTTCCTTTGAGTCCTTATCATTACCAAAATGTTATGACTAATCCAAGGGTTGCCACAACAAGAATAGCTGAAAGAATGCGATAATTCTTATACCACGGGAATCCCTGCAATTCTATTGTTTCTGACCGGTAAAATTCCTTACTCCAGGAAAGCTGCTCGACTTTTACAGGGTCTGGTGGAGCAGTCATTAAGCTTCCAACAACTAAAACAATAACACATACTACGAATAAAATTGGGGCAATATATAGAAAATGCAGGGAAGTTAATCCGGCAATTTCATTAACATAAAAGAACACGGCCGCCAACAGAACACCGATCACTATCGAAAAATATGCTCCTTGTGCATTAGCCCGCTTCCAGAAAAGTCCCACCAGAAACATTGCGACGACCGGAGGAACAGTGTAAGATAACACGGCCTGCAAGTATTTCCAGACCGAACCAACTTTATCAATCTGCGGTGCCCAGAGTGCCGCCAGCAACATAATGATAAGCGTCACCCAACGACCTACAATCATCAGTTTATGCTGCGAATACTCCGGTCTCGCTTTGGCAACAAAATCAAGCGTTACCAATGTAGAGGCGGAATTCAGTGTGGAATCAATAGCCGACATTAGCGCGGCAATGAATCCGGCCATCACCAGCCCAAGTACACCCCTGGGAAGCAAATCAAACATCAGGGTGGGATAGACAAGGTCGGGTCGTACCAGGTCGGGATATAATAAAATTGCAGCCGTACCGGGCAACACCATAATAAAAAATACCGGAAGTTTTAGTAAGCCGGCAAAAAGGCTGCCCATGCGCCCATGCCATAAATTTTTAGCGCTCAACACGCGCTGCACTATAAATTGGTTGTTACACCAGAAATAAAATCCCAGCAACGGTAAACCGGTAAATAATCCTAACCATGGCACGCCGGGATCGTTCAAGGGTCGAATAAGACTGACCATCTCTGGCGACACCTGGGTTGTAATGGCATCCCACCCCCCCACTTTGATAAAAGCAGTAATTGAAATGATGATTGAACCCAGCAGCAATAGTACTGTCTGGACGGCGTCGGTATAAATAACAGCAGCTAAACCACCTGCTATGGTGTAGATACCCGCTACGCCAGCCAAAGCCATAATAGTCTGCCACATAGGAATTTCCGGGAATATGAGCTTTAAAAGCAGACCGCCGGCGTACAAACTGCCTGCCGTATCAACCACAACATTTAAAAATAAATTCAGGATTGAAAAATAGGTCCGCGCTCGACCATCGTAGCGTCGTTCCAGGAACTCCGGCATGGTATACACCTTCGAACGCAAAACAAATGGCAGGAAAAAAATAACAAAAAACACTAATATGATCACCGCAAACCATTCATAGTTAAACACCGAGACACCCGTGCTGTATGCATCGCCGGCCAAGCCAATCAAGGTTGTACTGGAAATATTTGAAGCAAATAATGAAACACCGATAAAGGGCCAGATCATCGAACGGCCTGCAAGGAAATAATCTTCAGCAGTTTCGTGCTTTTTACTCAGTCTCAAGCCCAGCCAAACCACAAATACGAGATATAGTCCAATAATTGTCAAATCAATTGGGTGCAGGGTGAATTCAATGTTCATATGCAATCCTATATTTTGGTGAGATAAAATAAAATATTGATACTTATTCTATAATAGTGCGAAAGAAAAACTAAACAGCATCATTAATAAACCAAAGCATAATAACTATTTTATTGAAAAATTTTCTTCACAAATAAAATAAATCTTAAAATCATTGCTATTTTAATGGGTTTTTGTTTTATAATATCAGACTATTATATTATAATTATCTTCAATGAACGGATTTAATTTGGAATAAAGACTAATAGAGGGCTTTGCAAAACCTGATGTGTGAAGGAAAAAGATGTAAAATTTGTCTGGTTCCTGCCCGCCCCATTCTTTTTATTATGGTTGTGGCAGGCGGGAAACGTAGTCAATAGCGGTGCTATGGACGAGTTTTCTAATCCGCCGGCTGGCGGACGGAATTTTAGACTTTTTAATTTGTACAATAGGTTTTGCAAAGCCCTCTAATAATTACTCATATTATTTCATGCCAAAAAACAAGGAGAATTCCACGTGATTGATCTTTTAATAATTTTCGCATTTGTTATTTAATGCCAACTGCATGTTTAAAATATCCAATCCTGAAGCTGTTAAAATAACGCTGGAGTTTACAGAGTTTTCAACAGAAGAAACAAATGATGCGGTTCAGGTTTATGATGGGGATACCCAAACATTGC
>CAJVYU010000081.1 GCA_913009735.1 uncultured Fidelibacterota bacterium
TTTGTACTATCTGTACATATTCTCTAAAGTTTTAAGTTCTTTTTCTTTATTTTTCATTTTTTTTTTTTTTAATGATACGGCGACCACCGAGATCTACACTCTTTCCCTACACGACGCTCTTCCGATCTTAGCTGAAACTATTTTCTGATGCTCCAATGTTTTAAACCGTATTCTTGATTGCCCATTCGGATAAGTTTCGATAATATTGCTTGGTTTTTCTCTGAATTTTCCCGCATCCCAGATTTTTCCCTTAACCAGTTTATGTAGATTTATGATGGCTTTTTCATTGATCAAAATATTTTTATGATCATTATGGATCCAGTTCAATGCCAGCCGGTATCCGTACACTTCTTCTTCATCGCGGTTTTTAAGGATTGGTTTCCCTAATATTACCGGATTTATCCTTACCTGATCTATTTCTACACCTTCAATTCTACTGGAAGATACAGCACTTTGAATCAACGCATGCTCCCGTAAAACCTTCAGTTTTTGCGGTGCCTGTGCAGTAAATAGATCCTGTTTTCCCCGTGATTCACTGATATCAGCGAGATACATGGCCGTTAATGTTGGTAATGTTTCAGCTTTTGCTATCTTCTCAATTGTGGTCATATTGTTTTGGATTTGGACATTGTTGCATGGAAGTTAATGTATTTATTCCAATAACTATTATTAAGAAAGATTGTTTTGGATGAAGATTATGCCATTGTTCAGTGAATAAGTTATTGGTAACCGGTTATGTGTGCAAAGTATGCAGACGTTTATTATTACGAATCTGTCCTTCTTTTTGAAAACACTTCATCTGTACAATTCATCACGATTGCCAATGTCTATAAGAATGATAGCTTTTTCTGTAAATCGAATAATGAGAGTGATCCTGTATTTATAAGTCAAACTGATGGCATGTAGTCCTTTCAATTCCCCGCTCAGGGAATGAATTTTCAATGCTTGTGCTGTGGGATCTTTTTGCAACAATTCAACAATAGCAACAAAGCGTTCTCTTAGTTCAGGGTGACGATTAAAGAATTTATTTGCCGACCGTAAAAAAGAAGGCGGTGTTTTTATAGTGTACAATTAATGTAATTCCTCATTAATTAAATGAAAAAACAAAATGCAGGCCATTGCAATGACATGTATTTATTTAGGATAAGAATATTTAATTACCAATTATTCATCGACTGAATCAATGGCATTCAGGAGGTCTTCAGTACTTTCGAAAGATATAACATCAGCATTATTCACTTCTTCCATTGCCTGTTTTAGCCGAGCCGTGTATGATGCTTCTTGTTCTGCGATAAGTTCACTGTAGATTTTTTCATCCATGACTACGTACTTTAGTTTATTATTTTTAATTATATGTACCGGACCGTTTTTCAGTTTTTCATCCACGGCAGAAATGCCGCGGCGTTTTATTTCCTGGGCAGTAATTGTTTTCATAACGACTCCATATATAGTACTGAATTTAGTACTATATACGATTCATGTAAAGAATAGTCTTTTTGACTGCTGTGTTTTGATCATACCATTTTGAGAATTTATTCTCGCAACTGTTACATAGTAAATTATTAGTTACTCATTTATCGCTAACCGGTTACCCTGCCGGCAGGAAATCATAGCTTACTAAACTACCAATCCGTGCCCAAAGAAAAATAGTATTGCGGCTTGGAATATCCAATAGCTTTGATATCCCATGCGGCATCCACTCTAAGAAGCAGATAACCAAGGTTAATTTTCATTCCCCAGCCAAAGCCGGCGATTGTTTCTTCAAATTCTTTTCCATTATCCCACGCGGTACCCACATCCAAAAAGATGTGCGAGCCCAGATTACTGATCATGAATTTTTCCGGAACGCCCATGGCTAAAAGAAACGGAAATCGAAATTCAAAATTGGCTAATGCGACATTTGAGCCCACCTGTTCCATATAGCGATAGCCGCGAACCGGAGTAACGAATTCAGAGAAATACACATCCTCTAAGTCATTATTCCCGTCAAGGATATCCCTGCGCCACTGGCTCTCATCTTGGACGCCATCGGTCTCGCCCTTGCCGAAAATCCAATTCGATACTCCGCCCAGATAGAATTTTTGTTTATCAGCACCCAGACTTATTCCCAGCATCATCCTGCCGGCCAGGCTGGAATAACGACCGATCTTGAAATATTTTCGAAAATCTAACTTCAATGTCTTAAAATCGAGTTTTTTACTTCCCCAGCCGGGGCTAATAACTATCGATGTATTTTGCCTGAACCCGTCAATTGGCCCGGTATAACCAAAAACCGTATTGTCAAATACCCAGCTTGCCATGGGGAGAAAGACAGAAAATGATTGTTCATCCACTTTATTAAAATCATAATAATTCACCTGTTCCCACTTACTGAAGGAAAAGGAGTGATAAGATAAACCTCCTTCAATTCGAGTAAAACGGGTGAAAGGTTTGGAAACAAAGCCCATGAGTCCAAAATTTTGCAACAATCCTCTGATTTGTAACAATTGATCTGTATATCCAAGAAAATATTCGTTCGCCGTATGATATAATGAAAAATAATAATCTGTTGGATGTGTTAAATAAGCATAACTGAAAAAGTAATCACTGCGCTGCAAATCTATTACCATTTCTGTTCCCAGATATATTTGATGGTTACCCAAAATATCGCTAAAGGCAAACATGGCCATCCCCTGGGCCCCAAACACATTATTAAATGACGCATAGCTGTTTACCATATCCAGGGTGAATCTGGTTTTGTATTCTTTTGGAACGTAGCCATTTTCATACAAATTAGTTGTATCTGTCACAGCAAAATCTTCTTCTTCATTCGAAACGAGTGATTGATTAAAATGATTATACTCCCGGGCAAAAATCCAATCAGAATAATCGACACTGGATGTTCTTCCGGTACTGTATGCGTTGCGTTTATGTCGGCGAAGGTCTGTTAAGTCTTCTGTGACTTCGTCTTTTTTCAAAATATATTGAGTCAATGGTACTTCGACTGATTCTTTTTCCAGCGGCTGGGTTATACTATACACATCCCAACCCAGATCAGCATAACCGGCAAAGACCAGCAAACCATCATCTCTCGTCAAACTTAACTGGAATGCGCCGGTGAGTATGTTGGTGATAGCCAACGGTTGATTCTGGTCTAATGTATTACTGGAATCAATATCAGATTCCTGAACGACGATTTCCTGACGATAAATATTCCACACACCGCTTTTGTCTGCCACATAGAAAATTGTGTTCTCTTTTGTATGAGCCCACACAGGATGATTTTCATTGTATTCTGTATCGGTAATACGCATTATGTGGTTGGTGGAAATATCGATATAATAAATATCTTTCTGTGAATAATCGTGGGTAAAAATATCTTCAGGGGGATTTTGACCTTCCACATCATCATCGCGGTCAGATATGAAAGCCAGTCTTGAACCGTCACTGCTCCATGCCGGCTCTGAATCCGAATAAATATCATCAGTTAACTGTGTTAATTCTTTGGTTTTGAGATTGTAAATATAAATGTCACTGGCGCCGGCATTGGTTCCCACGAATGCTAATTGTTCACCATTGGGACTCCAGGCAGCTGTGAAAATTCCATCAAAATCAAACGTCAGTTTTTCCTTCTTTTTCGATTTTATGTTAATAAGATACAGTGCATCGGATTTCCCCGCTTTTGCTGCAATGGCAATACGCTTACTGTCCGGAGACCAGGTGATCCCCGGCTGCAATAGCTTTAATTCCTCAAAATCTACGGATCGATTTCCCTTCACTAAACGCTTGATCTCCTTACCATCGATAGCATTCAGAATAAAAACATCAAAATACCCTGATCGATCTGACAACACTGCGATTTTACTCCCGTCAGGCGACACAGCGGGAGAAACATTGTAATAATTTTTCTGTTCTTTATGGTTTGTTAAGCGTTTTGCAACATCTTCAATTTCTTCCATACCAGCCACGTCCGGCCAATATTCTTTTTTCAAATATTTGTGCCACTGTTCTGTTAAATCTTTAAAATCCATTCCCAGGGCGCGTTCAAATCCTTTTTCAGTATTTTGGGTTAGTTTCATGGCGTTGATGATTTCACCGATTTTTTCACGTCCATATTTCTCAGCAATAAATCGCCAAACGGATTGACCCCCTTTATAGGCCATATAGTATTCAAGTTGTTCTATGGTAGGCATGTCTTCATTGATGGAAAGATCCCGCATGGTCATATCGGCTTTGGTATCCCAATTCATAGAAAGATATTCGGACAAACCTTCGTTCACCCAGAGAGGGATTCGCAGTTTTACCCTGCCGGCAATGATACTTTGAATGTTACCGTCATAAATCATATCATTTAATATTGCATGAACAAGTTCATGGTGGATCACATGACGAAATTGCTCGTAATCTCCTTCGAATGGGAGAACAACCCTATTCTTGAATAATTCCGTTACACCACCGATTCCTTCTCGCATATATTGCCAAATTACATTGGTCTGCTGGAAATCATTATGGGAATGATAGACAATAATGGACACCCGTTTTTTCAATGTCCATCGCAAATGCTTGGAAATCTGTTCATGGGCTTCTTCAGCTACCTCGGCTGTAAATTCTGCAAGGTGCGGATCGTCTCCATAAAAGTATACATCAAAATTAGGAGATGAGATTATCGACCAGTCAAAATCCTTGTACTGAACCTTATTTTGCCCAAAGGACTGGGCAGGAAGCCCCTGTGAAAACAATGCAAGTATGATTAAAATTCGTCGCATATGTGAAAGTTACGTCATTAAATCTAATGAGTTCCACATCCGTATTCTAATTAAAACTAGGTCTGTTTCCGCAGGAAGTCAACCATTTGACTCTATGAAAGAATAAATGGTTAAAGAGCGACATTCCCTTGGCTGGAACATCTCCGAAAAAGTAAGTTAGCCTATATGCAATTGCCTGTCTATTTTATTTCCGATATTCATTTAATGCTCGATTATTCCGAGCAGGAGAAAGAACGACAACAAAAGTTGTTCCATTTTTTAGATTATATTGTTCAAACGAATGGAACTTTAGTCATCGTTGGTGATTTATACGATTTTTATTTTGAATATAAGCATGTGATCCCAAAAGTGTATTTTCCTTTTTACCAGAAGTTATATTCCCTAAAACAAGCCGGTATTGAAGTTCACTTTATCACTGGTAATCATGATCACTGGATCCTGGACTTTATGGAAGATACATTAACCCATCGCGTGTATACGGACGATACGACATTGGAAATCAGTGGGAAAAAATTCTACCTTACCCATGGTGATGGGATTTTATCCTGGGATAGAGGATATCGGCTTTTAAAATCCATTCTGCGAAATAAACTGTTTATTTGGCTGTATAGATGGGTTCATCCTACTATTGGTTATGGCATTGCCCATGCGATTTCTAAAAGAGGGTATCATTATAAACATTCAACGGAATATAATAAAAAGGTACTCAGTGAGTTAAAAGTCTTTGCTGAAACCATTTCTGCAGATGGTTTTGATTACGTAATCACCGGGCATTATCATCAGTCAACGATAGAAAATGTAAACGGAGGAAAGCTGGTTGTTCTGGGTGACTGGATTCAGTATTTTTCTTATGGAATTTTCGATGGGAATGAACTTGAACTCAAATTTTGGGAATCAGATGTATAAACTGGTCATTATTCTTTTAGCTGCTTCTCTTTCGTTTCAAGGCTGTTCGATGGTTAAAGGCCTGTTTAAGAAAGATAAAAAGAAAGCAGACGTCAATATGGCTGAAGTCGAAAACCTGCGGCGTGAATATCAGGATGGACAGGTGCAGGCATTGCAAGAAATAATCAGTATGTATAACGATTCCAACCTGCCCTTTGATGTACGCATCGCTGCCGGTAACGTTCTGGCCCAAACACAGCACCCCACAGCATTGAATGCCATTGCTAAGGTGGTTTCTGAGGCAGAAGCCCTCGATTTGAGCTTCATGGAAGCATCCATTGAGCTTTTAGCAGAGTTTCGGGAAAACCCTGCGGCCGGAGATGCCATGGTTCGGGCCATGCATACCGTTGATGAAAAATCCAACCAGCTCCATATGACGTTAATAAAAAACTTGAATAGGGTTCGTTCTAAAGATCAAGTTTTGGCACTTTTGGAATTGTATGAAACATCTAAGGCCAATGTCTCCCGAACGAATAAACTACTCACTGAAACACTCGGGGCTATTGGTTCGAGTGAAGTTATTCCTATTCTGGTGACCATTTCAAAAGATCCGGAGATTAATATAGCTGTTAGAAATCGTGCACTGGAGATTTTAGGTAAAAAAGATCCCCAAGAGGTTGCACCGGCTTTTGCTGAACTACTTGGCGACCCTGAAATGAATACAGAAATCAGGGAATTTGCCATCAATACCATGGCAGGAGTAAAAGAGGAAAACCTGATTTTAGCATTGATAGAAACTTACAATGTCGGCAAAAAACAATATTTCAGTATGCTAAATACTTTATTGGATGCCTTGGGAGAATTTGATGATCCTCAAGTGTATAAAGCGACAATTGACATCGCAACAAATAATGAATTCCCCGTACATATTCGCACCAAGGCCATACGCAGTTTAGGTCGCTTTGCTGATGACGCCACCGTTGTTAAAGTACTCCCTGTTCTCGAGGATGCCGATAACTATCCCTTGCGGGAAGCCATCATAGACATGCTGCAGACTATGGGTAAAACAGATCAGTATGCTGAAAAACTTCGCCGGATGGCTTTTAAAGCTCAACAGAAAGCCATGGGTCAATGAAAGTTTTAACATTATTTCTTCTTATTAACGTTTTCCTTTTTTCTCAAGAAAGCGATACAACAAATGTTGATTCCACAAAAAAAGAGGGCGCCGAATTTCCGGAAGTCATACTGAAAAAAGAAAAACCGGAACAATTACCAATGGGAGAACTTTTTTTCGAATATAAAGATGGATTACAAAATTTACAGACTCAAATCGATTCCTTAAAACGCGTGATCCGAGTCATCGAACGTAAAAGAGCCATCCCGTCAATCAATGAAGAATTGCTGAATCTCATTAAGATTCCGGAACTGCAGCATCGAATAGAACTGGCCAACGGAACAGTGGTAATCGGCGAGATTATTGAAGAAACAGATAAAAAAGTAATTATTCAAACCTCCATTGGTCAACTATCCATTAATAAAGATAAAGTAGTGAAGATTGAGAAGGAACAGTCGCCAGCCCCTAAAGTCGAACTTATGAGCGAACCATTTGTTAATGTTTATCCGGATCGTGAAGAAATACGAGGCGTCGTGAAAAACACAGGTAAAACGCGGGCTGACTTTGTAAGAATCATTGTAAATCTCTGGACACCGGAAACGGAACTTGCTTATACTGATTCAGCATTTGCAAAAGGCTCAACGCAAGAATACAATACGGGTGTAATAACAGACACTGCGATCAAACCGGGAGCCACAGCTGAATTTTATATTGTGGTTCCAATTAAAGAGGACGCTAATATTGTTGAATATCGAACGTATGATATTCGCTGGATGCCTGCCCGCCGTGGCGGTGTGATTAGCGAGCGGTGATTGGCTCCCCACCTGAAACTGGACGCCGGTTCGGGCAGGTGTGTCTCTGTTGCTATTTTTACATTATTTCATCAAAATCAATTTTTGCGTCTGTATTAAACGGCCGGATATCAACTGAACAAAATAAATCCCACTGGGCAAATGAGACCCGTTCCATGTGATTTCATGCTCACCTATCGCCTTTTCACCATTTACCAACGTTTCCACTAACCGACCATTTAGGTCAAAAATGTTTATTTGTAGTGAAGGCATATATTCGTCCCCTATTATAAAACGAATGGTGGTAACTGGATTAAACGGATTAGGATATGCCGGATACAATCGTATTCCCTTTGGAATATCCGGTTCATTTTCCACGTTCACTTGCGGTAGAGTTACTCGATTCAATTGAATCGAGCCGTTGGTAATATTGACCTCTGGTGGAGGAAAACCATTCTGATATGCGATTACATTGAAGTTTCCATTCATTGAATCTGTTGAAATTTGATTCAGATTGATTGACCCTGTAAATCCAACATAGGCATCTTGAGAGATAATGACAAAAATTTCTGTAAATAGATCCGTAAGGAACGCTGAATCAAGAATAGTTGAATCCAGTGCAATAGAATCCGGTATCAATACTGCGAATTGGTTAAAAGTTGATGAATCTAATACCGGGAAAAATCCGAAAACAACGTCCGGGTCTGTCCAGTCGGCAGGTGGTAATGTCCATACGTTTGACGTCATATTCGTATCAGGTGTTTGCAGATAAATAAACATCGCTGAAAATGTTACCGAATCGAGAGGTTGAAAAGCAGAAATGAGAATAGCCGTTCCATTTTCACTTGTTGTTTTAATCGCAGATGCTCCGCCAAAAGTGGAATCAGTTGATTCAGCGTGAAATGTTCCGTTTTCCGATCCGGAATAATCAAAACTAACTGAACCAAAATAACCGCTTTGGCCAAAGCAAAATGAAATTACTAATAGGGCTATTCCTATTTTCATTAAGAAGTCAACGCAACCATAATTGCATTTTGGGCATGGAGGCGATTTTCCGCCTGGTCAAAGACTACAGAATATTCGGCTTCCATCACTTCATCCGTTGTTTCCCGTCCCCGCTCTGCCGGAAGGCAGTGCATAAATAAAGTGTTTTTTCCTGTTCTGGCCATCATTTTGCCATTGACCTGAAAATCGGCGAATATCTTTTCCCGCTTTTCAGCTTCTTCTTTTTGCCCCATGGATGCCCACACATCCGTATAAATAACGTCTGCTCCAACCACTCCTTCCATAGGATCATGAGTAACGATAATTTCTGATTCAATGTTGGCTTTTGCAAGATTCACAGTCTCTTTATCGGGAGCAAATCCTTCCGGACACACACAGGTAAATTTCATGGGCAGGCGTGATGCCAGCTGCAGCCAGGAATGGACAATATTATTCCCATCTCCAACGTAACAGACGTGCAAGTCATCCAATGAATCTCTGCGTTCACTAATGGTCAGAATATCCGCCATGATCTGACACGGGTGATTATAATCAGTCAGACCATTTACAACCGGAGAATCTGAATATTCTGCCAATTCCAGGATGTGCGCGTGGTCGAAAAGCCGGGCCATAATCACATCATTATACCGGCTCACCACCCGGGCAATATCCTTGATGGCTTCCCGTTTGCCGATGCCAATATCGTTGGGGCCCAAAAATAACGCATGACCGCCCATCCATGTAAAGCCGGTTTCAAATGATATCCGGGTTCGTGCTGACGGCTTGGCAAAGATCATGGCCAGGGATTTGTTGTGGAAATGCTTAAAATCCTCTTTGTTGCGGAATTTGGATTTCAGATCCTTGGATAGTTTGATTAAATCCAAGATTTCTTCTTTTGATAAATTTTTAATATGTAAAAAATGTTTATCCATTGATGTTCCTTGTAAAAAAAGGCTTCCCAAGGGAAGCCTTTTTTTTATTAAACGCTTTTCATCAAAAGCAAATTTACAACTATACTGAACCGTACGAAAGTTATAAACTTTCGTACGGTTATTATTTTTATTCGATTAGTGTTTTAAACAGTTTTGAATCCGCCGGAAGTACCAGCGTTGTTTTTTGATCGATTATTTTTTTATACGCTTCCAGTGTTCGCATGAATTCATAAAAGTCAACGTCTTTGTTATATGCGTTGGCATAGATTTCCAAAGCGCGGGCTTCTCCTTCGCCACGGATTTCTTGAGACTCTTTATAGGCATTGGCGAGAATAATTGTTTTATCTTTTTCCGTAGAAGCTCGAATTTTTTGGGCTTCCTCTTCTCCTTCAGAGCGGAACTTGTTCGCTTGACGTTTACGTTCAGCATCCATCCGGGCATAAATTGACATTTCATTTTCCCGGGGCAAATCCACTCGTTTGATGCGCACATCCACTACTTCAATTCCATATGGAGTCGTGGACTTGTCACTGGCTTTTGTGACAATTTCCATAATTTCTTCCCTGGTTTCAGTAATGATTTCAGACATGTTGTGCTTTCCCAATTCCTGTCGGAGTTCAGAGTATACAATATCATCCAAACGAGTTACCGCATTGGGAATAGCTTGTACAGTCTGCAGGAAAAGCAGTGCATCTACGATTCTCCAACGAACATAATTATCCACAATGATCGTTTTTTTATCTTTACTCAATACTTCTTCCGGAGCTACATCGTATTCCAAAAGACGGTCATCAAACGTAACAGCATTTTGAAACGGCACTGGCAATTTGAAATGCAGTCCCGGTTCGGTAATGGTACGAATGGGCTTACCCAATTGTAAAATGACCACCTGCTGACGTTCGTCAACAATGAATACTGTTGTGAAAAAGATGATGAGACCAAGAACTATAATGACTAATACTGATTTTTTCATCTTTTACCTCCTTTCTCATTCAGGTTCAGGAGGTTGAGGAGATTTCCTCCATCTCCACCTGGCACGATATATTTATCAATACCGGGAAGAATTTCCTCCATGGTTTCCAAATACATTCGTTTCCGTGTGACATCCTTGGCTTTTTTGTATTCAGCCAGCATGGATTTGAATTTAGCCACATCTCCTTCTGCACGTTTGACTCTTGCTTCCCTGAATCCTTCTGCTCCACGAATCATAGCCTGGGCTTCACCACGGGCCTTCGGGATTACGTCATTGCGGTAACCTTCTGCCTGATTGATCATACGGTTTTTATCCTCTTTTGCGGAAGCTACATCTTTAAATGCAGCAACGACCTGCTTTGGTGGGGACACATCCTGCAGTTGAACTGCTACGACAAGAATTCCGGTTTCATACTTATCCAAAATACTTTGCAGCAACTCTTTTGTTTCTTCCTGAATCACGAATTTCCCAGACGTGAGTGCTTCATCAATCTTATTCTGTC
This sequence comes from uncultured Fidelibacterota bacterium, assembly GCA_913009735.1. Classification (GTDB taxonomy): domain Bacteria; phylum Fidelibacterota; class Marinisomatia; order Marinisomatales; family TCS55; genus JADFRD01. The sequence continues at coordinate 10,927 of CAJVYU010000081.1, forward strand.
CAATTACTGTCCGTAAAGATGCTTCAGCCGCCTCCCTGACGGTAAGTTCCGGTTTTACAAAATTGAAAAGATAACTCACCGCATCCTTGATCTTGTATTGGACAATCAGCTCAGCATCGACAATATTTTCATCTCCCGTAAGCATAAGGCTTTCTTTTTCAATCGTGCGGTACTGATTACTCCCCATGGTTCGAAAACCGATCTCAACACGTTTAACCTCCATGACTTTTGGCGTGTTAACTGTTTCGATAGGAAAAGGCAGGTGATAATTCAACCCCGATTGGGTTACGCGGGTATATTTTCCAAACGTCTGTACGATGCCCACTTCATCGGGACCAACCGAAAAGACACCTGTCAGTAACCAAAGCGCCAAACCGATACCCAAAATGGGTAACACTCCGATAGCCGGCAAACTTATCTCCTGGTCGCCGATAATGATTCTTTTACGTTCCATAATAGTTCTCCATTATTGTTTATTAAATATTTTTCCGCAAGCGAGCAACTGGAACATGCAACTGTTCCCTGTATTTTGCAACTGTTCTCCTTGCCACAGGAAATCCATTTTCATTTAATATTTCTTTTAATTGTTCATCGGTGAATGGATGCTTTTTATCTTCTTCATTCAATATATCTTTCAACAACTGCTTGATTTGCATAGTGCTGATTTCCTCTCCACTGGAAGTCACCATTCCTTCAGTAAAAAATGATTTTAATTCATAAATGCCATAAGGTGTATCCACATATTTACCTCGTGTAGAACGACTGATTGTTGAAATATCCAAGTTCAGTTCATCGGCGATATCCTGAAGTTTCATGGGTCTGAGTTTGTCTGTATTGCCTTGAAAAAATTCAGGCTGTTTTTCAATGATCATTTTCATAACATCGGTTAACGTTTTTCTCCGATCAGAAATGGCATCCACAAACCATTTAGCATTGACCACCTTATCTTTAATAAATGATTTCGCTTTTTTATCCAGTTCACCGGCCAGCATATCCACATATTCCTGACTGACTCGTACTTCCGGGAGCCAATTATCATTCACGACTATGACCCAGTTATTGTCTCTTTCGTACACAATCAATTCCGGAATGACGGTTGTCATTTCAATATTTTCATGACCCGCGCCTGGCTTGGGATTTAAATGTTCTATAATAATTAATGCCTCTCTTAATTTTTCTTCACTGCATCCAGTTTTTTCAATCAGTTGATCATATCGATGGTTCGCCACATCATCAAAATATTCGCTCAATAATGTATAAACAAATGGCTCTTCAACTTTATCGATTTGCAATAATAGACATTCCTGTAAATTCCTTGCAGCGATACCTCTTGGTTCCAAAGTTTGTATTCTTTTTAAAACTGACAACACTTCATTTTGTTCCAATTCAAACCGGTCATTAATCAATTCAAGTTCAACAGCTAAATATCCATTTTCATCCAAATTGTATATTATTTCTTCGGCAACAATCCGTTCTTGTGCACTAAAACCACATAAGTTTAATTGATCTACCAAGCGTTCCACAAAATCCTTACTTTGTGGAATTGGCATATCCTTCAATACTTTTTGTTCAAATACATTTGGTGGTTCATATTCATCGACTTCCCAATCCAAATCATTATCATCGACGGGGGTTTCGTCCAATTCACTGGTATCTTCCATCTGTTCCAAAACAGGATTTTTTTCCAACTCTTCCAGAATCCGTTCTTCAAGGTTTACCGAGTTTAATTGCAGTATGGTCGCTTGCAGAATTTGCTGAGGCTGGAGAGTTTGTTTTTGTTCTAATCGCTGTTGAAGTCTTACCATCAGTTTAATTTGAATTTTTTGCCGAGATACAACCGCCGTGCTTCCTCATCATTCGCCAGAAATTCAGATGTACCTGAATTTAAAATGCGTCCATCAAACAATAAATAGGATCGATCGGTAATGGATAACGTCTCTCGCACATTGTGATCGGTAATTAACACACCGATGTTGCGATCTTTCAATGATTTGACAATCTGCTGAATATCTTCTACGGCGATGGGATCAACACCGGCAAAGGGTTCATCTAATAAAATAAAATTTGGATCAAGAGCCAAGGCACGGCAGATCTCCACCCGACGGCGTTCTCCTCCGGAAAGAGTATTCCCTTTATTTTTCCGTAATTGGCTCACGGATAATTCATCCAAAAGCTGATCGATTTTTTCCTGTTGTTCTTTTTTAGAAAGTTTTGTCATTTCCAGCACAAGCTTCAGATTGTCTTCAACGGAAAGCTTGCCAAAAATGGATGCTTCCTGTGCCAAATAACTAATACCCTTCCTGGAGCGCATATACATAGCGTCGCGGGTTATTTCATCGTCATCCAGAAAAATGTGTCCCTTGGAAGGTTTTATCATTCCGGTAATCATATAGAATGTGGTTGTTTTCCCGGCACCGTTTGGACCCAGCAAACCGACAATTTCCCCTTGACTTACTTCCAGATCCACTCCGGATACTACCCAGCGGGAGCCGTATAGCTTGGATAGATTTTGACCTTTAAGAGTGCGTTTATTGCTCATCGTCTTTTATGGAAGTCACGCCTGATGGTTTGAGAATTCGCCAGTTTTCCATGGCAATGTCTGATTCAAAACCAATTCCGTAAAGCGTGTCACCCTTTTCTGTTGTAAGTATAACATTATTATCCGTATAAATTACCTCTTCTTTGGAGTCCCAAACCAATGTATCCGTATAAAGAGTCACACCGCTGTCAGAGACGACCACAACATTTCCCATAGCGCGCATGAAATCATTGCCTTCCTCCACTTCCGCCATAACCGATTTCAGGTTGGTGGTGTGGTTTTCCTCTCCATCAAAGAAATCAGCGTCCACTTGTTGATCTAACAAGATAAACTGCTTTTCATCAAATTTTTCCAAATGACCGGATCGAACGATGGATCGTATTATACCGTTATCCGTCAAGGTAATAGTCACTTTCCAGCTTTCCTGGTCCGGCAGTCCTTTACGTGATTGCATTGCTTTGTTATTATCCCTGCTTGTGCAGCTCAATAAAAACAGAAGAAAAATGGAAAAAATTAATTTCATTAACTTAATTTATTTACTATGAAGAGTCCTAATTGTCATAAGTGTTGATATATGTGTGGATAGAAGAATCATACACTTCAATAATTATTTAAAACGTAAAAGAAATAATTACGTTTAAAATATTTACCTGCCCTTTTATTTATTCCAACCGGGGCAGGCGGGCGTTTTATGGTTGATAATGCTTTAAAATATTTTTCTTTCACGTATTCACTATTACATAGTTGATGAGTTAATCAGGCTTAATGCTGCTAACGTTAATGAAACGGATCTGTTTCGGGCGGGTTAGATCGGAAGAGCACACGTCTGAACTCCAGTCACATTCCTTTATCTCGTATGCCGTCTTCTGCTTGAAAAAAAAAAATAATAAATAAAATAGTACAACAT
>CAJVYU010000082.1 GCA_913009735.1 uncultured Fidelibacterota bacterium
TACACAGATTCCCCCACGCTAATATTATTAGCGTTATTATTATTGTTATTGAGGTTAATTGTGTAAATCATCATTAAAATCTCTGTACCAATTTAATATAATTGTTTTGGAGAAAAATACATTTTTTGTAATGGCTGATTTACGGGCGCGAAAGGAGTGTTAATAAATAACTGTTTTAAAATGATTCCGTTACACTCCATTATTTTAATCCTTTACATAGTCTTTTGAGAGAAAACACACTTATAACTGAGGCATTACCATTTTTTATGTCCAGAAACATCGCTCAAGGTGTTTTTGGGTTTTTAAGTATACCAATGGGAATAAATTGATCGTCGATTATTAAAAGGATTAACTATATGAGGGTTTTGAAAAACCTACTACACAAATTAAAAAGTACAAAATCCGCCTGTTTTTCGTTGGAAAACTTGTCCATAGTCCCACTATTGACTGCGTTCTCCGCCTTCCCGCCTGCCACAACCATAATAAAAAGAATGGGGCGGACAGGAATCAGGCAAATTTTACCTCTTTTTTCTTCACGCATCGGGTTTTGCAAAGCCCTCTATATCATCTTTGGACTTATAAAAATTATCCGATGAAAAACAGGAACCGCTGCTCGTGGGCTGACCACAGTTCCCAATATCAAAAATACCATGATGATGAATGGGGTGTTCCTGTTCATGATGATGTTACCTTATTCGAATTTTTGATTTTGGAGGGCGCTCAGGCCGGGTTGAGTTGGGAAACCATTTTGAAAAAACGTGACGGATACAGGAAAGCTTTCGATAATTTTGATGCAAAGAAGATATCTGTTTATTCTGAATCAAAAATTGGTTAATTACTTCAAAATCCAAATATTATCCGCAATAAACTCAAGGTGAATTCCGCTATCTTGAATGCGCAATTATTTTTAGATATTCAAAAAGAATTTGGGAGCTTCGATAAATATATTTGGCAATTTACAAATGGGGAAATCATCCAAAACGCCTACAAAGATATATCTGATATTCCAGCAAACACTCCGGAGTCTAATGCTATGAGTAAATATCTAAAAAAACGTGGGTTTAAATTTGTAGGAACCACAATTTGTTATGCTTTTATGCAAGCAGTCGGGATGGTAAATGATCATGTGGTGAGTTGTTTCAGATATAGGGAGCTGTCAGAATGAAAGCCCATTATTTAGGTCATGTTATTCCTGATATTAAACCTATTAAAATTATAGGTTTATATTGCTCTGGCATTAAATAGTCATATGAATCGGACTTGACTTAATTGGCACCCGCCCGGCCAAACCGTTCGGACGGGTAGCCATTGAGTTAAGAACGATAAGTCGCTCCAAGTCCTTAAGTTAAGCCTTCTCCTCCCGGCCGTTGGGGTTAACTCAAGTCCTATAGTAATTTTGATTATTTTCTTAAGACTCTCCATTGCCAGTTTAATTGCTCCGCCTGCGCAGTTGCCAATCGGGCAATGAGCGCATGTTGAGAAACAACTTACGATGTGTTTTAATCCTTTTGGGTGGACAAAATAACTAGTTTTACTTCTTTTGTATTAACGGTTAATCCATTTTACTTTAATTGAAATTAAAGCAAATTCCAATCAACTATTTACCGGAGGATCGACAAATATCATGATAACAGTAACTCATGTATCCAAAGAGTTCAAACTGACAAAAAAGTCTCGTAATGAAATGGGGGGAGCCTATCGAAATGCAAAGACTATAACGGCTGTGGACGATGTCAGTTTTGAGTGTCTGCCGGGAAGCGTATTTGGATTGTTGGGTCCCAATGGAGCGGGAAAAACAACCACCCTTCGCATGGTCGCCACCATGTTAAAACCTACATCCGGGAATATTACTGTGTCCGGGTTTGATACACAAACCTATCCTCAAAAGGTCAGGGAAAAGATTGGATTTATGACGGGTCAAACAGCTTTATATGACAGGCTCACTCCCAATGAAATGGTTCGATACATTGCAGATCTCCAAGGAATGGGTGTAAATGAGTTCAAATCCAGACGCGATCAGCTTTTTGATGTTCTTGACATGCATGACTTTGCCAATCGTCGAATTGCTCGTCTAAGTACCGGAATGAAACAGAAAACATCCATAGCGAGAACCATTATACATAATCCTGATGTTGTTATTTTTGATGAACCGACAGCGGGTCTCGATGTAATGACATCACGAAGAATTGTCGAGCTGATTCGCACATGCAGAGAAGAAGGCAAAACCATTCTCTTTTCCACTCACCGAATGGAAGAAGTCAAATTGCTGTGTGATGATATCGCTATAATTTATCAGGGTAGATTATTTTTCTGCGGAACGCTTGAGGCTTTTGAAGCGCAGATGACTTTCGATAGTTTCGAAGACGAATTTATCCATATGACTTCGGAGGTGTGATGAACCAGTTTATTACCATATTTAAAAAAGAACTGAAAGACATTCTTAGAGATCGCCGTACGCTCATAATGATGATTATTGTACCTATGATTATAACTCCAATGTTAATTGTGGGTATTTTGAAAATACAGCGGGTGCAGCTTGAGAAGGCTAAAGCAAAGGAAATTCGAGTGGCCTTTTTAGGAAAAGAAAATTCTTCCCAATTATATCAAATATTCAAAGAGGGTGAAAAAATTGTCTTAATCGACAACTTCCCTGAAGACAGTATTGCCGCCAGCATTGCATCAGATGAAATTGATGGGGCGGTAATCGTTCGTTCTGACTTTCCCTCTAACATAGAATCCGATCGTCAAGCCAAGGTTGAAATCTATTTTAAATCATCAGAAGCTTTTGGAAGCGCTATCAAGCGGATGACCGATCTTATTGAGTCTTATGATAAACAAATTGTCGAAGAGAGAATTGACAGGCTCAATCTGGATAAAGATTTATTCAATGCGGTGGCTATCGTTAAGAAGGATGTCTCTTCCGTACAGGAACGAATTGGGAAAATCGCGGGTGGATATCTGCCTTACATGTTTATTTTATTCAGTTTTATGGGAACCATGTATCCCGGGATAGATTTGGGTGCGGGAGAAAAAGAAAGAGGAACCCTTGAGACGCTGTTGTCCAGTCCGGCAAACCGCCTGCAAATTGTGCTTGGTAAACTCGGAGTTGTGTCTTTGTCGGGGATTATATCGGCGCTGATCGCCATACTCGGTATTTACCTGGCTATCCAGATGATTGAAGACATCCCTGCTGATATATTAAAGGTGATTTTGGATATGTTAGGTTTCAAAATAATCATTACAATCCTGACTCTTGTTATACCTATTGCTGTATTTTTTGCAGCAATGGTTTTGAGTATTTCCATCTATGCGAAATCATTTAAAGAGGCGCAGAGTATCATCGGGCCGGCAAATATGATCATCGTAATACCTGTCATTATTGGATTATTACCGGGGATTGAATTGAATGCAAAAACAGCGTTGGTTCCTATTCTGAATGTTTCTCTCGCCAGTAAAGATTTATTAGCAGGAACGATAAATCCATTTCATCTGGTGGAAGTCTATTTTTCCCTGTTCCTGTTAGCCGGAATCGCTGTCTGGGGTTGTGTCAGATGGTTTAATAGAGAAGAGACTCTTTTCAGAACTTGATTTTCAATTCTTTTAATATTAATAATACTAAGATTTATTATATCCGTTTCGGTCATTTTGAGGCAGATTAATTGCCTATAGAAAAACCAAATATTGAACACTCCCGATTTACGGTACGGGACTGTAATCTTACGGAGTTCGGTAATTGATCAGAGTTCTATAGACATAAAACTCCGGGGTTATAGTTGGATTCTGGGGTAAATATTTTTTAATTATTATTTTCAATACTATGTCATATGATGACTCCGTAGGAGTTGAATATTTTTGTGGGAATGTTTCCCGATCAATGGTTGCGAAGATTAATTCATTCAAACTCTAATCATTCTCTTCCAATTGAAATATCTCATTCACTGATTTACTAAATACCCTTGAAATCTTTAGCGCAAGAGTCGTAGATGGCACATATTTTCCTGATTCAATAGCATTAATACTTTGCCGGCTAACCTGAACCAATTCTGCTAATTGAGCCTGGGTAAGATTTTTGATAGCTCGTTCTACCTTTAAAGAATTATTCATAGCTTAATGCCTTTCTAGAGTTCCGGGCCATCCAGTTAAAGCGAATAATGAAAAGAATCAATATTGTAAACATATTAATCACCATCACATGAAAAAATTGAGTTTCATACACGAATAAAATGGCTAATATTAGAATACCATAATTTACGAAGGTTGCCCAAACGAGTGATTCAAGTCTCATTCTGGAGATAAATTCATCTTCAATCTTTTCTTGTGAAAAAGCTACCATCAAACCTCCTATTACTATGAAACATCCAATCAATTCGTCCGTCATATTATTTTCAATAAACGATAAATATTTTATATTAAAATCTAAAGTTCCATCATCTGTAAATATGGCAAATACGGTCCAATCAAAAATGGAAAATTGAATTTCTCTAATAAGGTATATTAGCCCAAGTACAACGAACGGAATAAAAATTGCCCAGCCAATATTTTTGAAACGATTTGGTAATAAATAATTGGTATTCATATTAAGTCCTTCCTAATTAAGTATTTAGACAACACGAAAGTAAAGCATACTTTACTTAATGTCAAGTATAGTATGCTTTATATCAAATATGCTTGATATAAAAGAAAGTAAAATTTTTAGAAAAATTTATGAATTATTGTAATTCTGCTTGGGCAGCTGCCAGCCGGGCAACGGGTACGCGGTATGGTGAACAGCTCACATAATCCAGGTTGTTCTCTTTGCAAAACTGTATGGATGCAGGATCGCCGCCATGTTCGCCGCAAATACCAATTTTCAGATTTGGTTTTACTCCGCGACCCAACTCTACCGCCATAGATACCAATTTGCCAACGCCTTTTATATCCAGACTTTGGAAAGGATCATGCGTTAATATTTTATTTTCCAGATAATAAGGCAGGAAAGAACCAATATCGTCCCGACTGAAACCGTAAGTCGTTTGGGTTAAGTCGTTTGTTCCAAAGCTGAAAAATTCTGCATATTCTGCAATTTCATCCGCTGTCAGGCAAGCCCGGGGTAATTCAATCATTGTACCTACGGTATATTCAACTTTTATATCATATTCCGCCAATACCGATTCAGCTACCGAACGAATGATTTTTTCCTGGTTTTGGAATTCCGTTACTGTACCCACCAGCGGTATCATAATTTCCGGATATACTGTTTTTCCTTCCTGTGTAAGTTCTGCAGCGGCTTCCATGATAGCGCGTCCTTGCATTTCTGTTATTTCCGGATACGCAATACCCAATCGACATCCTCTGTGACCTAACATTGGGTTCAATTCGTGGAGTTCAGCAATGCGTTTTTCCACAAGACTTTTTTCAACGCCAACGCTTGCTGCAAGTTCTGCCGTTTGTTCTTCTGTCAGAGTAATAAATTCATGGAGAGGTGGGTCCAGCAGCCGGATAGTTACCGGCAATGTTTCCATTGCGGTCAGAATGCCCTTAAAATCCTTTTTCTGATACGGTAAAAGCTCCATCACTGCGGAACGCTTATCTTCCGGATTGTCCGCTAATATCATTTTTCTCACCGCCATAATACGCTCTTCATCGAAAAACATGTGTTCTGTCCGGCACAAACCAATACCTTCAGCGCCAAATCCTCTTGCCTGGATTGCATCGTTCGGGCTGTCAGCGTTTGTGCGAATTTTTAATAACCGAACGTCATCTGCCCAACTCATTAATATTTTATATTCATCATGCGTTTCTGGGTCCGCCGGTATAAGCCCCAACTGCCCGGCATAGACTTTTCCAACCGTTCCGTTCATCGTTATCCAATCGCCTTCTTTCAGCACAATATTGTGTATATGAGCTTCCCGTTTTTTTAAATCAATGTGCATAGCTCCGCAACCAACAATGCAGCATTTTCCCCAACCCCGGGCAACCAGCGCCGCATGGGAAGTCATACCTCCTTTGGCTGTTAGAATGGCCTCAGCTGCGTGCATACCATGAACATCTTCCGGCGAAGTCTCTTCTCTAATCAAGATCACTTTTTCACCTTGATCGCGCCATTTTTCCGCATCATCCGCTGTAAATACAATTCTACCGGAAGCTGCTCCCGGTCCCGCCGGAAGCCCTTTTGCCAATAGGGTTGCTTTTTTTTCGCCGTCCGGATCAAGGTTTGGATGAAGAAGCTCATCCAATTGTTCGGGCTTAACTCGCATTAATGCAGTTTTTCTATCAATTAGTTTTTCGTTTGCCATATCTACAGCCATTTTGATAGCGGCGGCTCCGTTCCGCTTTCCTGTCCTGGTTTGCAGCATCCACAGGCGGCCATCCTGGATTGTAAATTCAATATCCTGCATATCGGTGTAGTGTTTTTCCAGCGTATTTCGTATATCTACCAGCTGCCGATATGATTCCGGCATGGATATTTCCAATGAAGGCAAATTCATTGTATCCGGAGTTTTTATTTCCTCATTTAATGGATTTGGAGTACGGGTACCGGCCACCACGTCTTCGCCTTGTGCGTTCGTGAGCCATTCACCAAAAAATTTATTTTCACCTGTTGCAGGATTTCTGGTGAAAGCAACGCCGGTGGCGCTTTCTTCGCCGGTATTACCAAAAACCATAACCTGTACATTGACAGCAGTTCCCCATTCGTCCGGAAGTTTTTCAATCCGTCTGTAATTGATCGCTCGTGTACCGTTCCAACTTTGAAAAACTGCTTTTATGCCACCCCAAAGCTGTTCCATGTGGTCGTCCGGAAATTCTTGACCAAGAGTGTTTTTTATCTCCTTTTTGAATAAGTCAGATAATTGTTTCCAATCGTCACCTGTCAGATCTGTATCTGTGGTATATCCTTTTGCGTCCTTATGTTTTTCTAATAACCCTTCCAGTTTCCTGCGAATGCCTTCTCCCTCTTCCGGTTCGATTCCTGCAGATTTTTCCATGACTACATCTGCATACATCATAATCAGCCGGCGGTATGCATCATAAACAAACCTGGGATTGTTTGTTTGTTTAATCAAACCCGGAATGGTTTTAGACGTCAGGCCGATATTTAAAACAGTTTCCATCATGCCCGGCATGGAGACTCTGGCGCCGGAACGGACAGAGAAAAGCAATGAATCTTCTTCGGAGCCAAACGTTTTACCCATGTCATTTTCGATTGCTTTAATACCCGATAAAACTTGTTCTTCCAAAACGTCCGGCAGCGTCCGATTGTTATCATAATAATATGTGCACACATCTGCGCTAATTGTAAATCCCGGCGGCACGGGAAGGTTTAGGTTGGCCATTTCTGCCAGATTTGCGCCTTTACCGCCAAGAGTGTTCTTCATTTTTGCTGATCCATCTGCTTGTCCTGATATGAATGAGTATACGTATTTCATTTATTTACACCTTTAGTATTGTTAAATAATTAGTGGTTCCCGGAACGCCTATAGGAATGCCTCCTGTTATTACATATCGTTTTCCGGACTTTATGAGTTTTTTATTTTTAAGTGTTTTTTCTGCTATTTTGGGAATATCGTCTGCACTTTGATATTCTTCAATGGTCAGGGGTGATATTCCCCAAACGATAGATAACTTTCTACATGTAGAAGCAATCGGCGTTAATGCTACAACCGGAACGCTGGGCCGATATCGCGATATCATGAGAGCCGTGCTTCCGGAGTGTGTCATGGTCACAATGCAGCCTGCCGACAGATCTTGCGCTACCTGGCATGTGGCGTGGCTTATTGCATCAGCTGTATTTTTTCTTCCGGTGGATTGACGGATCGTATTAAAATCAATGGTTTGCTCCGTTTCAAACACAACTTTACTAAGGACCTTTATAACGTCAACCGGGTAATCACCGCTTGCCGTTTCTCCCGTCACCATCAACGCATCCGCGCCGTCGAAAATCGCATTGGCGATATCGCTAACCTCTGCTCTTGTTGGCACGGGAGCTGAAATCATAGACTCCAGCATTTGGGTGGCGATAATAACCGGTTTGCCTTTTTGATTTGCCTGTTTAATAATTTTCTTTTGAGCGAGCGGAACTTGCTCCGGCGGTGTTTCCACGCCCAAGTCTCCACGGGCAACCATCACGGCATCAAATTCTGTGATAATTGCTTCTAAATCCTGAAGCGCTTCCCATTTTTCAATTTTTGCAATAACGGGAATATTAACCTTTGCTTTTTTCAGAATTCTATCAATTTTTCGTTTGTCCTTAGCTGCACGAACAAACGAAAGGGCTATCCAATCCACATCCTCCCGGATGGCAAGTTTTAAATCGTCAACATCCTGAGCGGTTAAAGTCGGAAGTTTGAGCAAAATGCCCGGGAAGTTTACCCCTTTCCCTTTTTGGATTGTACCACCAATAATCGTTTTACATTCCAGTTGGGTCGGGGAAAGCTTTTTGACTACTGTTAGTTGGATGCGTCCATCGTTGATTTTTATACCGGCGCCTTTTTCAATTTTTGAAAACATTATCCCCTGGGTAATAATTACCGTATTTGCATCTGGCGTTCCGCTGCTGCAAATATTTACTTTTTGTCCGCTTTTTAATTTAAAATCGGGATAAACGCCTTTCACGCGAATTTTTGGTCCTGCTAAATCAGCAATAATACAAGGCCTTGCACCGTTTTTCATTTTTAATTGCTTCACAAGCTTTATAAGTTGTTCTTTTTCCGCCAGGCTTCCATGAGACATATTCACCCTAAACGCATTCACTCCGGCAAAAATCATCTTATTTAATTGGGGCACGGTTGAACAGGAGGGCCCTACGGTGGCAATTATTTTTGTTTTATTAAATATCATATAATTGAATTTAGCAATGATTTTGTATGTCCATAAATCGTCATTAATTAACTGAAAAAGGGATTGCTAGCTTGAAGGGAGTAATATTAGCATCAAAAGTGAATCCGTCTTCCCGAATCATTTGAAAGGTTCCGTGCATCACGCCAAACTCAGAGGAAAGATGACAGTAGCTTGTATATTCAAAAGATTCTCCGGATCGTAAACGTGGTTTTTTGCCAATGACACCCGGTCCGCGTGTTTCCTTTACGTTCCCCTTTGAATCTGTAATATGCCAATATCGGCTCAATAGCTGAATATTTTCTTTGGACTCGTTTGTTATTGATATATGATACGCAAATAAGTAAACCGGCTTGGTCGGGTCTGACCGTCTGGGTATATATTCCGGCGTGACAATAATTCGTATTCCGTTTGTAAAATCCTTCAACATGAAAATCTTAATGGTAAACTATTTTTATAATTACTTTCCCAGGACAAAACATCGGGAATAAATATGATTAAACTCTTGTTTCAACTTTTATTGATCACTTGTGTTTTCGGACAAAATAAATTATCAATTGATAGCATTGAAATTACGGCAGCTGAGATACGTGAACATATACGCTTTTTAGCATCTGATAAATTAAAAGGGCGCTATCCGGGCTCTTCCGGCTTTAAAACTGCTCTGCGCTATATTGAAAAAGGTTGGAAAAAATCGGGTCTTTTACCTGCGGGCAGCCGAACATTTAAACAAACATTTACTTTTGCTGACGACGTTTCCTTGTTTGGATATAACCGTATAAAAATAATAGAAACAAAACAAACGTTTCGTGTAAATAAGGATTTTATGCCGCTGGGTTTTTCAGGAACGGGTAAATTTCAAGCTCCGGTTGTTTTTGCCGGTTATGGGTTTAATACAGAAGATAGTGTTTCGTGGAATGATTATAAGAATATTGACGTTAACGGAAAATGGGTGATGATTTTCAGGGGAAGCCCGGACGGCAGCGGTCTTCATTCCTCATATGCTGATTATTTACCCTTGCGTAAAAAATATATAGCGGCAAGGGACAATGGCGCTGTAGGCGTTTTGTTCGTGAACCGTTATGAGGATGAAGACCAAAAAGGGTTAATACCCTTAACGTTCTCTGGTTCTTCGGGAGGTGAAAAAATTGCCGCATTGCACATTTCTCAATCTTTAGCTGAAAATTTATACCCCGGGGAATTGTCTTTAAAAAAGTTGCAACATCGCCTTGACCAAAACAAAACATCACTATCTTTTGTTACACCGTTTTCTTTATTAGCCAATATTGGATTAAAAGAAAAAATGGTTACCGGGGTAAACCTGGTGGGCTATCTACCCGGGGACGGGTCTACGGATGAGTTCATTATCATAGGCGCCCATTTGGACCATCTGGGTTTTGGTGGAAAAAAGAGCGGCTCCTTAACCCCGAATGAACTTGCAATTCATAACGGAGCCGATGACAATGCGTCCGGTGTAACGGGTCTTTTGGAGTTAGCCGAAAAATTCGGCAATAATCCCGGCGTTCTAAAAAGAGGTCTTCTTTTTATTGCTTTCGACGCCGAAGAAAAAGGTCTTATTGGTTCGAAGTATTTTGTGAATAACCCCTCAAGAGAAATTGAAAAAGCTATAGTCATGATCAATATGGATATGGTTGGCAGAATGAAGGATTCTTCGTTGTCTGTTGGAGGCACCGGGACCTCTCCCGTTTTTGAACCAATGTTAGATTCCTTGCAAAAAATTCACGGTTTGATGCTTTCCTATAATAAAGGAGGGTATGGACCCAGTGACCATAGTAGTTTCTATACAAAAGACTCTCCCGTATTATTTTTTTTCACAGGCGGACATGAAGACTATCATAAGCCCGGCGACGACTGGGAAAAAATAAACGCTGATGGCGAAAAACAGGTTCTTGACCTCGTCTACGATGTGGTGCTTGATCTGTCAAATAGAGAGGAAAGGCCATTGTTTACAGCAGCTGGATCAAAAGCTCCCGAGTCTGGCCGGAGAAGTTTTAAGGTTACCTTTGGTGTAATACCTTCTTATACCCGCTCCGGGCCCGGCTTCACAATTGATGGTGTTAATCCTGACGGCCCCGGCGCCAAGGCCGGGATGATGGGTGGTGATATCCTTTTAGAAATTGGCGGTAAAAAAGTACAGAATATTTACGATTATATGTATCGATTAGGTGAGCTTAAAAAGGGACAAACGGTTGAAGTAAAAGTAAAACGCGAGGATAAGATTTTAGTCCTCTTTGTTGCTCTTTAGTTCGACAGTTTTTTGCAGTTCATCCCGCAGCTCTAATACTGCTCGTACATAATTATCAGAACGGTTATATGAAAAAACTGCTTTATATACGCTTTCTTTATTTAAATAATCATTTGCCGGGTAGCCGTTTTGAATTAAATAATTTGCAATACTGGCCATAACGTCCGGCCACTCATAGGCTTGACGGATTCCATCCCCATCAAAATCCACTGCATAATTATTAAAACTAGAAGGAATAAATTGCCCAAAACCAAACGCGCCTGCATATGATCCGTAAACGCTGTGAGGCGGAATTGAATCTTTATAACAATAATACAAAAACTCGACTAATTCTTTTGTCGCCCAACTTGCTCTCTTAGGCATTTCTGAAATTTGCGTATATAATGAATTAAACACCGTAAACTGTTTATGGTGGCTGCCGTAATTACTTTCTATCCCGACAATACTTAATATTAAAAAGAGGTCAACACCATATCTTTCAGATATTTTTACCAAGGTTTCCTGTTGATCGTTATAAAATTCGCTTCCTTTTTTTATTCGTGATGGTTTTACAAATAATTTTCTGTATTCTTCCCATGATTTATTTTCGTAGGGTTTTGCAAAGCGTTCCGGTATTTCTTTACGTATCTGGATATTTCCATTTTCGAATACTTGTTTAAGATATTCCTCCGAAACACCCTTTTTTATTGCCCTCTCTTTTATTGCTTCGTAAACGATATTTGTTTTTAATGCATATGAAACATTTACGAAAAAAGCTGTTATTAATATGAATATGTATGAATACATATTTTATTGATTTTCCTTTCTAAACTGTAATATCCGTTCATCGTTTTTAAAAACTCCGTGTGCTTTTTCCGGGAGCAAGGCTGCAATGCGGCACATGACAATTTCTCCAATTAAATCCATGAGTTGGTTCTTAGGTATATTATTTTGCGTATTATCATCGGAAGGTTGAAAAGGTTTTCCGATTTCAATTCGCACCGTGGGTCTATTACCTTTAAACCAGTTTATCCACACATGTTCCAGCCCGGAAATCCCAATGGGAAGAATCGGAGTGTTATCAATTGTTGATAAATAGACTACGCCGCGTTTAGCGTATCTTATTACTTTGTCTGTAGATGTGCCTTCCGGGAAAATTCCTAATATATCATTATTCTGTAATACTTTTTTTGCCCTTTTTATTGTTGATGGAGCTAGTTTGGTTCTGTTTGTGGGAATGAATCCATAAAGCCAGGCTGCCCATTTATAAAACCACGGAATCGGTTGATCGCTGGCAGCTAAAAACGAGACAGGTCGCTGTAAAGCATAAACGACAAAAGCCGGGTCAACCATACTAAAATGATTTATTGCAATAATGTATGGCCCGTTGTCGGGAATATGGCGGCGTCCTTTTATGTGTGTTTTTGTAAGGATTGATCCTAAAAACAGGGACAAATAATTTAACACATAACGAAGCCACTTAGGGCTTGGCGAATAACTATCCAGTCTTGTACGTGTGCTCATCGTGTATTTTCACTATAGATACGAGCCTTAAAATAAAATAAAAGGGGGTCAAAAAGACCCCCTTTTATTTCAATCAATCTTCATATTCAGGTTATCCGTTAAAACGGTAAGTCGTCGTCGTCTCCATTTTTTGCCGGGGGTGTTTCGCTACTGTCACTTTTTCGTCCTAGCATGGTGAACCGGTCCGCCAGTATTTCTGTCGTATAGCGAGTCACACCATCTTTATCTTCCCACGAGCGTGTACGAATTCGGCCTTCAATGTATGCCATCTGACCTTTTTTCATATACTCGTTTGCTGTTTCCGCAGCTTTACCATACAGAACAATCCTGTGCCATTCTGTGCGGTCTTCATAATTGCCTTCACTGTTTTTCCAGGATTCATTAGTCGCCATGTTGAAAGTGGACACCGCTACTCCCGATGGAGTAAACCGGCTTTCCGGGTCTGCCCCAAGATGACCAACTAATATTGCTTTATTTACGCTTCCTTTTTGCATAATCACTCTCCTTTCATTTTGTATTATACTTCAAAGCGATACTCTTAACTCCGCGATTATTGTCTCGCGTATTATATTGTACAGCAGGATTCAAATATTTGTCAAGGGTTTTTTACAATAGGATATAAAATAAACAAAATAGGGGCCCATAGGGGCCCCTATCTTTTTTGTTATTTTTTTTCTTTCTTTTACTTCATCAATACCAGTTTTTTCACATCTACAAAGCCTTTTGCTTTAATCTGGTAAATATACATACCGGAAGCCAAAGGTTTGCCGAAGTCGTTGGTCCCATTCCAGCGTATGGTATGGAAACCGGGCTGCAATGTGCTGTTCACCAGCGTCGCCACCCGTTGACCCAGAACATTATATATATCCATCCGTACACGGCTTTCTTCCGGTACGTCGAATCGTATTGTTGTTACCGGATTGAACGGATTCGGATAGTTTTGATGCAGAGCAAACACATCTGGAATCAACGATTCACTATTGACGCCAAGAGCATATCCTGCATCAAAGGTGATGGAACGGGGACCGTTCACCGCTTCTGTTTCAGCCTGACCGTCTGTTGCATATACTGTCCAGGTAAACGTATATATCACATCACCGCCTTCTTGGTAAAGCGAATCAATGAAATCTGAAATCTCTAGTAATGGAACAAAGTTTGCCGTCTGCGTTCCATTATTTTCACATTCTTGCCAGAAAGGCGAAGATAGAGTCCAACAGATATCGTATTCAACCTGCGTACCGTTTGGATCAGAGGATGCTGTCCAGGCAAAAAGCTGGTTTGAACCAACATTGTCCGGAGTAATCAGAATGGTATCTCCGTCACTCGGAGATAACAGCGAAAATTCGCTCGGAGGCTGGTTAATTGCATTTCCGCATTCTACGTTTGTTGGATCTGTTTCAATCAATGAGTCTAATATCGTTTCTGTTCCCAGATTAAAACTCATTGGTATGACGCCTTTTACCCAATAACAAGATTCAGTAACAACGCTTACATTATCATCTGTCCATGTCGTTTCTTCCAAACCGTCAGCGACAACTATGCCATCTTTATAAACATTATAGGAAATGGCTGGAGGTGTGGGTGTACCACATACTTCCATTACAAAGTTGTACGTTGAACTTGGCGTGAAAACACCTGCAGAATCATATCCGGATAAATTATTTGCAGGTATAGTATTGGGGT
>CAJVYU010000083.1 GCA_913009735.1 uncultured Fidelibacterota bacterium
AGACGGCATACGAGATAAAGGAATGTGACTGGAGTTCAGACGTGTGCTCTTCCGATCTCTATTTTATCTCAAAGTAAAGAGCAAATAACAATGAAGATCAAGCCTAATCATCACACCTCAATTGGATTTCAAAACCATCCTTTTGTAGAAACCGCTGCTCCTAAAGGAATTATTTTTTATATCCGTAGATTTTGGGGATCGGTTTTTGCACCTGATATTCCAGATGGGCATGAGTTGTCTGAGCTGGAGTCTACTCAGCTTCTACATTCGATTAAAAGTGATCGTATTACTTGGTTAGGCCATGCCAGTTTTCTAATAAGAGTATCCGGGAAAACAATTTTGACTGATCCATTTTTAACAGAATTCGCTAGTCCAATTTCATGGGCCGGCCCTATACGGTTTGTAGGCCCAGTTATACCATTAGATAAACTGCCACCAATAGATATTGTGATTGTTTCACACAATCATTATGACCATTTGGATGACGAAACTGTTAGTAGTTTAAAAAATAAAGAAACAATTCATGTTGTAGTTCCTTTAGGTCTTAAGTCTTTCTTTATTGAACGAGGATATACCAACGTAACAGAGTTGGATTGGGGTGAATCGGTGGATGTTGGAAATGTTGAGTTAACATCACTTCCTTCAGTCCATGACTCTGCTCGCAGCACTGATGACCATAACAAAACCTTATGGACTTCCTGGGTAATTCGGAGCGTTGAAAAAAGAATTATCTTTATTGGCGATACGGGATATTCAGAAACTATTTATAATGGTATTGGTGAAAAATATAGTTCATTTGATTACGCAATTTTACCAATAGGTGCATATGAGCCAAGAAAATTGATGTGGATGTCACATATAACTCCTGAAGAAGCGATTACTATTGGGAATGATGTTCATGCAACTACATTGATTGCTTCTCATTGGGGAACTGTTAGCAGCTTATCAGATGAGCCACCATTTGAACCCCCAAAACGTTTCAGAAAGGCAGGGATTGCTAGTGGTTTTGCTGAGCGAGAATTGTGGGTCATGAAAGTTGGCGAAACACGTCCTCTTTCACGAAATCTCGTGTTACAGTAATTAAAGGATAGAAAATTAGTGAAAGGATGCTAATAAAAAGTCTAACAAGACGCATTAACGCTGATGCCGTCAGGTTATGCGCGATGTTGATATAAGGATGAAGGGAATCTTAACCCTCACTGAAATGGAGAGGGAATTGGATGACGGATAGGTGTCTTTTTATATAAATTGACCCAGCACGAATTACTCTTTTAACACCCTCAATCTGGAATTCTAATGGGAATCTACTTATTCCTCATATTTTTATTTTTTACTGCATTGATTAGTTTGACCATTTATATTTCAGCGAAAAATAAAAAAGAAGACAGCTATACAAATTTGGAAATAGAAGAATGGGACTGCCCTGTATGTGGTTTTCATATTCAAGCCGGGAGTAAGTGTATTTATTGTGATACCAAAAAACCAACCTAACATTTCCGTTATAATTCCAACTTACAACAGGGCGCACACTCTGCCCCGGGCTCTGGAATCTGTTTTAGCGCAAACACTACCACCAGTGGAAATTATCGTTATTAATGATGGCTCCACAGATGATACAAAAAATGTTTTAGCCAATTATCCGGGACTCATTTTTGTTGATAAAAAAAACGTTGGCGTCAGCGCCGCTCGAAACAGGGGTATAGAAAAAGCTCAGGGAAAATGGATAGCCTTTCTGGATTCGGATGATGAATGGCTGCCGAACAAACTGGAAAAGCAATGGACTGCTATTTGTGATAATGACAAGTTAATTTGTCATACAGATGAGATTTGGATCCGCAATGGA
Source organism: uncultured Fidelibacterota bacterium (assembly GCA_913009735.1). Taxonomy (GTDB): domain Bacteria; phylum Fidelibacterota; class Marinisomatia; order Marinisomatales; family TCS55; genus JADFRD01. The sequence continues at coordinate 1,844 of CAJVYU010000083.1, forward strand.
AAGCGGGTAAATCCCATGAAAAAGCATCAAAAATTTGGTGGATTTATTTATGAAAAATGCCTGCCCCTTTGTGTTATTTCACCTTCTTCAGTGATGATTCATAAATCTGTTTTTGATGATATTGGTGTTTTTGATGAGTCTCTGGAAGTGTGCGAAGATTACGACTTATGGCTGCGGATTTGTTCAAAATATCCTGTGTTGTTTCTCGATGAACTGTTGATTGTAAAATACGGTGGCCATGTGGATCAGCTTTCCGGAAAACATTGGGGAATGGATCGTTTTCGTGTAAGAGCAATGGAGAAAATGCTGGATTCTGATGAATTGAATGAAGGACAACGAAAAGCAACCATTGAAATGTTTATCGAAAAATGTGAGATTATTATCAGCGGAATGAAGAAGCATGGCAAGGACAAAGAAGCACTGGAATGGGAGGAAAAACTAAATTTGTACGACATTCATTCCTGACTGTCGTAGTGCAGACAAGAATGTCTGCACTACATTTGAAACTGAATAAGTTGATCTAATAATTAAAAATAGAAATTGAGTCCGATTTTTGCTGATTGACTTATCGCACTTTCCTTTTTATGGATTTTATAGTCTTTTGTATAGTTTATATTTCCATCATTATCTTTATTTGTGTAAGTATAATTGCGTTTTCCTTCGGATTTTTGAAATAATAACTCCAATTCTGCAGTGATAGAAATTGAGGAATTAAAATAATATTCTGCGCCGCCTTTACCAAAAATAAAAATAGGTGATTTTGTTTTTCCATAATAATCATCATACTCATCACCACTTATGTTCTCACTGTCATCGTAAGAATAATATAGATTTTTTGATTCAGATGAATGATCGGTTATTTGTTTTCCTATTCCTAAAACAATATATGGTGAAACTTTTTTAGATCTTTGGGGCTTAAAAAATATTTTTCCTCCGACAAATATTCGTAAAGAACTTTCCTTAAAAGTATCTTCACTTCCTGAATCATAATCATTGCTATTTAAATCTACATAATCTTTGTGCATTTTATTTTGATAATAGTAATCAATCAAAGAATAATCGACAGATAAATATGCCCAAACATTTTTTATGATCGTTCGGGTAAAGTAAATAGCAGTGTTGTTTTCAGTCGTGAAATAATAGTTATAAGTTATATTTCCCCATTCATCTATATCATATATTCTTGTAACATTTCCAGCCGTTGAGTTTGGCTGATATGAAATACCTAACGACCATTTATTTTGTTGAACTTCTGATTCTTGAGCAGTCAGAACTTGTAACGCTAATAAAGATATTATTAATGCATGTTTAATCATGATTTCCTCCTATAAATTATTTATAGAATGTAACAATTTCCGGTATACTTTACAATTAGTTGAAAGTTGTCAAAAAAATTAATCTTTGCGGACGAGCAACGTATCCGCCCACCGACGGAAAATTCCGTAAAGTTTTTAATAAAAAAAGAATTCACAAATTCTAATTAGGGGTTGAACAATTCTAAAGCGTATTAAATTCACGTAGATGAAATATCTAATCATACTACTTTTTTTCGTCAGTATTATATTTGGGCAGAATTCATTGCCGCGAAGCCTGACTCCTGAAGAAAAAACACGCCTCCATGAAATTGGTATCAATCGAACCATCACCATTCCGCCGGACAGTGTTGTTTATGCACCTGCTGAATTCGATTCGATTGCCGGGATGATTTTTGCATGGGAATCTTATTACGATCTATTGACAGATTTGATAAAGGAAGTAGCAGAAGAAGACACTGCCTGGGTGGTTGTGGACAATGTTTCAGATGAAGCATCAGCAACAAGTACTCTGTCTGGTGCCGGTGTAAATATGAGCCATGTCGTCTTCCAGCAAATTCCCACTAATTCTGTCTGGGCACGGGATTATGGTCCCTGGTGGATTTATCAACCTGACGGTTCCAGAGCTATTTTGGATCTTACGTACAACCGGCCACGACCCTTAGATGACAGTTATCCTGAAGAACTTGCTTCGCTCTGGAATATAGATTATTATGGATTAGGGCTCGTGCAAGCCGGAGGGAACATGCTGTTGGATGGAACGGGAAATGTATTTATTTCTAATATTATTTTTGATGGTAGCCAGGGCTTTGATCCCAACCTTACTGTAGTACAATTAGAAGAATATTTATTGGATTATTACGGTGTTGAAAAAGTCATTATAACCGATCATTTAGATTATGACGGTACGGGTCATATTGATATGTTCGTAAAGGTCATTAATGATACAACTGTGATAGTGGGAGAATATGAAACACCATCGGCCGGAGCCGGTGACAGTTATAATATTTGCAACAATGTGGCTGATCAGATAGCCAATGAAACCAACGGTAATGGTCAGCCCTATAATGTTGTACGGATGCTCATGCCGCCCCATAGCGGAGGTGTAACGTATACCTATATCAATTCCCTGATTGCAAACAAAAAGGTTTTCGTACCTGTGTATGGTTTTACTACTGATGTCGAAGTATTGGCGCAGTATGAGCAGATTATGCCCGGTTATGAAATCATCGGTTATGACTGCAACCAGATCATTACTGCCAACGGAGCCATTCACTGCATCGGTATGAAAGTACCGGCAATGCTACCCCAATCTTTCTGTGAGGGATGGGTTTTGGGCGATGTAAATGCTGACAATTTAATAGACATTTATGATGTTCTATCCGTAGTAGATATTGCATTGGTTTCCGGGGAAGTCTCGTCCTGTGTTTCCTTCGCTGCCGATATCAATGAGGACAACAATGTAACATTCCTTGATGTCATACAACTTTTGAATATGGTTATGGGTTGGTAATATGAAAATTGAACCGCAGAGCGCCCAATGCTTTACGCGAAGTTCGCAAAGAAAAAATATATTTCTTTGTGTTCCCCGTTTAATGATGTATTTAACACCTCCCCACCCGTCTACCCCATTTGGATTAATGAGAACGGGGCAGGAATTTAGGTTGAAATTCATGAAATCCCGATTTTTTGACGTGAGGGGGTGGATTTTTTTCTCTTGTTTGTCCACTAAATGAAAGTAAGGATTAGAAATGTTGAAAAAAATTATATTTATTACAGTTGTCTTATCTCTGATTCATGCTGAACCCAATTGGGAAAAAATGCGCCATGAGACAGTAGATTTATTTCAGCAGTATTTGCGAATTAATACCAGTAATCCTCCAGGAGATGTTAGGAAAGCTGCAAAATGGTTTGCCGATATTTTTGAAAAAGAAGGCATATCATTTGAAACTTTCACTGTACCGGAAGATCCCCGCCGCATGCATGTTTTGGCAGAATTACCCGGCATGAATCCTGAACTGAAACCATTGCTATTACTCAATCATATGGACGTCGTTCCTGTGGATGAAAATTTCTGGAGTGAGAAACCATTTGCCGGAGAATTACGGGATGGTGTTATTTATGGGCGCGGTGCACTGGATATGAAGGGTTTGGGTATAATGGAACTCATGGCAATACTTCAACTTCATCGCGAAGGCTGGCGGCCTGAACGGACTATTAAGTTTTTAACCGTGGCAGATGAAGAAATTTTAGGTGAATATGGATCCCAGTGGATGATTAATCATCACTGGGATAAACTGGATCCCGAATGGGTCTGGGACGAAGGCGGTATTGGCTCTGAAGATTCATTTCCCGGTACGAGTGCCTATGCCATTGCAGTGGCACAGAAAAAATCGTTTTGGGTTGAGGCAGTTGTGGAAGGGAAATCAGGGCATGGTATGCGGCCCTATAAAGACCATCCAAACGAAGTGTTAGTCAAAGCTCTCACAAAAATCGTTGAATGGGACACACCGTTGGAAATTAATCCTGTGGTGGATGAAATGTTCAATCGTTTGGGTGAAAGAATCGGCGGAGGAGAAGGGTTCGTTATGAAAAATCTGGATAATGGATTAGTACGGTTTTTCGTTGGTGGAACTGTAGCGGATAAAAGTGTTTCCACTAACGCCATGCTGCGAAATACAATTTCTTTAACTATGCTAAAATCAGGTTATAAAACGAATATTATTCCGGAGAAAGCCACGGCAACATTAGACATACGTTTGCTGCCCCGTGTGGAACCGGAAGATTTTATTGCAGATCTGAAAACAGTGGTAAATGATGATCGTGTTCAATTTATTTTCAAACGGACACCACGTAATAAGTTTGTATCCAGTTGGAATACTGATTTTTTCAACATCCTTCAGGATGAGTTGGAACGGGAAAGACAGGATGCGGTGGTTATGCCTTTTATGACAATTGGTGGAACGGATTCCCAATTTTTCCAGGCAAAAGGAGTGGATACTTATGGATTACTCCCCGTCATGGTAACGGAAGCTGATATTCAATCCATTCACGGAATTGATGAGCGGCTTTCAGTAGAAAACCTGATGATGGGTATGCGTATTGTTTACCACACCATTAAACGAACGTGTGGACCGAATGAATAAGCCGTTGATTTATGAACCCATGACAGCGTTTACGGATTTGTTGATTTTTGCCATGGGTCTGTATTTTGCTTGGGAATTGTATGGCGTCTATACTACCAAGTTGTACAATGTCCATTTTTACTTTATGCTTGTGTTTTTCTTTATGGGGTCGGCAGGATTGTTCGGTGCGTTATCTCACGGCATCGGTCCCCATTTTAGTGGAGGAATTCATTCATTTTTTTGGAAAATGGCATTGTACAGCATCGGGTTGGTCACTTTTACCATGGTTATGGGTGGACTCTATCACGTGGTTTCTTTTCAAACAATGGAATGGTTGAAATGGCTCCCGTTTATAGTATTAATAGTCTATTTAATCTTTATCACTAAACATGATAATTTTGGAATTGTTGTTCTGTTTTATGTACCAGCCATGACAGTAGTGCTAATCATGATGCTGTATTCTTTTATTCGTTTTCAGGGAGATGGCACTGGTTGGATCATGGTAAGCATCCTGGTGTCTTTTGCCGGCGCAGCTGTCCAGCAAAGCGGATTTTCACTCCACAAGCATTTCAACCATAATGATATTTACCATGTGATTCAGATGGGCAGCATGGTTTTGCTGTATAGAGGCGTGTGGGTGTTGAAGGATTTTGGGCTGTAACCATGGAGTAGAGTTTTGTAAGTTTTATATACTTTAATATAAACAAATAATATTTCCAGGAGGATAAAATGAGTGCGCCAAGCAAATTATATTTTGTAATAGTTTTAGTACTGGCGGAAAAAAGTTTATTTGTCAGCTAAATGGATGCATGATTTTAGAAAATTGGTATAGGTAGAGTAGGCGAGTAAAACCGAAGAGAATAAACTAAAAATGGAGATGTAAAAATGAAAAAGATACTAGCTTTTTTATTGACAATCGCGAGTATAAATGCTCAAGAATCAGAATTTATAATACAATCATACAAACCATTGGAACTCACAAAACATAAAATTTCATTTTCACTTTTTAGTAGTAAATATGAAAAAAATGATAGTTATACATTGAATGCCTCATATATAGGATTGAACGAATCTGAAAAAGGTTGGATGGAGTGGACGGTTGCGCCATCATTTAAACAGTACTCTAATTCGTACAAGGATAAAAATGTGGATTCTGTTTTAATTTTTGATCGAACATTTTTAGAATTTAATGAACATTCTTCGAGAAATATTTTGAAAAATAGCCCCGTTTTGTTTAAAACAGATATCCGCAGATATTTAATTACCCCATTAGGTATACAATCTGGTTTCAGCACAATATTTCAATATGCTGGTTCAGAATATAAAAGTAATAATGACAGAGTGGATTACTATCAGTATTCTTGGGAAAAGAATTATGTAAAGAGAGTGGATAAAAGTGTACGTAGAAGTAATATAGATAGAAAATATATTTTAATTAATTTTTACATGGGACCGGTTTTCGGAAGGACTTACGAGGGATTCTATTCAGCAAAAGCGATTGAAATAATATCCGAATTGCGAAAAAGCGGTTTGTTGAAATCTGAGCCTGATTTTGCACAAATGGAATCATTTGCAAAATTAATTCATGAAGAATATGAACGATATTATTTTGATAGCCGCTTAAAAAGAATTGAAACATATGATCGTTTGTTAAGTTATCTTACAAATGAAAATATTATTGAAAATACTCCACTAGCATTTGCTCATGTGACGGATATTTACAGCTATGGCGAAAATATAGACAAAATCGGAAACAAGCGTTATCGGGACATCTTATCAGGAGATTACGATCGGAAATATATTAGGCCTTTTGGTTTTGAGACCAAACTTATTTTCTTTACTTCCTACGACGAGAGTTTATACCAACAGGAATATTTTGATGATAATCAATATATTATAATTAATTATGATTCTAATTTTGTTGAGTTTGATAATGATACAAGTTTATATCTTAATCATGAATATCAAGTAGAAAATTCAGGTGTACTAAATAATGGTATTGAGCTATCATTGAATTACTATTTACCCATTAATTGGCATTGGCAAATAAATACGTTTCTGATTGGAAAAATCAATAGTGCAGGATTAAAGGATTTGAAATTTTTCAAGGAAGATGATCATGAATATATTAGAAAATATCATAGAGGTAATGTTGATAATTATTCGTCGTTAGGGTTGGTGACTGAAGTGCAATATTATGTAAACAGCCGAACCATGTTTAGATCGACGATCAAATTTCAGCGTTCCAAACATGATAGATTGTATCAAAATATTTATGAAAAAATTAATATTGAAACAGATAGCACAACAATTTCAGATAATTCAAATAAATCGAACATTGATTTAGCTACATTTAGGTACAATGGAGGATTCATTTTTTATATCAGACCGGAATTGAGTTTATCTCTCAATTTTATGGCAGAGAAACCCTTCGGAGATACAAAATCAAGAATCGTTGGTAACAGTATTTGGGCTGGGGAAGAAAATGTTTTCGAAACGGATGAATGGAATTATGGATTTGATATATCGCTGAAATATACGATTCCGTGGTTTTAAGGTTGGGGCGGGAGTTTTTAGCGAATCAATAAGTACTTTTTTGAAGTAGTTTGATTAAACATCTGAAAAGTTGCAGTCTTATGAAGTCATGAGACTTCATAAAATTTATAGATTGCTCTACTTTTCTAAAAGTCTTTCAATTTTATTCGCTGATGTCACAATTGCCTTGATCATAGCGGAACTGAAGCCCCGGTGTTCCATTTCGTTTAGGCCCGCGATGGTGATGCCCCTTGGAGTCGTCACTTTGTCAATTTCCGATTCAGGGTGTTTTTCCGATTCAATTATGAGGGAAGCTGCCCCTTTTGCAGTCTGGGCTGCCAGCAAAATCGCATCTTCGGCATGAAAACCGATTTCAATACCTCCCTGGGATGCAGCCCGAATAGAGCGAAGGAAAAATGCCAGTCCCGAGGCACATAGCGCAGTAGCTGGTGCCATGAGTTCTTCGCTAATGGCCATGGTTTCGCCTAAATGATCGAACACATTTCTCACTGCTTTCAATGAGCCCAAATACTTTTGATCGGTGGACAGACACGTCATGGATTTGCAAATTGCCACGGCCGTATTGGGCATGATACGTATAACAGGCATTTTATTCCCAACAAAATTCATCATTCGTTCAATGGAAACACCCGTCACAGTGGACGCCAGAATTTGTTTTTCCGGTTTGAGTGAATTCTTAATTTCTTCAAGGACAGATTCCACGTCGTTGGGTCCGACTGTCAGGAGCACAAGATCTGCAGTTTCTACTGCGGAAGGATTATCTACAGTAATATGAAATCCCTGATCTAAAAACGTTTCTAGGTCGGATAAGCTGCGGCGGGTCAGGGTAATGTTTGTTGGATTAAACTTACCGGAATGCACCAATCCTCTGGCAATAGCTTGCCCAAGTTTTCCTGCTCCGAGTATCGTAATAGTGTTCATTTTGCTCTTTTCCATTAATCGGTGTTCAATACAATGGACAAATCTACCAAAAATATTATAAAAGGAATTACAATGTTTATAATACCATTTTCCTTAAATAATAACATATTAACTAAACTAAATTCCCACCCGTTTTTAAGAGGTAATTGTGCAAATCAACATCAAAGAAAAAAATTCATATTCCCGGGAAATGTCTGTTCATATCCCATGGGACGAACTGCAAAACGATTTTAATAAGCATGTAAAACACTTTAATAAAAAAATAAAGCTCCCGGGGTTTCGCCCGGGGAAGGTCCCGGTAAAAGTACTTTTAAAACAGTTTTTGCCGTCCATAGAAGCTGATTTTGTTGAACATGCATTAAATACATATTATTTAAAGGCATTGAAAGAAAAAGAATTAATTCCGGTCAATAAAGCAGAAGTGGAAAAGGTAGATTTCCATTATGAAGGAGATATGACATTTACTGCAAAATTTGAAATCGAACCGGAATTAATACTTCCAAAACTCAAAAAAAAGTCGCTAAAAGTTCAAAAAACAACCTACATCCATGATGCTGAAGATGTTGATAAAGTTATCCATGATCTTCAGCGCAGTCATTCCACTATGGAAACAGTGGAAGATGGTGCAGATGAAGGACATTTTGTTTTAGCTGACCTGCAAAAACTTGATCATACAGGTGTGCCTATTATTGGTAATAAATTAGAAAAACAATATTTAAAAGTGGGTGGCGGAGTGATCAAAGATGAAAATCTGGATAAACTGAAAGGTGCCAAAGCTGGAGATACTATCAGGATGTTCCTTACGGAAAATGAACAGGGTGAAAAATCAGAATATGATGTATCTGTCATTAATGTGGAAAAAGAAGTTTTACCGGAAATAAACGAAGATTTCATCAAAACGGTTGATCCGGAAGCGACCACAGAAGATGAATTCAGGGCTAATTTGGAAAAACGCATTAAAGATAATTATGAACACCGCAGCCTGGACGCTTTTGAGCGGCAATTGTCAGATGCTATGATCGACTTAGTGAAACCTGAATTCCCTCCATCCATGGTGGATTCTTACCTGGATCACATTGTTGAAGATGTTAAGCAATCCGGACGTCCCGGTGCGGAAAACCTTGATGAGGCTAAAGTCCGCGAAACGTATCAATCGGTTGCAGAGCGGAATTTGGAATGGTACATGGTTCGAAAAGCGCTTATTAATGAGCATGATCTAAAGGTAACTAAACAGGAAGTAGAAGCAGAAATTCGCCAATTAGTAGATCGTTCACCACAGCATGCACAGGAGATAGAAAAATATTATAAAAAGCCAAGCAACCGTACGCGAATTGAAGATGATTTATTGGAAAAGAAAATATTAGATTACCTACAGCAATTCGCTAAAATAAAAGAGGTGGAAGTGAAAACAAAAGACCTCCGCCAACAGGAAGTTCATGATCATGACTAAAGATTATAAAGAAATTGACCAACTGATCCCTATGGTGGTGGAGCAGACCGGCCGCACCGAACGGGCGTATGATATTTATTCCCGTTTGCTACGGGAACGGATCGTGTTTTTGGGAACTCCCATTGATGATTCTGTTTCGTCGCTGATTATTGCCCAACTATTATTTCTCGAAGCTGAAGATCCTGAAAAGGATATTTATTTATATATCAATTCTCCTGGTGGGTATATTACTTCTGGTCTAGCCATTTTTGACACGATGAATTATGTCAAACCCGACATTGCAACAATATGTATGGGACAAGCGTCCAGCATGGGTGCATTTTTATTGGCAGGTGGAGCAAAGAAAAAGCGTACGGCATTACCGAACTCGAGAATTATGATCCATCAACCTTTGGGTGGTACGGAAGGACAGGCAACCGATATTAAAATACAAGCCGATGAAATCATTCGATTAAAAAGTAAATTAAATCGTATCCTGGCAAAAAACACAGGTCAGCGGATCTCAAAGATAGAAAAAGATTCTGATCGAAACTTTTTTATGAGTTCCAAAGAAGCCATGGAATATGGTATCATTGATTCAGTATTAACTGTAAAGAAATAAAATGAAAACTGATCCAGCCGGAAGATCCTCTTTTATGCCTGACCAAATTCCAGACACTGATGCATCAGCCCCGAAGCACAAGACACTTCCCAGACCTTCGGAAATAAAAAAATATTTAGATCAATATGTCATCGGTCATGAACAGACCAAAAAGGTGGTCGCTGTTGCTGTTCATAACCATTATAAGCGTATTTTCTTAAATGATGTGAATGATGGCGTAGAACTGGAAAAAAGCAATATTCTGATGATCGGTCCCACCGGAACAGGAAAAACGTTGATTGCCCAAACACTGGCCCGGTATCTTTCTGTTCCATTCGCCATTGCAGATGCGACGTCATTAACTGAAGCCGGGTACGTGGGTGAAGATGTGGAGAATATTCTTGTGCGACTGCTTCAAGTTGCCAATTATAGTATCAACTTTGCAGAGCAGGGAATTGTTTACATTGATGAAATTGATAAAATCGGCCGTAAATCCGCCAGCACTTCCATTACACGTGATGTCTCCGGAGAAGGGGTACAGCAAGCCATACTAAAAATATTGGAAGGAACCATTGCCAATATTCCGCCGAAAGGAGGCCGCAAGCATCCTGAACAAAGCTTAATTCCCATCAATACAAAAAATATTCTCTTTATTTGTAGTGGCTCTTTCGAAGGACTGAATGATATTATTTCCCGCCGGATTGGTAAAGGAGAGATTGGCTTTGGCGGAAGTAAAAAACGTCAAAATTCCGATCCCCATGGTTTATTACCACAGGTATCAACACCGGATTTGATTGCTTTTGGATTTATACCTGAATTGATTGGCCGTCTACCTGTGACAACCACGCTGGAATCCCTTACTGAAGATGAATTACATGAAGTGCTGATTACACCAAAAAATTCTATTATAAAGCAATATAAAAAACTGTTTCGCATGGAGGGTATCGAACTGGAATTTAGAAAAGATGCTTTAAGGGCTATCATTTCTATAGCTCATGAACATCAAGCGGGTGCAAGAGGCTTACGTTCAGTTCTGGAAAAATCTATGATGAATATTATGTATCACATTCCGGAAATGGATGGTGTTCATAAAATCATTATTACAAAGGATGTGATTGAAAAAAATAAAGATCCACTTTACCGGCGGCGGCGGAAATCGGCTTAAAAAAAAGAATCTTATTCTGATTCCGCCGAAAGGCGAATAATGCCCTTTAAAATTTTTTAAATATCAATTCTTGAAATTCTTCCTCAACAAGAAACAAGTTTCATGTTTCATCAGACAATTTTTTTTACGATAGAAAGCCTGCCGGTTGACAGGCTTCGAAAGAACTGAATAATCTGCAAACGTAAAAAATAACATGTCATTCTCAAGAATATGCTGTATAAAAAACCTTGAAATTATTTCAGTAATACAATTTTACGATTATTCACAAAACACTTAGTATTTTCATTTGATTCAGCCGTTATCCTGAAGATGCACATCACCGAAACTAATCGAACACACATGACCACAATGATACTATTTCATTTATATTAGCTAATCCTTTGGGAATATTTGCTACATGTGGCATGTACACACTTAACGTATCCACATTCCGTTCATAAATTAATATGGGCGTACTATAATTCCGAACCGTCCAATATTCATGCGGTTCATAATAGCGATCATAATTTGAATAAAAGGTATCAGGTATCAAACAGTTGGTCAATTCGTATAGTTTCGCGTGTGGTTGTATCGACATAAATGGCCCAGCTGAGTCCCTCAAACATTTCCACAAAAATTTCCCAGGTAACTCTTAGCTCAATTGAATCATCGCGTACAAACGGGATAATCACTTTTTTTACAGAATCTACCAGAGACTCATCAGTGACTACAAATATTTCCGCCCCTCCCCAACTAGACCAAGGAATTTCCATTCCGATGAGACCATCTTTTGCGTTTTCCACACTGATTTTGTTTTGTTCAGGAACGAATATCTCCGGATACCAATTGTCTCCCATCATATATACTCCGGCAGTATCCTGAAAGGTTACTATTTCAGTATTTTTTACCTCTATTCCCCGATATTCCTGATTCGTGAAATTGACTTTCCATTTTATGTAAACAATATCACCTTCCGCTCCGTCACAAACAAGGCAGCCCCTAAGCAGATCGGAAGAGCACACGTCTGAACTCCAGTCACATTCCTTTATCTCGTATG
>CAJVYU010000084.1 GCA_913009735.1 uncultured Fidelibacterota bacterium
AAACCCCACTTCAATTCTCCCCTTTTACAGGGGAGAAAGCAACCGGACTATCGCCAAAATTTTTCCCCTGTAATAGGGGAAACACAAAGGGGTTAAAAACATATAATTAAATCGTTTCGATAAACGTGTTGGACAAATATGGAAATATATATTTGAGTATATTTTCTATTTTACTAACATATCATAAATACTCTAAATTCACCAATGCGTACCCTGTCTATTTCGAACTCCTTTCTGCATACATCAGATTTAAAGAGTTTTCTCGATGTGCCGGGAAAAGTTCGTCTATCCCCGGATGTCCGAAAACGCATTTCCAAATCCCATCGACATTTAAGAATGCTTTTAACCGGCGGGCAGAAGATTTATGGTGTTAATACCGGCTTCGGCAAATTAAGTCAAGTATCCATTCCTGAAAATGATCAAAAGAAACTTCAGTTAAATTTAGTTCGCAGTCATTCTGCCGGCGTTGGGAAACCGTTTGATCATGGCATAACCAGATTAACGATGATTTTAAAACTAATGACGTTAGCAAAAGGATACAGCGGAGTTCGAAATGAAGTCGCCGGGCAACTGGTGGATTTCATTAATCATGATATTCTCCCTATTGTTCCCCGGCAGGGGTCTGTGGGGGCAAGCGGGGACCTGGCGCCACTATCCCATATTGCATTGGGATTAATTGGAGAAGGGGATGTCCATTTTCAGGATAGAATTATGCCGGCTATCGTTGCCATCAAAGGAGCCGGTTTAAAGCCGCTGGTGTTGGAAGCAAAAGAAGGATTGTCTTTGATCAATGGAACTCAGGTTTCATCCTCCCTGGGTATCAAAGCGTTGGTCAATGCCGAGATTATTTTGAAAACAGCTGATATTGCGGGAGCTATGTCTGTGGAAGGCGGCCTTGCCAGCAGGAATGTTTTCGCAAGTAAATTACATCGATTAAAAAATCATAAAGGGCAGCAGCAATCGGCTAAAAATGTTTGGAATTTTTTAAAGAATAGCGCCATAATTGAATCCCATGAAGATTGTGATAAAATACAGGATCCATACAGTCTACGGTGTATTCCTCATGTTCATGGTTCCAGTAGAGAGCTGTTTAAAACGGCCAGAGAAATGGTTGAAAATGAAGCCAACAGTGTCAGCGATAATCCATTAATTTTTTCTGATAAAGAATTCATAAGCGGAGGGCATTTTCACGCTGAAGCTGTTGCACAAGCGTTGGACACACTCTCTATTGCCATGTCGGAGATTGGTGCAATATCCGAACGTCGCATTCATTATTTTATGAAAGGTATCGAAGATAAAGTACCTATGTTTGTAGCCCAAAATCCTGGATTAGAATCTGGCTTTATGATGGCACAGGTGACGGCAGCTTCTTTGGCCTCTGAAAATAAAACACTTGCTCATCCCGCATCTGTTGATTCCATTCCTACGTCAGCAGGTCATGAGGATTTTGTCAGCATGGCACCCTGGGCAGGCCGAAAATGTTTAAGAATTATGAATAATATTTTTCAAATATTAGCCATCGAATTGTATGTCGCTGCAACAGTCATCAGTGAATTCCACAGCAACCTGAAACCGGCGGATTGTTCAAAGAAAGTAATCAATTTATTGCGAAAGCATGTGAATTTATCCAAAGGAGACCATCCGTTGTATAAAGATATGGGAGAGGTCAATGAACTCATCCGTTCAGGTAAAATTTTAAATACTGTTTCTAAAATAATGAAACTGGAGTAGTAGAGACCTTTGCATAACTTATTGCACAAATTAAAAAGTTTAACATTCCGTCCGCCAGGAATCAGACAAATTTTAACTCATTTTTCTTTACACTCTATATTTTACAAAGGACTCTAGATGTGAAAAATCGACCCCCATTTGAATTAACTCTGACATTTGATGATGTTTTGCTCGTACCGCAGAAATCAATTGTACTACCCAGGGATGTAATAATTACCACACGCCTTACCAAAAATATTGTCATGAATATACCCCTGTTAAGTGCTGCGATGGATACAGTTACAGAAAGTAGAATGGCCATCGCTCTGGCTCGTGAGGGTGGTATGGGTATTATTCATAAAAATGTAAGTATTGAAGATCATGTAAACATGGTAGATCAAGTAAAAAGATCGGAAAGCGGAATGATCAGAAACCCGGTTACGATGGATAAAAATAAAACCATTCGGGAAGCAAAAAAATCAATGGCACACTATCACATTAGCGGGTTACCGGTGGTTGATGGCGAAAAGCTGGTAGGTATTTTAACAAACAGGGATATTCGCTTTGAAACGAATCTTGATTTGAGAGTATCCGAAAGGATGACAAAAGAAAATCTTGTGACGGTTCCGGTGGATACTACATTGGAAAAAGCCAAGGATATTTTACAGGAACATCGTATTGAAAAATTACTCGTTGTCGATAGCGATGGAAAACTGGCTGGGCTTATTACTGTAAAAGATATTCAGAAAAAGGAAGATTATCCCAATGCCTGCACGGATGAAAGGGGACGGCTTCGCGTCGGCGCCGCAATTGGTGTTGGCCAAGATACCTTTGATCGCGCAGATGCGTTGGCAAGTGCGGATGTGGACGTGATCGTTTTAGATACCGCACATGGACATTCTGCAGGTGTATTGGCTGCTGTGAAAAAAATAAAATCTAAATTGGGTGATTCATTGGATATCATTGCCGGAAACGTGGCGACTAAAGAAGCAGTCGACGCGTTAATAGATGCCGGAGTTAACTGTGTAAAGGTTGGTATCGGCGCAGGGGCAAGCTGTACAACTCGTGTAGTGGCCGGTGTGGGTGTACCGCAGCTGACGGCTGTGATGAATTGTGCAGATGCAGCTTCAAAGTACGATGTTCCAATCATCGCTGATGGTGGAATCAGATATAGCGGTGATTTTGCTAAAGCCATCGCTGCAGGAGCGGAAACTATCATGCTTGGTTCATTACTGGCCGGGATGGATGAAAGCCCCGGTGAGACGATTCTTTATGAAGGTCGTCAGTACAAGGCTTATCGCGGAATGGGCTCCTTGGGGGCTATGAAAGAGGGCAGCGGTGACCGTTATTTTCAGGAAGGAGCCGAAGCAACAAAATTAGTTCCCGAGGGTATCGAGGGCATCGTTCCATATCGGGGATCTGTAAAAAATACCATCCATCAACTTATGGGCGGTCTACGGTCATCTATGGGTTATTGTGGTGCGAAGGATATACAATCGTTTCAGGAAAATGCAACCTTTGTCCAGATTACGGCAGCCGGCGTAAAAGAGAATCATCCCCATGAAGTACGCATTGTAAAAGAAGCGCCGAATTATCAGATATCCGAAGGATAAAATATGATTACCTGATAGGTTGATTGGTTGGGGGAGAAAAAACAGATAATCACGCATCCAATCATTCATTCAAATAAAAAAGCCCTTCAGTACGACCGAAGGGCTTTTCATTTATTATAGAAAAAGGGTTATGCTAATGAGTTTAAATGACGTGTAATACGAGATTTTCGACGGGCAGCCGTGTTTTTCTTAATTAACCCTCTACTTGCAGCTTTGTCAATAATACTGACAGCTTGTTGATATAGTTTTTGAGCATCTTCAGTTGTTGATGTTTTCATAACATTATTAACAGCAGTACGCAATCTTGACATTTCAGTAACATTTTTTGCTCGCCGTTTTATGTCTTGTCTCTCACGTTTAATTTGTTGCGGATGTCTATCCATGTAAATAATTCCTTTTGTATCAAAAAATTGGGCAGAAATATATCGTTATTATGCCGAAAACTCAACTAAAGATTAACATATTTTCAATATTTGATATACTTGTAAAAACATGTATTTTCGATCATGAATAAAACCGATCTATTGCAGACTGTTCCTATATTCTCTGAATTGAGTCAAAATGATATCAATAAGATATCTGATAGAATGGTAACCCGATCGTATAATAAAGGTCAAGTGATCCTTTTGGAAGAAGCAACGGGAGAAACTTTTTTTGTTATTGCCGGCGGAAGTGTAAAAATTACTCGATTAAGCGATGATGGTCGGGAAGTTATTCTGGCCATACTTGGTGAAGGTGATTTTTTTGGTGAAATGTCTCTTTTAGACGGGGTGGGTCGGTCTGCGAATGTGATTTCTCTTGAAAATTCTGAAGTACTCACATTATCTCGAAATGATTTTTTAGAGATTTTAGAAACGTTTCCAAAGATTGCAATCAGCTTATTAGAAGAACTTACGATGCGATTGCGTAAAAGTGACCAGCATATTGAAAGTCTTTCTTTGAGTGATGTCGAGCATCGAATCGGAATGACATTGATTAGGCTTTCTGAGGAATTAGGAAAAATCCAAAAAGGAAAAGTTAAAATATTAAATTTTCCTTATCAGCAGGACATAGCCAATATGGCCGGCACCTCCAGAGAAACCGTATCCAGAACATTCACATTATTTGAAGAAAAAGGAATGATAGAAAAAGATGGTCGAACATTAGCCATCATCGATTATTCTGCTTTTTGCCGATTATTTTCTTAAAACCCTAAATTTCCCTCTATGTATAACCATATGTTAGATGGTATTCGTGCCAACGATCATCGTGCACTCTCCAGGGTCATTACCAGTATCGAAAATAACCAGGGACTTACGGACGAATTTTTCATTTCCGTTTACAAATATAGTACAAACGCTATCCGCATTGGGATTACCGGGCCGCCCGGATCGGGAAAAAGCACATTAACGGATCAACTGATTAAATTATTTCTTGAACACAGTAAATCTGTGGGTGTGGTTGCAGTGGACCCGACCAGTCCGTTTACAGGAGGTGCTTTGCTGGGTGATCGTATTCGGATGAACCGGTATATATGGGAAGAAAATGTATTTATTCGCAGCATGGGCTCACATGGGGATTTAGGCGGGTTAGCCAGAAAAACGCAAGATGTGGGCGATGTATTGGCTGCCAGCGGTAAGGATATTATCATTTATGAGACAGTCGGTGTGGGACAGGGCGAACACGATGTGGCAGCTGCTGTTGATTTAACGATTGTCGTTTTAGTCCCGGAATCCGGTGATGAGATTCAACTTATGAAGGCCGGATTGATTGAAATCGCCGACCTGTTTATCATCAATAAATCCGATAGAGATGGTGCCGGCAGGTTGGCTCAACTACTGCAAAATATTCTGCATACGGCCAATGTGGCGGAGCAATCGGATCCCCCGGTTATTAACACAATTGCAACCGAGGGAAAAGGACTTAATGAACTTTATGATAGCATTGAAGAATATTTAACGAATATGAGGTCCAATGGACTGTTTGATGCCAATAGATTGGTAAAACACCGGGCGCGTGTGCTCGGGTTGGTTCAGGAAAAATTACTGGATAAATTTTGGACTTCAGAAAAATTAGCAGTATTGTCTCAAGAAACACATTCAATTGATTCAATCAAATTATCCCCTTATGAAATTTCATCTGCAATATTAAAAAATGAGTGAAAAATCTAACATGTCTTTTCTGGATCATCTTGAAGAATTAAGGTGGCGATTAGTAAAAGCTATTGGTTCAATCGTGTTGGGTGGAATCGTGGCATATTTTTTTATCGATGATATTATCGCCCTATTGATATCACCCACTGAACACATTTCATCACCAATGAAGCTCCAGGTATTAACGGTACAGGGTATGTTCATGATTAAATGGGGAATGTCTATTGTTGGAGGATTTATTTTAGGCCTACCGGTCATTACATATCAAATGGCGAAGTTTATTTCACCCGGGCTTTATAAAAATGAGAAAAAGTTCATGATTCCCTTGGTTTTCTTCAGTTATATATCATTCATTATTGGTGTTGTGTTTGCATATATGGTCATTATTCCGTTTTCATTGCAATTTTTCTCATCTCTGGGAATGCCTGATATTCAAAATAACTATTCCATTAACTATTATTTCAGTTTTATCACCTGGTTGATGTTGGGCAGTGGAATCATTTTTGAACTCCCCGTAGTGGTATTTATTTTATCTGTCATAGGGATATTGACCCCACCATTTATGCGTCATTATCGAAGACATGCATTGATTGTTATTATGTTAATATCCGCATTTATAACACCTCCGGATCCTGTGAGTTTGCTGTTTATGTCCTTACCGCTTGTTCTTTTATATGAATTGAGTATTGGTGTAAGTTGGATGGTTAATAAGAGAAAAATTGAAACATAATTCTGTATGCGCGAAGAAATAAAAAACATTAAAGAAATAACAGCCCCCATTTTTGAGGACCTGAAAATATTTGAAGGAGAATTCAAGGAAGCACTCCATTCTGAAGTTCGGCTTGTCAATACAATTGGAAAATATTTACTGCGCCACAAAGGGAAACATATTCGTCCTATTTTAACGATTCTATCGGCTCGACTCACGGGAAAACCAACATTACAAAGCTATCAAGCGGCAGCCATGATTGAATTGCTTCATGTGGCGACCCTCGTTCATGATGATGTAGTGGATGGCGCGGATAAAAGACGGGGTTTCCTGGCTATTAACCGCATTTGGAAGAATAAAGTCTCTATTCTTATGGGTGATTTTCTTCTCAGTAAGGTGCTGATAAATCTGATTAAATTAAAGAATTTCGATGCCCTTGAACTTCTTTCGCAAACAGCAGAAAAGCTGAGTGCCGGAGAAATTTTACAAATAGAAAAAAGCATGTCCAGAACCATGACGGAAGATGTGTATTATGACATGATTTATCAAAAAACGGCTTCATTGATTTCCACTAGTTGTGAAATTGGTGCAATTACTGCTTCAGAGAATAAAAAGGACAGGCAGAATATGTCTTTATTTGGTAAGCATCTGGGAATGGCTTTTCAGATAAAGGATGATTTGTTTGACTTGGAAGGGACAGAGTCTGAAACTGGAAAGACTGTTGGCTTGGATATTAAAAAGAATATGATCACACTTCCGTTGATCCATAGTTATAAAAATGTACCGAAACCGGCAGAGCGAAAAATTAAACAGATTATGCGGATCAAGCATAAAACGGAAGAAGATGTCCATGAACTAAAAAATATTATTCATGAAACAGGCGGGTTTAATTATGCACGGAAGAAGATTGACGATTTCAGTTCAATGGCCATCGAGTCTATAAGCCAATATCCTGATTCTGTTTATAAAGATTCTTTAATCGATCTGGTTGCTTATAACATTCAACGCACTGGTTAAGAGCCCTTTGCAAAACCTATTGTACAATTTAATCAGGTTAAAATTCATCTTCTTTTCGTTCTTCAATACAGTCGTTTCTCCTTATGGGGCAGGAATCAGCCAAAATTTAACTCATTTTTCTTCACACTCTAAGCTTTACAAAGATATCTAAGCATGAATAATCCCCGGACCATCCTGGTCCTGCGTTTAAGTTCTATTGGTGATATTGTCCTTGCTACTTCGCCACTCTCTACATTGCGACACAGATTTCCTGATGCACGAATTGATTTTATGGTTTTAAGTCATTTCGCCCCGTTACTGGAAAACCACCCTTTCATAGATCGTATCATCAAAATCAATAAAACATTACCCATTTCTGCCCTGATGGGGATAGGGAAATTGGCAAATGATGATTATGATTTGGTTGTTGATTTTCATAATTCTTTGCGTTCGAAGTTGATCAGGATGAGTGTGACAGAACCACCGACACTTGTATATAAAAAACCTCGCTGGAAACGATTTAAATTAACACAATTGCATATCAACGATTTTAATGCGGACTTTAATCAGCGAAAATTGTATCATGAATGCTTAAAACCTATCATGAATGGATCGGCCGACTGTCCCAATTCATTTCTTAAAGTCACAGACAACGAAAAAAACCGGGCTTCAGAATATTTAAAACAGTCTGGCTTAAATCACAAATATTTGGTTATCATTCCCAGTGCTGCCTGGGAAACAAAATGTTGGTCTGTGGATGGATATCGTTCCGTTATTGAGGATGTATTGGAGAAATCGAATATGTCTGTTGTGATTCTGGGAGCAAAAAATGATATAATTTGTGATAAGATTTATATTGAAGATAACCGGGTGATAAATCTTAAGGGGAAGACAGATATTCGTCAGTCACTTGCGATTATCAGTCATGCTCAATTGGCTTTAGGCAGTGATACCGGCTTAACCCACGCTGCTGAGGCATTAGGGATTCCAACGGCAGCAATCATGGGTCCGACTTCCAGGGAAACCGGTGGCGGAACTTTTTTACAAAATTCCGTTACGATTGAAAATAATGATCTTTGGTGCAGACCCTGTTCTCAAAACGGAAAACAACGATGCTTCCGAAAAGAACAATACTGCCTAACATCCATTACACCTCATTTAGTCAGAACGAAAATACATGAAATAATTGCACAGTCATGAGGCTCCTTTTCCAACTCTTATATAATTTGATTTTATTTCCTGTCTTAATGATATTGACCGTTTTTAGTATGGTTTTTAATAAAAAGATCAGAGAGGGATTTCTTGGCAGGTTAAAAACAATCAGTACCTTGAAAGAGTTCAACAAAACACTTAATCAGAGCGACACCTATTGGTTTCATGCCGCTTCATTTGGTGAATATGAACAGATCCGTCCGGTGTTGGCTGGTTTGAAAGAAGTGGAACCCCATGCCAAGATGGTTGTCAGTTTCTTCTCTCCGTCCGGGTATAACAATGTCCATGATGATCATATCGACTGTAAGATTTATCTGCCGTTTGATTTTCTGTGGACAATCCGCAAAGCTCTGAAGCTTGTACGCCCCAAAAAGATCATTTTTGCTGCATATGACATTTGGCCTAATCTGATATGGATAGCTCAAAAAAGAAGAATACACACAACACTCTTTGCAGCCCGTTTTATGAAAGGGACCAAGAAATTATATCCTGTTTTCAGAAATTTCTACCAATGTGTGTATGATTGTTTTAGAGCTATTTATACGGTTGATAAGGTTGATTATTTGCAGGTTCAAAAACTGGTAAAAGGAAAGAATAGTCCAATTTTAAGGGTGCTTGGAAACCCTCGTTACGATCAAGTAAAAGAAAAAGCGGATGCGTTTACGGTTTCTCATACACAATGGGTTCTGGATCGCGAAAAACGGCTTATTGCCGGGAGTGTCCACCTGGAAGATGAACCGATTGTTATGGAACCTTTTGCTGGTATCTTGCAAAAATATGATGATGTTTCATTGGTGTGGGTTCCTCATGAACCGAATGAAAAAAATAGTTCCCGAGCTGAATCATTTTTTAATGAAAAGGGATTGTCGACTGTTCGGCTTGGAAAGAAAACAGTCAATTTGCCACATGCAAAGGTAGTGATCGTAGATGTTGTGGGAATTCTTTCTCGTTTATATTGGTATGGACATATTGCGTATATCGGCGGGGGTTTTTCAACCGGTGTTCATAATACAATGGAACCGGCCATCGCTCGTTTGCCGGTTTTGTTCGGTCCCAGGAATGAGCAGTTTCATGCTACAGGGGAACTCATCAAAACCGGTGGTGGCTTTGAAGTCCGTACTTCTGATGACATTCATGCTATTTTGGACAAACTCTTCTCTAATCCCGAGTATTTTCTGAAAAGCAGCTTTGCGGCTACAAATGTGATTCATGATAACCTGGGTTCCGCAACCCGTGTTGTGAGGGGAATAATTCGTGACTGACTTTCTCCAATTCAGAATAGCATTTCCACGGTTCGATTTTAATCAAGCATGTTCCTTTGGTCCTGGACTGCATGTTATCTATGGAGAAAGCGGAACAGGAAAATCAGCTTTTATCAATCAAATACTTTTAGAAAAAGCGGGAAGTGTCAATTTTGAAATATCAACGGTTTCCGGCCCGAATGATATCCAGAAAGTATTTCAAAATCCGGATACACAAATTGTCAGTTCATCCATTGCAGGTGAATTAGCGTTTTCACTGGAATGCAGGAGTCGTAACACGCATGAGATTTCCAACCGGATTACCGAGTTGAAAAAAGAACTCATTTTTGAATGCGAAGATCAACGCCATCCGGCAACATTGAGCGGTGGTGAGAAAGAAAGCTTAAATATTTCTACCGCATTCAGTGTGACACCCAAATGTGTTTTGATTGACGATGGATTGTCATTTTTGAATGAGCATTCTAAAGAAAAAATGCTATCGTACATTCATAAAAAAATTGAATTGACAGGTTGCATCGTTTTATGGTTAACCAGCGATATCAATGACCTCGAATATGGTCAAACTGCATGGGAATTATCATTATCGTCACTGCGAAGATGGGATGGGGAAATTAAACCATTTCCGAAGTTTAAGCATCATTCAGATGAATCGAATTTGATATTAAACTGTAACCAAATATCATTTTCATACACTGAAAATAATTTCGTGTTTAATAGTTTGAGCTGTGATATCAAAAATTTTAGTGCTTTGGGAATTTCCGGTTCAAACGGAAGCGGGAAGACGACATTTGCAAAATTATTATTGGATATTGAAAAACCTTCCTCCGGTGAAATGCATATTTCAAAAAACGGCCACAGTCTTTCCATGGCTTATTTAGAACAATTTCCGGAGAAAATGATTAGCGCCGATCCAATAAATCTCTTTATTGATCAACTGATTCAAGCTGAAAAACTGGATCCATTAAAAATCAATCATGCGATTAACAACCTGAAAAGCTGTCAGGTTGAATGGGATCAGATTAAAAATAAAACAGCTTTGGAATTGCCATGGTCAACGTTGAGATTGATTTTGACAATATGGCTATTGAACTGTGAATATGATTTAGTGATATTGGATGAACCGACCTTTGGTTTGGGTCGAAAACAAGTGATAAATTTGGCCCATTATTTACAACTGTATTTAAAAAATAAGCATTTGATTATTATTTCACATGATAAAGAATTTATTTATTCATTTTGTGATCAAATACTGGATTTAGATCAACACCAATTAATTACTGAACCGTCTAAAACGATGTCAAATGGATAACTTAAAAGAAAAGTTTACTGATCCGACCCGAATATTGACAGTAGCTAATATGATCAGTATGCTGCGAGCGTTTTTGGCTATTCCCATTATTTATTCATTGCAGAATGAGTATTGGAATATTGCTTTTATTCTTATTATCCTTGCTGTTCTGTCGGACACACTGGATGGATATTTTGCCCGCCTTGCCCATGAAGTAACTCACTTTGGGAAGTGGCTGGATCCGCTTGCTGATTTTATTGTTATTTTGGCTGTCACGTCTTATCTGGTAATGGAGGGGCTTTTTCCGGCATGGTTCTATTGGTTTTATCTGGTGCGATATTTCGCTATCGCATTACCTGCGATCTATCATTTTAATCAAAATCAATTTATATTGTCATCAAACTGGTACGGTAAATGGGCCGCGGGGATTACTACTCTTGCCGTTGTACTGCATATTTTTCCAATCGAACCCATTGATTGGTTGCCCGAAATAAGTTTGTATGTTGCAACCGGTTTATTGACGGTAAGTTATTTTCAATATCTCCGCACCTTCGTAAAACATTCTGCTACAAAATAATTCGTGGCAATATTAGGAAAATTATTTAATGCCCTGCGGCGTTCCAGGGATCGTGTTTCCGGTGCGTTTACTCGTCTGATTCAGGAAAAAGTATCACCGGAATCTTTAGAGCAATTAGAAGAAACACTCCTTTCCGCCGATCTTGGGCTGAGTACGGTCGATGATATTATGGATATCGTAACCAGGCATTCTAAAAACAATTTTTTAAATGAAGTATCCACATATATGCAGAATGTCCTCCATGAAGAATCAGTACTTGATTTACTCAATCCCTCAGTATTATTAGTCGTAGGTGTGAATGGTACGGGGAAAACAACCACAGCAGCAAAATTAGCCCATTATTATAAACAAAAGGGGAAGAAGATTTTGCTGGTTGCAGCAGATACATATCGCGCTGCAGCAGTGGAACAACTACAGCAATGGAGCAAGCGTTTGCAAGTTCGTTTGGTTTGTAATGAGCAATCAAAGGATCCGTCATCCGTTTTATTCGACGGGTTGAAGTCCGGGAGAACGGATAAGTGTGATTTGGTCATCGTGGATACTGCAGGACGGTTACATACGTATAAGAATTTGATGAATGAATTGGAAAAAATGGCTCGTGTTGTCAAAGATAGATTCCCGGAATATCATTTACACTCGATGATGACCATCGATGCCAGCCTGGGACAGAATTCTCTACATCAGGCTCGTGAGTTCGCCAAGAGTGTTGATATAGATGGTGTTGTGTTAACCAAAATGGACGGTACAGCCAAGGGGGGGATTGTGTTTGCTTTGAAGAAAGAATTGAATATGCCTGTGCGATTTATGGGAGTGGGAGAAGAATTGGATGATCTGGATGAATTCAATCCTGAAGAATATGTGAGTTCGCTTCTTGGGGTGTAATGGTTCAATCTATTGGCCACGGAGGCACAGAGAATAAAACGTGAAACGTGAAATGTGAAATGTGAAACGTAAAACGTGAAGCGTGAAACGTGAAGCGTGAAACGTAAAGTGTGAAACATAAAATAAATATAATTAGTCTTGGTTGTGCCAAAGCATTGGTGGATTCCGAGATTTTACTGGGTGGATTAAAGCAAAACCAGGTTGAAATCACGAACATACCTGAAGATGCTGATACTATTGTCGTGAATACATGCGGTTTTTTGGATATGGCCCGGGAAGAATCCGTTGAAACGATTCTCCAGGCAGCGGAACTCAAAAAATCCGGTAATATTCAACAATTAGTGGTTATGGGTTGTTTATCTGAACGTTATCCGGACGAGCTGGCGAAAGAGATTCCGGAAATTGACCGCATCTTCGGATCGAATAATCATCGCGATATTGTCCAATTCATA
Source organism: uncultured Fidelibacterota bacterium (assembly GCA_913009735.1). Lineage (GTDB taxonomy): Bacteria > Fidelibacterota > Marinisomatia > Marinisomatales > TCS55 > JADFRD01. Next base: position 12,834 of record CAJVYU010000084.1, read on the forward strand.
ACCGGGAAAGAATTTTCCAAAAATGATCCGCTGTTTTTCCGTTCGTTAATGACACCCAATCATTATGCATATCTCAAAATCGCAGAAGGATGTGACAATGGCTGTTCATTCTGCAGTATACCATTAATGCGGGGTTTGCAGAAAAGTCGCCCCATCCCGGCTATACTGGATGAAGCACAGAGGTTGGCTGAACAAGGTGTTAAGGAATTATTGATCATTGCTCAGGATACCACTTCTTACGGTTGGGATTTGGATAAAAAAGTTTATTTAAGTGATTTGATTACTGCATTGGATGAATCATTACCGGAATCGGTAAAATGGATGCGTATTCATTATGCCCATCCGGCTCATTTATCCCAGCGTATTATTGATGCGATATCATCGACGGAAAGGGTGTGTAATTACCTGGATATTCCCATCCAGCATGCGTCTGATAAAATTTTAATATCCATGCGCCGTGGATTGGAAATAGATAAAATTCGTGAACGAATTCAACGTTTAAGGGGCGCCAACACTGGTATTGCATTACGCACGACATTAATTGTTGGATATCCCGGCGAAGCGGAAGCAGATTTCAATGAATTGTACGATTTTGTAAAAGAGATCAGATTTGACCGCTTGGGTGTATTTACATATTCGGAGGAGGAAGACACTCCTGCCGCAGATCTGGACGATAATGTTCCTGCTGAAGTGAAAGATGAACGGAAAGCAATCATTCTGGATTTACAGGCCGAAATATCAGCAGAAAAGAATCAAACCTTTATAGGTCAAACTCTTGATATTCTGGTGGATGAGATTGGGGAGACGGTTTCTGTCGGTCGTACAGAATTTGATTCACCGGAGGTGGATCAGATTGTTCACATTAAAGGTCATGTTAAAAAAGGTGAATTTTACAGAGTGAAGATTGAAGACGCCAATGAGTTTGAGCTAAAGGGAACACTCATAGACAATTAAAGCAGTGGCAGTAGTAGTATAATTCAGTGCTGTCCAAAATAAATTAGTTTTAACATATTTTTGATAAAATAATTTATGCTTTTCGACGATCAAGGACGGTTTTGGACAGTTTTTTCCACTTATTCAAAAAACAATCCCCTTATTATTTCAATACCACAAACAGAAGAAGAGAGTTGAGC
>CAJVYU010000085.1 GCA_913009735.1 uncultured Fidelibacterota bacterium
AAATGAGACTAAAGTTTAGAGGTAATGAAAAAAGAGAAGAAAAGAAGAGAAAGGAAAAAGAAAGAAAAAAAGAAAAAAATAAAAATTTTTTTTTTTTTCAAGCAGAAGACGGCATACGAGATAAAGGAATGTGACTGGAGTTCAGACGTGTGCTCTTCCGATCTATAAATAGTTCATAATCTGATTCAATTGACGTATCATATTTTTTTCCGTCAGCAGTAATAAATTGAATTGATTGCATTGTGTGATAAGCATTATTCTTTACTCCGCAAACCATCCCGGAGGCATTATTAGCAAGAATTCCACCAATCATACATGAGTTAAGGGAAGCCGGATCCGGGCCAATTTTCCTGTTAAATGATGATAAGAATCTATTAGCGTGGCCTCCGATCACTCCCGGTTCTAAATGGATTGCTTTTCCATCATCCAAGATTTTCCATCGTTTCCAGTCTCTGACTGTTTCTGCTATAATACCCTCCCCAACCGACTGACCGGACAATGATGTCCCTGCAGTGCGAAATGTTATCGGAGTATGCGTATCATTGCCATAACCTAAAAGAGTGATGATATCCTGTTCGTTTGATGGTCTAACGACTGCTTTGGGAACCACTCGATACAAACTGGCATCACGGGCATAAGCCAGTCTATCGATTAAACGGGTGTGTACTTTATCTTTAGGGAATCGTTTAGAAAGATCAGTTATCATGCCAACAACGGTTACGTATTATTACAGGGACTTCAACCGTTTTTTGGGTTTTATAGTTAAATGATATCATTTTGAATATTCCCGTAAAACAAGGATGAGTTTGATTCTCTTGAAAAATGGCTCCGAGAAAATCGAAACTTTTTAAACCTACACGATTAATTCGATGACAAACTGATAATTTAGAAGGGTGTTCTATTTGTGAAATATAACTAATATTCATTCCACCCAGGATCATGGACGGATTTTGTGTCAACCGGATATTGTCAAATCCCAGGGATGAATAAAATTCCACTCGTGCTGTTTCCATATAGGATAAATACTGGGTATGATTGATATGTCCAAGGGCGTCCATATCGCCCCATCGCGTTTCAATAATGACCTCATGATCAAAATCATTTCGAGTTAGTTGACGAAGTCTTTTCATACTATTGATTCGAACATATGCTGCTCAAAAAGATAAACCGCTTTTGGAGTGTAATCTCCTCAAAATATTCACTGTTAATACTATTTATATACTTCATTATAACAAGAAAGTAATACAATTAACTTATCACTTTAATAACGTTATCGACCGGTTGGCAGCTAATTCTCCCTGCAATAAAACTAAAATATAGATCCCCGAAGCCACTGGAATACCCAATGAATCTTTCCCGTCCCAATCTACTTTATGCTGACCCGGTTTCAGTAACGAGTTCATTAGAGATTTTATTTGTCTTCCCAGGGTATCATACACGGTAAGTTTTACCCGTCCGGATTCTATGATACTAAAATCAATTCGACATCGGGCATTAAACGGATTGGGTAATACGGAATTAAGGCCAAATTGCCTGGGGATTACTATCGGTTCTATCAAACCCAATGTTAAAATGGATTCAAGAGCATCCCGAAAACCGACCATCTCAGCAACGGTTCCGGTAGATATGCGCAAATAATTCGGCATATCCCAACCAGTACGAACCAGATACCCTAAGTCAGCCAATTGATTACGAACCGGAATTGCATTGGTACCGACATCCACCATTATGAAATTCGTTTCTGAAGGGATGTAACTGAGGCCCAGATTCACAAACCCATCTATCAGGATATTCATTGCCATATTATTCTCATTGATGGTTGAATTCAGATGGTCAGTATCATCCAACGCCGCCTGCGCCGCCGCCTGTGACATACGGCTGACGGTCCCGAACAGTTGCGAGGAAGCGATGAGACCCGTCAGTTCCTGAGAAGCAACAGAATAGCCAATTCTGGCTCCGGCTAATCCGTAGACTTTGGAAAAAGTACGAACCACGATTACAGGCAATCCCTCCAGGACATACGGCAAACAACTCTCATAATCCTGAGTCTGGACATAATGATGATAGGCTTCATCAACGACGACAATTACACCTGCGGGAAGAGCACTAATAAATGATTCCATATCATCCTTGTGAATAATTGTAGCCAGAGGATTGTTAGGATTCACGAGTGAAATAATTTTAGTATTCTCCGTAATGGCGGCTGAAATACTGCTCAGATCAATAATATAATTCGGTTCAACGGGTACATGGATAGAAACGGCTCCGTTGGCCGTTGCCTCAACTGATATTTGAAAATAAGTTGGCGTAGCTGTAATCAGCTCGTCTCCCGGATTTAAAAAGGCATCGGCAATTAACCGAATTACCTCCGTTGCTCCCGTTCCTACGCAGATCATATCAGCATCAATTCCGTGAAATCCGGCAATAGTATTTTCAAGTCCGGTGCTAAACCAGTCAGGGTAGCGGTGTGCCATAGAAGCATTATCCTCAATAGCTGCTTGTGCTAATGGAGCCGGTCCCAACGGGTTCTCGTTGTAACAAAGCCGACCCGAGTAATCTCGTAGATTCCGCAGATGTGCCGGTTGAGCATGAATCCGGCCAATACCCGGAAGGAACATATAGCTCAACAATGCCGAAGACCGGATAAAATCCCGACGGGAAATACCATCTATTTTTTTCATTAAGGGCTCCTCAATCATCAAATTATTTAGTGAATGTTTATTCAATGAGCATTTTTCAAACTTATGACCAATTTACAATTTGTACGAAATAATACTTCCATAAAATGTTTACAATTTACTATTTGATCATTCTTCTGATAAATTTCGATCCGTTTTAACCGGTTCAACATTTCTCAATAATACTATTCTATATGGAATCAAGCCGGAATAATTAGCGAACATTTTAATAGAGGGCTTTGCAAAGCCCTCTATTAAAATGTTAAACATATATGGTTAATCCTGAAGGTGGAATGTCATATTCGCCAATTGTCTGCCCCCCCTTATTTATTTCGCGATATAACGCTTCCTGTCAAACTTCTTATTCCAAACACAAAAAGGATGTTTTGAGACAGAGTTTTAAGCTAATTTGGATTTGTCTTAAAAACGATGGTTTTCCGGATAAAAGATGTCAATGAGTTGAATTGATAAACTTTACCAGCATCAATTTTATGTAATCAAAGAATTTATCTATTGGTGTTGTCTCTAAACCGTCTAATGTTTGAAGTATTTATGACCCACCTGTCGGAATCATCGGGTGTCATATGCAAGCATACTTTAGAACAAAAGATATGAAGAATGATCGAGTAAAATCGGCCGGTACCGGTTGGAATGTTATGAATATGTGAATGAAATTCAGGAGTAGAATTTAAATGAAAAGAAATTATCTGGTTGTACTGTTAGTGTTCGTGATTTTCTTTGTGATCTCTTTTTTAACGAATATCCTGGGGCCATTGATCCCGGATATTATTGATGGATTTAAACTTAATCACTTAGCCCTGGCAGCATTCCTGCCATTCTCCTTTTTTGCAGCTTACGGAGTTATGTCGATTCCTTCCGGCATTCTAGTTGACAAGTACAGTGCAAAAACTGTTATGACAACAGCATTTTGCCTGGCACTCATTGGATCGTTTCTCTTCGCCTTTTTTCCAGGTTTCTATATTGCAATGTTTTCGTTATTCATAATCGGTATAGGGATGGCCATGCTGCAGGTAGCGATTAATCCTATACTGCGCGTAGCCGGAGGTGAAGAAAATTTCGCATTTAATTCAGTCATGGCGCAGTTGGTGTTTGGGCTGGCATCGTTTTTAAGTCCGCAGGTTTATACCTATCTCGTGCAAAATCTAAAAAATTTCACCGGTGAAGGAAATGTGATCATTCGCTTTCTTGCCTCCGTTGTACCCCGGGATTTGCCGTGGGTATCACTGTATTGGGTGTTTGCAGTGATAACGCTGGTTATGGTTATTATACTGGTTTTTGTCAGACTTCCTAATATCGAATTAAAGGAAGATGAACGGGTGGGAAACCTGCAGACAACGTGGAACCTTTTCCGGGAGAAACAGGTTGTGTTATATTTTTTCGGAATTTTTGCTTATGTGGGTACCGAACAGGGCTTTGCCAATTGGATGTCAAAGTACCTTGTAGTCTACCATAACTATGACCCATTGATAATCGGTGCCGATGCTATCTCTTATTTTTGGGGTTTATTAACAGCCGGTTGTGTACTTGGTTTAATTCTCTTGAAGTTTTTTGATAGCCGGAAATTATTGGTATGGTTTACTGCTGCATCAGTCCTTTGCCTAACACTGGCGCTCTTTGGAACAGCCAAGATGGCCCTATACGGACTTCCTGCCTCTGGATTTTTTCTTTCAGTGATGTGGTCTATTATCTTTTCGCTCGCTTTAAATTCAGTTGAAAAACATCATGGTTCTTTTTCCGGTATTCTATGCACAGGGATCGTTGGCGGAGCCTTCGTACCGTTGATTATCGGTGGTCTTGGAGACCTTTTTGGTTTGAAAATCGGGATGATGTTTTTATATGTGACACTTGGCTATATCATGAGTATCGGTTTCTGGGCAAAACCTATTATCAATAATAAAACTATTCGTTTAAAAAAAGAAAATTAGTAACTGGAAAATGGAGCATATATTGGATAAAACAATAATCGGAATTGATCTGGGTGGTACAAAAATCCAGGCTGGACGGATTAAACAAAATAAGATTGAAAAGGAATTCTATCAACCGATCTCCGCCAGCGAAAAAATGGAAGTTGTTCTGCTTGAAGTTATTAATGCAATTGAAAATGTATTTATCCCAGATGTAAAGAGCATTGGCGTTGGTGTACCCGGTGTCGTTGATGTGGAGAATGGCATTGTCTACGATGTAGTCAATATACCATCATGGAAGGAGATACATTTAAAAGACCGGCTTGAGGATCATTTTGACCGCCCGGTTTATGTTAATAACGATGCAAATTGTTTTACTATCGGAGAAAAATATTTTGGCAAGGCTCGTAACTATAATAACATTGTTGGATTAACCCTTGGAACCGGATTAGGGACAGGTATCATTATTCATAACCATCTTTATACCGGGAAGAATTGTGGCGCCGGTGAATTTGGTATGATTCACTATAATGATCATAATTATGAATACTATTGCAGCGGCCAATTTTTCAGAGAAGTTCATCATCATCATGGTTACGAACTATTTATCCGGGCCGAAAAAGGAGATTCTGCTGCCTTGGATATTTTTAAACAGTTTGGCTATAATATGGGGCAGGTAATTTCGACAATTCTTTTTGCGATCGATCCGGAGATTATCGTTTTAGGCGGTGCGATTAGTAAGTCATTCCCCTATTTTAAGGATGAGATGTGGAAGGTTCTGAATACTTTTCCCTACAGATCAGTCAGGGAGAACTTGATTATTGAAATAACTGATTCACCTAAAATTGCGATTCTTGGTGCCGGAGCATTGTATTATGATGATCGTGCTTAATATCAGAAGATCAAACGGGAATAACAGGTGACTATTGCCGGATTGTGCATTTGGCAGCCGTATATCAGATTATTGTTTCCAGAATCATCCTAAATGGGAAAATATCTTGTTGCGATCAAATCTCCACCGCAAGGGACAAATGGAACATAATCAATTATGAATAATCAGATTAAACGACGTAGAATTAGCAGTTAAATATGTATTACAATCCCAAAAACTCGAACTCTGGACCAATTAATGGGGTCAGATTAATAAAGTGTCTCGCATTTGATATTCAACTTATTAGTGTTGAATTGATATAGTTAGCGAGGGATGAGATGAAAAAGATATTGTTAATGTTTTTCTTATTTATTAATACAGTTTTGGGACAGGGATGGGCTCAAACAGCCGGGAGATTTATTGATGACTTTGGTTTTTCAATTCATCAGACCACCGATGGCGGATATTCTATGACAGGTTATACAATATTCTTCGGGAATGGCATGACAACTAATATCTGGTTAATCAAGACCGACTCAATGGGTAATCAAAAATGGAACCAGACTTTTACGGATAGTATGACAGCCAATAATCAGGATTCTTCCGTTTATCAGGCAACCGGTGGTGGATATATTATTACGGGAGAAACTTTTACAGATAGTATGACGGCTGATGATCAAGATTCATACATTCATTATACGACCGATGGTGGATATATTATTACAGGTGAGACTTTTAAAAACGATATTGTCAATGTCTGGTTAATAAAAATAGACTCTACTGGAAATGAAGAATGGAATCAGACTTTTGGAGGAAGTGGCGATGATGATCGCGGCCACGTTCAACAAACCGGTGACGGTGGATACATCATTACAGGTAATACATCATCTATCGGGGACAATGAAAAGGATATCTGGTTGATCAAGACAGATTCCAATGGGAATGAAGAATGGAATCACACATTTGGTGGACAATTAGATGATGAGGGTGTTTCCGTCCAATTGACAATAGATGGTGGTTATATCATTACAGGTTATACACAATCTTCCGGAAATGGTGAAGAAAATTTTTGGTAAACTTACCATTAGTCCCATTTTCCCGTAATTGGTTGGCCAGCTAACGAAGATATGGTTCAGGTTGGCACGCAATTCGAGTGCAATCTCTTCAAAATATTCACCGTTAACATACACTCTCTTCTCAATTTCGGTATCCCGAATATCCGTATCCCCATTATACTCTTTTCGATTATATCCAAGTGCCAAACTTGGGAAGTCTTGTTCAAGCCGTATTATACAAATCTATTTTTATTCGAGATGGTGTCTTTCGTAAACGGAAATAGGTAGTTTTTCCTCATATAAATAGGGTATTTACCTTATTGACCAATAGATTAACTCTCACATGGTTTATATAACCTGAAGTGATTCTTAACCTCATGTTTTTATAAGGAAATATTTATCTTAAAAAGTTACTTTAACCTTTAGATAAATCTCATCTTTATCCTTAATTGAGCCAAATAGGTTTTCTCCTTTACCATCAAGGATAAAGGCACCCAGAGATAATTCTACATTATCGGAAAAATAATAAACCACTTCCGGCGCATATACCAGCCCATAGTTGTTTTCCACGTCATCCCAATTATTAATCGCGATCGCTCCACCAATGGGTACTACCTTCAATTCATCATTCAGGAACTTCTTCTCTAAACGGAATGAAAAATAGTCGTTCAAAGTTCCTTTACCCCGCTCGTGTATAAAACCACGGATATACTGGGTATTAAAATACAGTCCGTTTTTAAAAGTATAGTCCCCACCCAATACAAACTTTAAATAAGGTTCATCATCCAGAGCCGTGGTCTGTATCGTATCCATTTGTCCGGGAGTAATAAATGAAGGAGAAATTGTAATCATTGATACCTTTTTAGGATAAGTCAAAGCGCCTTCACCCCAAACGCCAACAGAACCGATACTCCCAGCAAAGTCTCCACCAATCACTCCCACCTCCGGATACATCAGGACTGTTGAAATATCCATCGTACCCATCGTATCCACCGGAGTAAAGGTTACATTAGATGCGATTGGAAAATCATCCTGGCCTTTGAAATAGCTCAAGGACACATCATAGGTAAACAGATTTGAAGCTACTTTCAAAGCATATTGAGAAGATTTCGAAATTGTTCGATCAGGCAATATCACCACATCTGACAAGTATCTGGCAATTAATCCGGGGGGTAACTCCATTGGTGGGGCAAAGGCTCCCGAAAAATCACCGGACGGAAGAGTCGCAGGAGTAAAGATAGGAACGAATATTCCATTAACCGTTAGATTATCACGCCAATAATAATTGGCATTGATGGCATTGGTGCCCAATCTTTGGCCAAAGTTGTAGATGTCTTCCAAATCGTCAGGACTGATGTTACTCGTGGGATTAAAGGCGTCTGCGGTTCCCCATGAAACAATCTGTCTTCCAATCCGGACATCGAGATTTTCTGATCCAAATCCATATAAGTCCACATATGCCTCTCGAAATTCCAGCCCCCAGCGGTACACCTTGTTTTTTTCCGGGAGTTGCAAATCACTGGATTGATTCACATCAGGAAAACCAAATCCACGTAACCGGATTTCACTGAAATAATGATACTGATCCGAAGGGGCGCCCTCCAGCTGTAGGTTCAGTCTGTTTTCATTCCAGGAAAATTCATTATTTCCCGTGCGAAGACGATTATCAGTTTGTAAATAACCATTAATTGAAACCTCCTCTTGACCAATGAGTGTTCCGATTATCATTATTGTTGCGGTCGCCAATAAATTTCTTTTCTTCATTGTGTAGATTTCCTCTCCACGACTTATTTAATTTTCTTAAGGTTTCGTTTAGTGAATGTTTTATCAGTTAACCCCGTATCTAATTCTATTTTATCAACTACCATTTTTGTTGAATGCAGTTTCTTCAGATCTTTCATTTCCATTTCCAAAGCAATCCAATAATCACCCTTTTTTACCAGTTTTTCTCTTATCATCACCTTCCACAAATTACCGCCTTTATCATAGTGATCAATTTTGACAGGATAAAAATTGTCTTTGCGAACTTGGATCACCAATTTGCTGTAATCTTTTTCCACATCCGGTTTTGGTGTGAGTTCCAATACATAAACACTATCTCTGGTTTCCAAAAGTTGTGGATCATACTCTTCAGAATATTTGAACGAGCTCATGTCATCATAGCTGAAATCCGTTCCGGCAAAGTTGGTGTTTTTTACATGACTGGCAATCATTCTGATTTTCCTGAAAGCCGGTAAGTATAAATACATTAGATCATTAGGCAAACTTAGAAACCCAATACCTTTTTGGTCTGCCGGCGAGAGGAATCGAACCAATCGCATATCATCACCTTTTTGGTACATTTCCGATTCCCTTACTTTTTCGTTACCGTCCTTATTAATTAAGATCATTCTTGAGAATTGATGAATATCTTTGGGAGCATTCACAACTGCATCAACTGTTTTTAATATTTCCATTGCGGAGATATTTTGAGCAAACAACTGCATGTTTATTATAGAAAAGACAAGAAAAAACACTGTTGGATTGATGAGTCGTTTCATTCTTGATCCTTTTTTTAATAGTTGGTTTAATTGTATCATTAAATATTTTTTACGAATTATTATCTTGTTCATTTAGGTATTCCTCCATTTTGTTCATTGTTGTTTATTAACCCTTTCTTGAAAACCTGAATTAACGCCGGTAAAAACGTAAGAGCTGCACAGGCACTGACACCCATTGTTAGCGCTATTAGCCAACCAAAGATTTGCATTGGGACCATATTTGACCACGTTAACACCATAAATCCCAGTGCTACCGTTAAGGCATTGATTACGATCGCCTTTCCAGTTGTTTCCAGCGTTTTTTCCAAAGACCTGAGTTCGTCTTTTCGTTCTTTTAACTCACTTTTAAAACGGGAAGAAAAGTGGATAGCGTAATCAATACCAATTCCGACGGCGATACTGGCAATCATCATCGTTGCATTATCAAGTGAAACACCGAAATAGCCCATTACAGCAAAATTTATTAAGACAGTTAATAAAATGGGGGATGTGACTATTAAGCCCATTTTTATAGATTTGAATTGTATGATCATCAGAATCAACACCAACCCCAATGCTAGAAACAAACTGCGAATCTGGCTGGTAAGTAACTCATCGTTCATTTTCTTCATTACAATCAACATACCTGACTGCTGTGCAGCTAAATGAACAACCTGCGATGAATCCATTAATTTCGATTTGGTTGGTAGTCCTATAATTTGTTCATTTAATACCCACAGATCATTGCGTATATCATCTCTGAATTTTTTATTTTGTTGTAGTTCCGGCGGGAACAGATGAATCAGCTTTTCCACCAAGACAGAAATACGATTTTGGTCATGCTGTTCTTCAATAATGGTAGCCATAAATTCTGCAGTGCTTTTTATAACTTCCGGATCGTCCTGCCAGTACGGGAAAGGAACATTTCTCTTTAAAAGCAAAGCGACTTGATTTTCTGGGATTACACCGTCTTTCGCTTTTTCAGTAGTTAATTCAACCAGCTTATTAATGATATTGCCAGACTCAATTTCCACATCGGCTTCTTCGAAAAAGAACGTCTGCAGTTGGTTTTCCAATGCAGTTTGGTATTTTTCGGTCAAAGGGAAATCCATGTCAGCCGCCAGAGTATTTAACTCCTCTTCAATTTTGATTTGATCAATCTGGGCGGAAGATTCCCGTTTTTTTGCATCGAAACTCAATTCTGCGCTTATTCGTTTTATTTGGGAATTCCTGATTTTCTTTAATTGTTTAGGGTTTAATTCAGATATTTTGGCTATTGTAATGTTGCTGTCTAATTCTGTATTCAGATAATTGTCAATTGCAACTACCGTATTGGTCATCAATTTTGTATCCATGCTTCCAAAACTGGCCTGGACAATACCTTCCGAATAATCCTTATTTACCAATTGCTCAATTATATCTTCACCCTCAATCATAAACAGCAGATTTGCCACCTGTTCTTTGGTTTCAGGAATCGTATAATGGCCGTTCATTACTTCATTCATATTGCATATTAAATCTGCAATGGATTGAGTGTTGTTAACGTCAGGTAACGATTCCATATATTTTTCTAACCGGTACATCTCCTTGAGGATAAAAGGGTCTTTAATATCGCCTTTAATAATTATTTGAATAGGTAAAGAACCACCAAACTTTTCTCGCATCAGATTATCGGAAATACGCATATTCGAATTTTCCGGTGAAAATTCAGACATATTAAATTCGGTTTTTATTTGAGGAATACCGAACGCTGCAACGATGATTACTACAATTGATCCGGCTAATATAATTTTCTCATTCTTAAGGACAAAATCACTTAAAGTATCCATGAACTGTATAAAAATTCCATTATCATTATTAGCGGTTCTTTTGTTTTCATTTACTTTCATATAGGAAAGTACTGCCGGTAAAAATGAAACCGATAGCATCATAGCCACACCAACGCCAAAGGCTGTGAAAATTCCAAAATCTGTTACTGCGGTTAAAGTTGAGCCAATAAAGGAGAGAAATCCGATTAATGTGGTTATTCCAGTCAATAAAATTGGAACTCCGACTTCGCTTAAAGCGTCTTTGATACCGGATATCTTGTCATCGCCGGTCCGAACATCTTCATTATATTTTGAAATAAAATGAATCCCATAGGCAGTGCCAATCGCGATGAGAAGTATCGGCATGATGTTCGATATCATAGATAAATCAACGCCAACCCACCCCATTAAACCCAACGCCCATGTTGACGAAATAATAACGGTTGTCAAAGGAAGGATTACCCCTCTTTTGCTTCTGAAGCTAAAATAAAGTATCAAAATGACCACCAATACAACAATGGGGATTAATTTTCCAAGATCACCTGCAATATATTCGTTGAGTTCGATCATCTGTAATGGAAGTCCATTGTAATAAACTTTATGGCTTCCTTTCATACTCTCTGTAATACTTTTAATTTTTTCCGCGACAACGCCTTTATCAATATCGTTTTGCAAACGGCATATTAATAGAGTGAAACTCCCGTCTTTGGAAATTATTTTCCCGGCATACATATCCTCATCGAGAGTATATTTTTTCAATTGGTCAAGGTCTTTCCGGGTCTGTGGAATGTTGTATTTATCAATTAATTTGCTTATTTCCAGACCGCCATCTGTTCTTTTGATATCCAGGATGTTGGTTAAACTCATTACGTTGGAAACGCCTTTAATATTGCTATACTTTTCTGTTAGATCTTTTATGAGATTTAAGGTATTGACACTAAAAACTGTGTCGCTTCCAACTGCAACCATCGCCAAAGTATTACCACCGTAATCCTCGCCAATACGGTTAAAAAGCTTCACAACCGGATCATCGGGTTTTAAATAACTGAGCATATCACTATTGATATTTAATTTTGATAAACCTATCCCAAAAAATATTGTTAATCCTGTGGTAACAATGATGATCGTTAATCTATATTTTAAAATTACTTCTGCAAATTTTCTCATATCTTAATATTCCCTTTGATTCATAGTCTTTGGTGTTCGCTGAAAACTTCTTATCGATATAATCTCATTGACGGGGTAATCCCCATTGCTCCAATAATTGGATTGTCTTTTCATACGCATTATCAATTAATTCTTTACCCTTATGAAATTCATAACTTGAATAATCCTTTATATCAGGTTTAATTAAAATATCTGGTTTTTCCATTAAAATTTGGTACTCCGCTACTTTCGTATGTCCTATTGCAATGGTTTGTGATAAAACATCTGCAATACTCACTGATTTTTCGGGTGCTTTATTAGGAAGGTTATGCTTATCATTTTCTTTCGCAATAGTCTGGAATAGCGTATTTTGTTTTACACTCTCCTTGATTCGATTAATAAATCCATTTCCTTTTTCGGTTATGCGTTTTACCGGACTGGCCATAACATCTACCGCAATTATAAACTTTGCACCCATTTCTCGTACTGTCTGGACGGGAATTGGACTTACTAATCCTCCATCAACCAATACTTTATCACCAATTATTTTCGGAGTCAATATTAGCGGAACGGCAATACTAGCTCTGACAGCCTGGATAAGATCTCCTTCTGTTAACGTAATCTTTTCACCCGTCTCAAGATCTGTTGTATCTATTGATAGCGGAATATCGAGATCATTAAATGTGCGAACACCAATTACCTCATACAAGTATTCGGATATTCTTTTCCCCGCTACAATACCGGATTTTGAGAAAGACGGCATAAACATTTTAACGGCAAACTGCCATGTTGTTTTTAACGCGATACCTTCCAATCGGCTTAATGGAGAACCTGCAGCATAAGCTGCTCCAACAAAAGCTCCCATGCTTGAGCCGGAAACGTAGTCGATTTTCAATCCATATTCCTCGATAGCCTTCAATACCCCCAGGTGTGCAATCCCCCTGGCTCCACCGCTACCCAATGCCAGTCCAATTTTCATTGATGGCCCTCCAAATAACTCTCAAAACCATTCTTAACTTGATCTTCAGCCATAAGACAGATATCTTTTCTTGTTATGTTATTCTTTTTTATAGTCTTATAAGGAATTTTCGAAAATAAATCTACCTCGACAACAATAAAGTGATTAAACAATAAATGTAGAATATGGGCAATTATTGATACCTTATGGCTATAAAAAACCACCTTGTCAATATTCTCATCGCTAATCTTTTCTCCATTTATAGAAAGCATGCGAATCAATAAAGGTTGAACGTTGTAACCTGTGCTAATTGCCAATTCAAAAAAAATGAGTGGAAGGAATTTATTTGTTTACCGTTTCCGGTTCCTCCCAGAGGGAAAAAAGCAATATTGTTCCATATTTTTATTGTCTCGAAAAACATTTGTGGATATGACTGAACTGTTAAATTATTAGACCATATTTGTTTTATAGTCGAACCAAGCATAAAAAAATTATTTATCTCCGCTCAATTCCTTTAAATAGAATATTTAACATATTATGGATTGTGTTCTCCATATTGTCGGCATCCTCCTGTACTAATAGAGGATATTCTAGCCCTTTCATAGCAATTACTATCGCTTGAGCTGCGATATCCACTTCATCAACTTGGAATACCCCTTTTTCGATTCCTTCAAACAGAATGGTCTTTAGCGTATCAATTTCATATTTAGTAAAATCTTTCCGGGTTCGCTCCACAAAGGAATAATGCACAAGATATTCATCAGTAAGAGTTGAATAATAATTACTCAGTTCTTTCAAATGCTTCATCCTTGTAAGAACATAGGCAACCAATAGATCGGAAGAGCACCGTCTGAACTCCAGTCACATTCCTTTATCTCGTATGCCGTCTTCTGCTTGAAAAAAAAAAAAAAATATACATTGAAAAGAGAACAGAAAAGTAATAGTTCAGCTATCGCGTGCACTCATATTGTAACTATTCACTCTG
>CAJVYU010000086.1 GCA_913009735.1 uncultured Fidelibacterota bacterium
TGGGCAATCTCCTGAGATTGTCGATAAGAATAATCCTTTTAATAATTGGAGAGTATATTATATAAACAGCAGCGACAAAGGAAAAAATTGGTCAGAAGCGATTAATATAAATATTAATTTAGGATGGCATGCTAGAGAACCCCAAATACTCGTAGATAATATGAATGTTCGTCATGTCATATGGACCGAGGATAAAAACGGAGATTTATTACCGGATGCTATATATTATAGCTATTCTTCAAATGGGACTTACTGGTCAGATCCAGTGCAGCTCTCACCCAACAATGGCCAAAATCGGTTTGTTCGACCTGTTAAAATGGTGTTTGATATTAATGAAACTATCCATATCGCAAATGTTGATGTCAACCTTGTTGATCCTTATGCTGAACGTTATAATTATTATTTTTATGGTCGCATGGATGAATGGAGTGCTCTGGAAAATATTATTCCACCATCTGAATATCCATTAATTACTAATAGTGTCGCAGCTATTCTTTTCGACAGTGAAAATAGATTACATGTATTATGGATACACGATAAAAAAGATAAAAACCTGATTCATAAACAGTCGCTTATTTTATATAAATGGAAAGGTGTGGATAAACCTCCGCAACCTCAAATACCAACTGTGGTCTCAATTAACGTTTATCCGAACCCGTTTAACAATAATATAACAATCGAAATACAATCACCAGAAATAATTCATGGTGATTTATCAATTTATAACATTAAAGGGCAGCTTGTCAGGAATATTACTAAAAATGCTCAAATAAAAACACAAAACACTTTCGAATGGAATGGGCAAAACAATTATGGGAAAAATGTAGCTTCAGGCATATTTATAGTCTTTTTTAATGGAAATAATAACGGAAAGTTGATAAATATCAGTCGAAAAATAATTTATGTTAGGTAATATATACTTTATCATTTATCCTGCTATCAAAATAACCGCTCACCAATTCATTGTAATTAGGAATTTGAGGGAATAAGCCCAATATTTTCCAACTCCATAAGTAATTTTTTTGCAATGTACAAGCCCGAGTTAACATCACTTGTTTTAATTGCAGTTCTTAGTATTTCTTCTTTCGATTTGAATTCTGTAACTAAAATATCAAATGTAAAGTGTTGATTTGGTTGAGTTAATTCGGATATATCTGTATAAAATAACTCAGATAATTTAATTGATATTTGTATTTCCGGAATAATTGAGATGTTTCGTTCATTAATACTATCTTTGTTTTTATTTGAAGGGATAATAATAATTTCGACCCAAATATTATTTTCAATAAATACTTGTTTAAGAAAATTAACCAAGTCTTTTAGTGGTGTTTTCAAAGTATCATTTTTAGATATGGATAATTGATCTTTATTTAAGGGAATTGATATGTTTTTAAAATAAAATAACGGTGATTCTTCAATAACAATGAGAATACGATTTACTTGGCGAATACTCTCTTTTTTATCAATGATTTTAGATGATTTTATAGGAATACAACTCGGAATAAACAGTAGAAAGCAAATTGTTATACAAAATTGATGTAATAATATTTGTTTATTCGATAATCTATTCAAATTTTACCTTTGATCTTATTTTTTGTTGCCAAACATTTCTCTGAAGCTCTAATAAGAAAGTTAGGCAAAACACCAGACAAAGCAAAGTGGAACATGGATGAATTCGATAATGATCCATATGGTTTTTTAATAAATCTTGAATTCAACTATTAAGCGCCTGCCCGTCGACCTTTAGGTTCACTTTGTGTTTTTAAAACACTTTATTAAAATAAAAACAATAAATCCAAGAGATGTAAAAAGCATTACATAATTAAGTTTAAATATTACTCCGGCACCAAATAGTCGTTAGACGGTCGTATGAATCGGACTTGACTAAAAAGCGAGGAGGGAGCTAATAACGATTGTGCTAATTTCCCAGTCCTAAAGTCAAGTCTCCTCCTTCGTCGGTTTTTTAACTCAAGTCCTGTTATAATTTTGATTATTTTCATACGACTAACCATTTCGTCAAGTTCAATACAAGCATTGCCAGTTAATAATTTGAACTTCATTCCATTTATTAATAAATACATTAATCATGGTATTACATTTGACGACCCCTGCCACATTTTAGTATCTTACTGGGCTAAAATTTGAATAAATACGATCATTTCATTTAAATAATGACTGAAATACATATAACAGATCCGACTCCGCTTGAAGAAGACATCATCGTTGAGAAATCTCTCCGACCGGAAAAATTTGATGAATTTATTGGTCAGCGAGAGTTGGTAGATAATCTGAAGCTATATATTGAAGCTGCGAATAATCGTAATGAATCATTGGACCACGTGTTGCTTTTTGGTCCGCCCGGATTAGGGAAAACAACACTGGCAAACATCATATCCAAGGAATTGGGTTCAAGTTTACAACAGTCTTCAGGGCCTGTCATCGAGCGAGCCGGTGATTTGGCGGGAGTGCTGACGAATCTTCAGGGTCGCGATGTGTTTTTTATCGATGAAATCCACCGGTTGAATTCTGTGGTAGAAGAATATCTTTACTCTGCTATGGAAGATTATCGCATTGAAATTATGATCGATAAGGGCCCCAGCGCTCGCAGCGTTCAATTGAATATTGAGCCCTTTACATTGATTGGCGCCACAACACGTTTAGGAAATTTGACGTCTCCCATGCGCGATCGTTTTGGTGTCGTGCTCCGAGTAGATTATTATAACCCGGACGACTTATTTCATATTATTCAGCGTTCAGCACAAATATTAGAGGTTGATATCGATAAAGGCGGAACGAAAGAACTGGCAAGCCGCAGCAGGGGAACGCCCCGGATCGCCAATCGCATTCTGCGGCGCGCCCGGGACTATGCACAAGTAAAAGCCAATGGGTTGATCAATGAATCTGTGGCGAAGGAAGCTTTGGATGGCATGGGGATAGATTCCTATGGATTAGACGACATGGATCGACGAATATTAGAAATACTGATCGATCAATTCAAAGGAGGCCCGGTAGGCGTTGGTTCCCTGGCTGTTGCCGTGAGTGAAGACACAACAACCATCGAAGATGTTTATGAGCCATATTTAATTAAAGAAGGATTTATTCAGCGCACTTCCCGGGGACGCATTGCCCAGGAAAAGGCCTATAAATTGTTAAATAAAACATATTCAAAAACTCAACAAAGGTTATTTACATGATTAATAAAAAGAAGAAATACAAATTAACTGATTTTGATTATCCTTTACCGGAAAAATATATAGCTCAGTATCCGGCAAAACGGAGAGACTTATCCAAGCTGATGGTCATTGATAAAGAAGATCATAGTATTGAGCATAAAATATTTTCCAATATTGTGGATTATTTCAGAAAAAATGATTTGCTGATTTTAAATAATACAAAAGTATTCCCTGCCAGGCTGTATGCCAGCAAGGATAAAACGGAAGCAAAAGTCGAAGTGTTTTTACTGCGGGAATTAGAAAACGAGCTTTGGGAAGTCATGGTCCGCCCGGCGCGGAAAGTCCGTATCGGTAACAAGCTTATGTTTGCTAAAAATGTATTTTGCGATGTGATTGATAATACCATCTCCGGAGGACGCGTGGTCCGCTTTGAATATGAAGGAGATGATTTTTATAGTATCATAGATCGTATTGGTACTTCACCCCTTCCACCATACATCAAGCGCCCTGCAAATGCGAAAGATAAGATTCGCTATCAAACTGTTTTTGCAGATGAGCGGGGTGCCGTAGCCGCACCTACAGCCGGCCTGCATTTTACAGAAGGACTCTTAAAGAGATTGACGGATAAAGGAGTCAATATCGCTTATGTTACACTACATATCGGATTAGGAACATTCCGTCCGGTACAGGTGGAGGATTTAAATAGACACCAGATGGATTCTGAATATTTTGAAGTCAGCCCTAAAACAGCATTGGCGATCAATGAAACGAAACGCAGACGCCGTAAAATATACGCCGTGGGAACTTCAACCGTTCGCGCCTTGGAAACAGTTGCGGTTTCAGGATTTCAAGTTTCCCCAAAGCGTGGATGGACGGATAAATTTATCTACCCGCCTTATAAATTCAAAATGGTTGACGGCATAATCACCAATTTTCACCAGCCCAAAAGCACATTACTCATGATGATTTCTGCATTTTCCGATCGGGATTTAATGATGAAAAGCTATCGTGAAGCCAAAAAGAACAAATACCGCTTTTTAAGTTATGGTGACGCCATGTTTATAAAATAGAACCCCTTGATAAACTTTATGTGTGAAGAAAAAAGAATTATCAACTTTTTAACTTGTCCGTATTAGGAACGCAGGCGGGTTTGTATAATAGGTTTTTCATAGGGTTCAAATAATGAACAGTGCTGTGAAAGCCGGCGCTGTCATTGCCGCCGCCGGTTCCGGAGAGCGCTTTGGAGAAAAAAAGCAGTTTAAACGACTTAGAAAACGCACCCTATTATTTCACACGTTGAAACCTTTTTTGGAATGCGGTGATGTGTCTGAAATTGTTGTCGTTGTTCCGGAGGAAAATCTTGCATTGGTTTCCAGGGAATTAAAATCCTTTACTTCTGCAAAACCTGTTAAGGCAGTGGTCGGTGGAACCCGCAGGCAGGATTCTGTATTAAACGGTTGTTTGGCTTTATCGAATAATGTAGAGATCATTGCCGTTCATGACGCCGCCCGGCCGTTTGTGACATCAAAACTCATATCAGCAACCATAGACGGATGCAATGATGCAGATGGCTGTATTGCAGCCTTGCCTTCTAAAGATACAGTGAAAAAAGTAAAGAATAACCAAATTCAATCTACTCTTGATCGCAATGTCATTTGGCTGGCGCAAACACCGCAAACATTTCATAAGGATGTATTGATCAAAGCATTGCAACAGGATATGATTGCCACGGACGAAGCGTCTATGGTGGAAGCTGTGGGCGGCAAGGTGGCTGTAACGAAAGGATTTGCCGGGAATTTTAAGATTACGACTCACGAGGATTGGAAACTGGCAGAAGAGCTAATTAAAGAAAAGTAAAAAAATACTGATACCACTCCGGGGGCGGAGGATATCAACCATACTCATGCAGGACGTCACGTCCTGCATAAGAACACTTCCACTTAATGGGAAAAATCAAAATCTAACAAAAAATGATTTTATATCCTATTTTGCAAAAGACAGGCTAAAACTAACTGAAATTGTTGTTCAAAATGCACTAGTGTCATGTCAACCATGTATTAGCGTAACCAAGTCTGGTTATTTTAGCCGATAACTTTGTTGAATATCTTAACCATAGCTATCGGCTATGCTGAAAATATTCGCCTTATTATCGCTAAAAATTCCTGCGACTTTTTACACACAACATACTTGACACAACACCAGGGATTTTTCGGGATAAATTGAGTCATTGGAAACATTGGATTGAAATTTGTTTTTTATCCGAGAAGCAAAAAAAAGATTATTGGGAATTAGTGAACAACAGAGTATCGAGAATTGACTTATAGAAACCTATGCAATTTCTATAGTTCCACCGTTCATCCGGTTGTTTGTATTAACACTAAAAGTCAAACCCAACACCCAATGAGAGCGATTGTGTATAATATTTAAGATTTATGTAATCATATTTCAAATGTTGATTATACATATAGCGATAACGGATAAATGGAAGTATCCGCCAAATTTTCGTTTCAATATTTATACCGCCGTAAACACCGGGAGATGTAATAAATTCTAAATATTTAAATTGAATTCCCAATATGCCGGAAAATTGTACATAGGGTAATTTTATAATCGACACAACTCGACCGAAACCAACGTTGGCGCTGGATATATTAACATTGGATATATTAACGCTGTCAGCAATATCCTTACTAATCGTTATTTTGTTTTTGGTTATAAACCATTCAAATACTTTATTATTCTTTTCAACCTCAAAAAAATATTCTTTGTACTGTCCTGTATTTTCCTCCAGTACAGGAGAATTTGATCGGGACACTGCATATACTCGCCCGGTATAAACTCTAAAGTGATCATATGGATCAACTTTTGGCGTCTTTTTAAACCTGTACGATAAAACCATATTTGTCCCCCAATGAAAAGACCGTAGATTACCGTTTTCTAATTCTACTCCAAGATTAAAACGGTAAAGGTTAAAAAGTATACCGTACCGAATAGAATATGTTGTGAGCCAAATATTTTTCATATCATCCTTACCGTTATCATTTGAAAGTTCGCGGGATTTTCCCATAGATAAAACAGTATATGGAGCAATAAATGACTTATTTCGAAGTACAAGACCAAGCAGTAAATGGTATTTGTCTATCTCATAACCGGAAGGATAATCATTATAGTTGCGTAGAAATTTAATATTTGCATATTCTAACCCTGCATAATGATACGGAGACAACCACAGTTTGTATGTTCCTCCAAAAGTAACCCCTTCTCCTCCAAACGCTAATACACTTCCTCCCGATATACCTATTGCTGAATTATCCAAAAAAGGCGCTGACTGTGCCGAAGAAATACCGGCGCTGAAAACAGATATAATAATTAAAACAATGAACTTGTTACAGATTTCACCAATACTATTCTTGCATGGATTTATTCTTTTTGAATATTCCAAAACTATTTGATCTCCTTTTTTTTCAAATATGTGTTTTTTACTAAAATAATCTCTTTATTGATCATTATCCTTCTCCGGATCATAAGGCGTAAAGGCATAAAGGTGCTGACTGCTCTGTACAAAGATTTTACTGGCGCCGGCGGAAACCTGCTCTACAGGAGCTTCATCAGGACCGCGCATCTTATGTACTATTTCTCCAGTTTCACCATTTAGTATATATAATTTACCGTAATGGGGGTGATAGACATATCCATCCCAATAGGTAATAGGGCTTGATTCATCGGGATTGAAGACAGTAGTTCTCCAGAGTAAATTGCCATTATTTTTATCTAATGCATAAACTGAGCTACTTGAAGTACAGAACAATGTATCACCAACCATAATTATTTTATAGCAGGAATACACATCCGTTTCCCATACGACATCTCCGGTTTCCGCATTTAGAGCAAAAACCTTATTGTTGCTGCCCCAGACAGTGCCGATGTAGAGAATGCCATTATCGAATACAGGGTAGCACATATTAAAACCACCACCGGGAGAATCATAACTCCATAAAGAATCTAAAGTATTTTCATCGTAACAGATAATACGCCCACGATCGTGGACACCGCTTGGCCAACCCTGACCGCCATATACTTTATTATTGTAATATGAAAGAGATCGATAGGGCTGGGTGCTTTTTACTGTTTCGACTACTTCACCTGTTAATGTAATTTTAAAAAACCTAGTACCATAAGGAGAATAATAATATTCAGACCCCAATCCATGATTTTCATAATAACCAGCTGAATCGATAGACCAGTTCTCTTCTCCTGTTTCAATATTTACAGCAAAAAGTTTATTCCCATTTCTATACTGCCACCCATAGAATTGTAAGTCATCATACAACAGGTTCTGAATTGTTGATACGTTACCACCAGGTACAGAATAGCGCCATTTCACATCTCCACTATCAGTTAAGAGACATGAGATGTATTCATCTCCCGTCATGAGAATTAAACTGTCGCCAATTAAGCCCGGTTGCGCCTCCGGACCCCAGCCTTTCATGCTATAGCTATATTCCCAGAGGAGCCCTAAAGGCTCCTCTGGGTTTTCAGGTTCTTCTTTATTATTAAAACAGCTTGTAATAAGTACCAATAATACTGCTAAAGATAATCTTATCATCTGCAAACCTATGGATTTGGTGAAAACCGATTTCTCATCCATCCAGCATTTTCCTTTAGCGGTGTTACAATCTGTGCCGCTGGGAGGCCGTTATCTCCATTGTAAATACGTTCGTATCTCATCATTTCTGAGTGGTTCCAGCCGCTGGTTGGATCATCCGGGTCATCATCGTAATAGAAATTACCCTGTATTTCCATCGCATCAGTATTATTCGGCGTCCAGCTATCTGATGTTTTCCACCGAGCCATATTTCCCTGGATAAGACCGTCATTTTTTGTTCCAATGTAGATATTGGCTGTTATTGTTTCCATCCAGCCAGGTATATATTCACAACCGGCGGGTACATCAAACAGGGTTTCAAAATCAAATGTGCCGTCACGAACAGCAGACCGTGTAATAATTTCACCTGAACAATCCGTATATCCCGGATGATAGATTTCAGTTGTATAAGTACGCCATTCGCCGCTACCGAATTAAGTTGCATGATTAAAACTCGATATTTAAAGCAATACCATATTGGATATTTCCCTTGGAGTCTGGTATTATTGAAGGAGAAAAAACATAATCATATCTCTTTGTTTTTAAAGCTGACACAGTACGGGCAGCTGCTCGATACTGAAAACCTCCCCAGGAAGAAAGCCCTGCTCCTGCCATATAGCAAAGCCAAAACAAGTCTCTGTTGCCTTTGTCGATAGATTCTGAATCATCATTCAGTTCATACGATGGGTAAAACGCAAAAAAACCAGCGCCCATTATCCCGAGACCAAGACCCATTTTAATAAATCCTGACTTTTTCTGATTCTGGGCTTCGGCTATTTCTTTATCAATCAGCTTTAACTTTTCCACGCGGCTTAATTCCTGTGACATGACAGGATTAATCATCATTATACCTATTGTAATAAAAACCACAGAAGCTATGGAGTTCTTCATTTCGTTTTCCTTTAGTTAATAATTTATGCTTTTTTCATTCAGGGTTATACGTTGTAAAACACATGTTTTCAGGCCAGCCGTGGACAAAGATTTTGTCTTCTGTCACTGCAATTTGATAGATATGCTGACCGTCTGGCCCTTTCATTGAATATACGATATTACCAGTATGGGGCTCAAATACATATATTCGCCAAGCAAGGTTATAGTAGATATAGCGACCATCATACCCAACAAGACTACCCCAATTGTACTGAGGGTTAGGCGCTTGGAACCAAAGCCTCTCACCGGTATTTTTATCCCAAGCGCCAATAGCATTGGGCCCTAGAGTGAGTACCAAAATGTCATCTACAATAATCCCATGATCTATGATAAAAGCGCCGCTGGGCCACTCAAAAGTCCAGACTAATTCATGAGTATTGATATTCCAGGCTTCAATAGCGGAGGGTATGTCCCAACTTGTAGCAACGAACATAATACTATCCTCTATAATTGGAACCATACCCACACCACCAATGCCATCATTTATCATATAATTGTATAAAGAATCCCCAGTGTCTAAATCAAGCAAATAGATGCCCTTGGGTTTACGTCCGCCGGCACTTACGAATAATTTATCACCATAAATGGACATGTCACCGGCAACAGTAGAATCCCCAAAAAAGTAAGACCAGATTACAGAACCAGTGATAGTATCCAAACAATATGCGTGATGATATCCACCTACGTATAATCTGCCATCCCGGTGTACAATAGTACTATTTAAAACGCCTCTATCATCAGGAAAATCGGCTATCCAGAGTTGCTCGCCTGTGGTCATAGACCAAGCACGCACATCTTGCACATGTGTTGCAAATAGCCGTATGCCGTCGCTAACAAATATATCGGTTTGAATATTTGTGGCAGAGTCTACAAAGGCTCGCCAACGTATATCGCCTGTTTGTTGTTCAAGCAGTAGGATGTCGACACCTGCTGACATGACAACCAGAGAATCGTTTATGGGTAACGGTGAAGAATCCACTGATGATCCAACATAATAATAAGGAATAGACCAGAGCATTTCTATTGGTTCTTCTATTGGTTCTGTTTGTTCCTCGGTGGGCGCAGGGCGCTCACATGAGCACCCTGCAAAGAAAACGAGAATTATAATCCAATACATTACGGTAGTAATCCCAACCTTTCTCTAATCCACTGCTTCCCATATTTCATAGGCATGCTTGCTCCCTGTTGTCCATAATTCCGGGTAAGGTTGCGGAGTTCACTATGGTTATACCCGCCATCAGCTTCATCATGGCCATCGAAGTAGATATTTTTATTGACAACGTTTGCACCGTTCGAGCTAGTATTACCTTGGGTAGGATAACCATCGCTTGCATTCCATCTTGTTCTGTTTACCGGAATAAAACCGTCGGATTTATCCGCTACATGGGTTGTATAAGAAACTAGTCTGTAGGCCCAAAAACCGCCAATAGCTATTGCGTCAGGGTCACTGCACCCTGGTAAATCAAAAAGCAATTCTAATCCTCTACACTACTATTAATATCCCAGCCTCCGGGTGGTGAACCGGTACCACAGTCGGCCCAATACCGCTGCTGCCGGGTTCCATTAACTGTAAGAATATCACCATTGTGTAGGTTCGCCCAGCGGTTGTCAATATCTTGAAGTGCAATTCTACCATTTTGCCATTTTTGATAACCATTATTGTGTATAACAGCCTGAGCAACATTATAGGCTGCAATAGCAGCACAGATAGAACTCCACCAACCACAACCTGCCCCATATATTATAGCACTTTGTGTATGAGAATCTCTTTCTGTCTTATGAAAATACTCAGCATATCCGTATGCTCCTTTCGCCGCCTCATATAAATCCACAGCTTCAACTTCATTATCGAAATAATCGCCCACAATATCATTCATAGTTGAAGCGAATCTAATGGACGCCGGCCAATTTTCCACACCACTAATTGATAAATGAGGAGAAACCGTTTGAATTGAGTTTAACTCATCTTTAACAGTTGTAAAAGTTAACTTCAGTAATAAATACACATACGGGGACCAGAATAGAGCGTGGCACCACGTTTTCACCTTTTTTAGTGTTTTTCATAAAGCCCTGATAGTTGGTGGTAAAGCAACTCCTACTGCCTTAAACACTTTGCCACTAACCCCCTGACATTCTGTTCTGACAACAATTTGTTTCTCTTTTTCTTCAATAACGATTTCCTGTAACGCTTTCAGATCCTGCGTGATCTTTCGCCATTCAAAATCATATCCGGCATCACTGAGCCGTCTTTTAAGCTCTTTGAGTAAAACTAACGCCAGAAAACTGCAGAATACATGACCGGTAATCGTATCGTCGCGCTGGTGAAATACAGGACGGGTGTCCAATAATGATTTCATGTCCCGAAAGATATGTTCAACCTGCCATAGTTCCTTGTATTTCAGAGCAACATCCTTTGCAGATAAAGTCGTATTGGTACGCAACACCCATTTCCCATCAAAACGTTCTTCATATTTGACCTTATCCGGATTAATAGATACACTCCCCTTGTCTATATTAAGATATTTGCGATATCCCTTGTTACCTACCAGAGACTTCGCTCCCCTTTTTAGGGCGTGTTCCAATGATTCGATAATCGCCTGTCGATCCGCAGCGTCTTTCCGGGCTTGAGCCGGATTCAAACAGACAATATATCGGCGGTCATCAATACGGACTTCCTTCACCTTCAACGGGGACGGATCCTTGCTCCTGTGCTTTTCCGGATAGACTTCCCCGTAGCTTCCACTGCGACTCAATACGTCTCGTTTGACCTCCACAACATTACGCATCCTGGCTCCAAGAATATATTCCATGTTGTTGTCTTGTTCTTCCAACCAGGACAATACCTCTTTGCTGATCATACCCCGGTCTGCCACGATAATGACTCGGCCAATACCAAAACGCTTTTTCATCCTTTTGATCACAGGAACCAAGGTCTTCACGTCAGCTGTATTCCCAGACCACATCTCACAACACAACGGTTGACCTTTATTATCAAGAATGACCCCGACAACCATCTGTTTCAGGTCTGGACGGTGATCCTTGCTGTGACCATACCGTCCGATTGCCTCACCACCGCTGCCTTCAAAGTAAATGCTGGTCGTATCAAAAAAGACCAGCTCCAAGTCACTGAATAGATGACGTCGTTCCATAAACAAATCTTCTTCAATGATATCCTTCATACGACGTGAAGAGAAAAGAATCGCATCATGCTGATCGTGCAGCTCTTCACCCAAAAACGCCATGGCACGATATAAATGATGCAAAGAAAGTTCCTCCGTTCCATTAATCTTGTAATCACGTCGCCATTCATCACAAAAACGATCTGAACCGGAAATAAACAGACGGTGCAAAACGGTTAAAAAGACCGCACGTTCTACATTAAACTGAAACTGTCTATCCCGCAACAACCCTTGCAGAATACTCTTGATTCCCGTCTGTTCCCATAAACGTTCAAATATCAGTGTTGGACCAATCTTCACCGCTTTTGTATGAAGATCACTCTTGCCGCTAAGCACCATGAGAACTTCATCTGAAAAACGGGATAAGGAGCGAACCAATGTCTCTATGTCACCCTTGGCTTGCAGTCTGTCCAGTCGGCCTATTGTGGAAATGACTCTCTGTCTTGTTTTTCCATTCTCCCTTCGGTTCTCTACTATCTGCAAATACTGATTGTTGCCTGATTTCTTGACTCGTACAAACATCGTTCTGTTCCTTGATTGTCACCGCTATATTAAAACCGAACCCAACGGGTTTACAAGAATTATTCCATCATTCTGTGGCACCACGTTTCTGACAAATGCAACACCCCTCTCGTCGAGAACATGACTGATTTTAGTGATTAACTGTAAAAGAATAGTCATACTTTCCTCCTTATCCTTTACTCAATCACATGAACTAACATTTTTAATTACAGTTCCTGATTCCACAAATATTGTTTACCTCATTGGCAATCACAAGAGGCTTGGCAGTTGGAAGCATTCTGAAGCTGTAAAGTTAGATTTAGTAAACGATACTTTATTTACAACTACTGTCCGTTTACCGAAGAACAAAAATATTGAGTTTAAGTTTACTCGCGGCGACTGGGACAAAGAAGCCCTAGACGAAAATTTATCTGTTCCGCAAAATTATTCGATCAAAGTTGGTGAACAAGATACGGTTTATTATACAATACGCTCATGGAAAGACCGGCGATCGTTCCCCATGGACCAAATCACGGGGGACCTGATTATTCATGAAAACGTATATTCACCACAATTGGATAATTTTAGAACCGTTCTGGTCTGGTTGCCTCCATCGTATAAAACAAATATCGATAAACAATATCCAGTACTGTATTTACATGATGGACAAAATGTATTCGCAACAGGCTTTTCATTATCCGGCCAGGAATGGGGATTGGATGAGACCGTCACAGCATTAATAGCAGAACAAAAGATAGAAGAAATTATCATGGTTGCGGTTTACAACGATGAAAACAGAACTGCAGAGTATAGTCCAAAACACCGAGGAAATGACTATGCAGAATTTTTAATCCATACCATCAAACCATGGATTGATAGAAATTATCGAACCATACCGGAACGAGAACATACTGCTGTACTTGGTTCTTCAATGGGTGGTATCATCTCCTTTCATTTGGGCTGGAAATACAGTCAAATCTTTTCTATGGCTGGTTGTCTTTCACCTGCATTTTTGGTAGACGAAAATGAAATCGTTAAGCGAGTAAAAAAATCCAAAGAAAATCCGGATTTCAAATTCACCATTCAAAACGGAACAGAAGAATTGGAGGCGAGATTTCAACCCTCCATAAATGAAATGATTACATATTTAAATAAGAAGGGTTACAAAGAAAATTCTGATTATTTATATCGAATATATGATGGGGCTTATCATTCAGAAGGCGCTTGGGCACAACAAGTACAAGATACCTTACTCTTTTTCTTCGGTATTTGAAATTGCCGCATATTGTTGCCAGAACTTGGCGGACTCTGCCCATTCTTCCGACGTATATTGAGCTTTTGTTCCTCCGGGCATTTCCAACTGATTTCTCATCATAGTTACAGGGCTCATGGGTA
>CAJVYU010000087.1 GCA_913009735.1 uncultured Fidelibacterota bacterium
TGAATTCAGCAAATATCTTTGGCATAATATTCTTTGCGTTCTTCATTGCCTCTGACTGCTGCCTTTTATGCTCAAAATAATAGTCCTGCAGATCTAAAGGGCCGTATGTCACGGGATTATCAGTATCTAAAAGCGGGAAATTGGGTTTCATTTCACCTATAAACTCTTTTACAACATTATCATCAAGTATTGTTACACCCTCCATTGCATGGCTGATGATAAAGCCGTCCTGGGTCACCATGATAGGAAGAAGTATATCTTTATGTTCGGCAATCCTTATTGCCATGATAATAGTTTCATAAACTTCCTGCGCATTCTCGCAGTATATCTGCATCCATCCTGAATCCCTTGCACCCATAGTATCTGAATGATCGCAATGGATATTGATCGGTCCGCTCAGAGCACGGTTAACAACAGGCATTACTACAGGAAGCCTGGTGGAAGCGGTAATGTAAACTATCTCCCACATAAGAGCAAGCCCGTTTGCGCTCGTAGCCGTCATCGCCCTCGCACCGGCACCTGCGGCACCGACTACAGCACTCATTGCACTATGTTCTGACTCTACAGGTATCACCTCGGTATCAACCTCACCATCTGCAACGAACTGCGAAAATTTCATTACGATCGCTGTTTGGGGAGTAATAGGATATGCAGCCACTACGTCAGGATTTATCTGGCGCATTGCCTCGGCTGCAGCCTCATCCCCTGTTAAAGCAACTAATTTAGACATCTGATCCTCCAGTTATTTTTCCATTTTTATACATTTTACAGGGCATACTTTCTCACAGATACCGCACCCCTTACAATGCTTATAATCAAACTCTTTGAATACCTTATTCGTATCATTGTCGATGTACTGAAAATTTTACGAAAATACGCAAGTGTTGACTGATAACTATTAACGATGTTTAAATATCACT
This sequence comes from uncultured Fidelibacterota bacterium, assembly GCA_913009735.1. Taxonomy (GTDB): domain Bacteria; phylum Fidelibacterota; class Marinisomatia; order Marinisomatales; family TCS55; genus JADFRD01. The sequence goes on from CAJVYU010000087.1 coordinate 921, forward strand.
ACCATGTCTTTATAGCGAGCAACCATTTTCTGCCTTTGACTATTTCCATTTTCTAACGTTTTGAACTACCGAATTTTTCCCGTAACTATAAATCCACTGTTTTGCAGACTTGCCGGTGTGAATGATCCTATGCACTTTCAATAATCTCTTTTATTTTTAGGCGAATATCTTTTCCGTATGAATATTCCATAAATGCTTGCCACTGTTTTTGCAACGAGCAGAGATTTTGAAAAGCATCGAATTTTGGACCAGCATCGGTTTGTGCTAATGCTATATTTTTTAACGCTTCTTTACTCCCATTAGCATCACCTTTTGTAAGATATTCTTCAGACAATAGTTTGCATGATTTTTTAATTTTTTCCTCAAGATCTTCTTTCAAAAAAACTCCCGGATATGGATCAAAATCCTCCGGATAAACCCTGTTAATTCCATTTACCTGTCTCTGATTCTTAATCTTTTCTCGCTCATAGATAAAACGATAAATATCTTCCCGTAATTGCCTCCAGACAGAACGTGTTTTAGGCGGAGGAAGATGCTTGATAAACAACTGATTATCCAGGAAAAATTGAAATCCAAATATCTTTGCATTTATTAAAAAATCTATATCCTCACCCCTGGGAACGTTGGGATCAAAAGGAACAACAGTAAAAAGATTTCGATGAATGACCATATTCCCTCCAAAAACAAAAGGTGTCTTTTTTAATCTTGGTTCAGTACCAATAATTTTATCAAAGGCTTCATTCATTTTTTCATATTGATTCCAATATTTCATCCAGGGACGAAATGTTTTCTTAATAGAGTAACTCCCATCAGGTTGAAGATAATACCCGGCGACAGCGTTAACAGTTATTCCGTTAATACTTTTGCCAATGAACTCTTTCGCTTTTGACATAAAATCCGGGTCTTCGAATACCTCATCATCATCAATCAGCAGCGCTGCCTCTGAATCCAGAATATGTGGAATAAACATACATAAATTTCTGATATTGGAATATCCCCGGAGCTGGAGAAGGTCAATATATTCTTCATTACCTTTATTGACCAAGAAATCGTGTATCTTCTTAAGATTGGATGGTCCGAATAGCCGTATATCAACTGGGGAATCAGAAGCGGATTTAACAATACCGGCAACCTTTTCTTCCACTTTTGCTTCGATATCTACCGCAGTGGCAACCGCAATGACTACCAATTGAAAATCTTTGTCTTTCAGTATGTTTAAACTCTGTATCGTCCTGAGCAAGGTTCCTTCGCTATCCAAAGGAGAAGGGTGATCGTAAACAGCATCTCCTTCCTTAACACCAATGAAACTTTCCCTTGCCCAGTATGATGGGATTACCATTGTGACTTTCATTGACTTATAACCTCATTCATTAGCCACAGATTATCGCAGTCGTTCTTATGCAGGACGTCACGTCCTGCATAAGTAAGGTTGAGATTGAAAAACAAAATATGGGGGTTTTCCCGCCTGCCGGTCGGACAGAAACCCATTTTCGGAGGGGACTCATAACTTAATATCAATTTTTTGTGATTTTTGAATCGAACGCTATCGCTTATCCAGGTTAAATCTATTTAAAAAAGAGCGGAATCAACCAGGAGATGAAAACCATTAATAGTAAATAACCAATCAGAGCCCAATAGATAGGAAACCAGGGTTTTTCTTTTTCAAACAATCCGGGACTCCATATAATATATTTACTGATTTTTTTATAGTCGGGCGGTTTGTCAAACAGGCTTACCAAAAGACCAACGAAAATACTTACCATGCATCCAAAAAAGTTCCACCACAGCCAAAATATTTGTTCAAACCACAGATGCAGTATCAGGTTAAAAAATACACCGGAAACGATTCCTATAAATGCCCCTTTTGCGGTTACTCTCTTGAAAGCGACACCTAACAAAAATGCTGCCAATATGGGGCCATAAAAAGCAGAACCGACAATACCAACCGCTTCAATAACGGTTGAGGATATGTTTCCGACATAGTAGGCTAATAGTGTAATAATAATACCCCAAAACACTGTAGTCCCCTTGCTCCAAAACAGGAATGATTTGTCAGAGTTATCACTTTTTAATATTAACGGTTTGACAAAATCTTCCACAGATGCAGCACTTAAAGAATTGAGGGCCGAATCAAGAGATGACATTGCGGCGGCCAATACCGCTACAAATATTAACGCTTTGAATCCGCTGGGAATATTATTCATAATAAATACCGGCACCATATAGTCTACTTTTCCCATTGAATTCACAATATTAGTAAATTGTACATGCTCTACGGCATAGGCACCAATGGCAAGTCCAATGAGGACATATAGTAAACTAAGGGGAAAACGGAAGAAACCATTGAATATCAGTGCTTTCTTTGTTCCCGCTAAAGTTGCGGCGCTTAATCCTCGCTGGGCCTGGGTTTGATCACATCCGTAATAGGCCGATAATAAGAAAAACCCTCCTATCATCTGAGGCCAAAATGAAAAATCAACGCCATCTCCCAAGCCATGATGTTTAAAATCCAGCACTTGTAACCTGTCAGCCATTCTGAGGGACACAACTTCCTTAAAAGCACCGAATCCCCCAACTGCATCAATCGAATAGCCAATAATTAAAAAGGCGCCCATCAATAAAATTCCAAGTTGTAATACATCACTATAAATGACCGCTTTCATCCCCCCAATTGTGTCATACACTAAGGTGATTCCACCAATAAGCATAATCGTTATCCACAAAGGCATTTTAAAAACCGTTGATACAACAATGGCCGTCATATAAAGTGCAACCGCAGTCGCCAATCCCCGGCTGAAAAGGAATACACCGGATATCAGGTACTTTACAGAAGAATTGAATCTCATATCAAGGTATTCATAGACAGAAATCAATTCCAATTTTCTAAAAAATGGTATCAGGAATACCATTACGAAAATCATTGCAAGAGGTAACGCGAATTCTCCCTGCAACAACTTCATACCACCCCCCGGTTTCATAGCAACAAATGCAGGAATGGACATAAACCCAATTGCAGAGGTTTGCGTAGCAGCAGTTGAAATTCCTATAGCCCACCAAGGCATTTTTCTGCCACTGACATAATAATCTGCCTGATCGTGTTGTCCTTTGCCAAGTTTCCAACTCATACCTATCAGCAAAGAAAAGTATAAAACAAAAATCAAATAATCCAAAGATGACAAACTTCCGATTTGCTCCATTAAACTATCTCCTTCGATTGATATTATTCATTCATATATTATTAATTCGTACAAAAATACGGATATTCCATCCGCAATTATACCATTGCTAATACTGCATAAAACATCATTAAAAATGTTACTAAAACCTAAATTGAGCGATTCTGTAAAACAAAAGAGAAGAATCGCTCAATTTAGGTACGACATTAATTTTTTAAACAACGCTCATCCAATAAAATAATCCTCAAATCCATAACATTTGTGTGAGTCGGTCCTATAATTATAAGATTCCCCAACGATTTGAAAAATGTATATGAATCATTATTATCAAGAAACATCTGCGCTTCGTTGCCAAGCAATCTTCCTCTATTGCATGTTTCTCCATCGGAAATTGCACCCGCTGCATCTGTCGGTCCATCTATCCCATCCGTACCGCAGCTTAAAACACAAATACCATCCATTCCTTTTAATTCAATAGCGCATGCTAAAGCAAACTCCTGATTTCTTCCACCTTTGCCGGTTCCCCTGACTGTGACGGTCGTTTCTCCTCCGGATAATAAACAAATTGGAAATTTTAACTTACTGTTTTTATCTGTGATTAAGCTTTTTATGTAATTTATGTGAAATGCAGCAGCCTTCCTTGTTTCTCCTTCAATGGTATTGGATATAATATTGGGTTTATATCCAAGTTCTTTTGCTTGTGATTCTGCACCAGTCAAAGCTCTGCGGTTATTTCCAATAATAATATTTCGGACTTTGGTAAACACCCGATCCCCATCTTTTGGTGTTTCCGGAATATCTTCATGAATACCCCGTATAAAATAATTTATTATTGTTTGCGGTGTTTTGTCGATCAAATCATATCTTTTCAGGACATTCAAAGCATCTTTGTACGTAGACAAATCCGGTACGGTTGGACCGGAAGCGATAACATCCGGCGGATCAAAAACAACATCGGAAATAATCAATGTAAGGACAGTCGCAGGATAAGCCATTTTCGCCAAATATCCACCTTTAACACATGATAAGTGTTTTCTCACGGAATTTATCTCACTTATGGCAGCGCCGGATTTAATGAGATTACCGGTAAGGATTCTAATCTGTTCCAGGGAAACACCGGCAACCGGTAAAGTTAACAGAGCCGATCCTCCTCCTGAGATTAAACACACTATTAGTGTTTTTTCATCAGCTCTTTGAAGGATTTCCAGTAATTCCTTGGTACCATCCACTCCCTTTTCGTCAGGGATGGGATGACCTGCTTCAATAATGTTGATAAATTCAAATGGAACAAAATTCCCATAACTTGTAATGATCAGTCCGTCTGTTATTTTATCTTGAAGAACCTCCTCAACACCGGCAGCCATTGCAGCGCTGGCTTTTCCACCTCCCACAACTATTATTTCATTAAAGTTATCCAGGTCATATTCCTGACCGGAAACGCTGAGTTTGTTGCCAACTAATCGTAACTTGTTCCTGATGAGTTGCCGGGGATCGACAGCCCGTACACCTGCTTTAAATATGGATACTGCATCTTCTCGTAAGTTATACATTAGTTCACCTGGTAAATCACAAAGATGTTATACGAAATGACTTTTCTTTTCGAGGAATATAGATGGCATCGGTTGAGTGGACTAACAAAGCAGGACGTTGAGATTGGGAGAAAACCCTCAAAAGGGCTCTCTGTTATCTCTGTGTGCTTTGCGGCTAAACTGCATTTAATCGGCATAAGCCACTGCTTTTAGCCAGGCAATTTGATAAGGAGCAAGAGTAAGCTTTAAGAATTGGTGTTCATCAATATGAAATTGTTGGTTAGTAAATAAATCTTCAAAACTATTAGCGTGTGCGATCAAAGAGTTGCCGGAGTCCAAGCGAATATCTTGAGATTCATCACTTACGTTGTGAAAACAGAGTATATGTTCATCGTTTTGCACGGAACTTCTAATAAGTGTAAAAACCGATCGATGACAGTATAAAATAGTCTGTGTGCCATTCGGATGAAAAGCGTTTTCTTCCGACCGTATTTTAAGCATCCGTAAATAAGGATAAAATACTTTATGTCTTAACGAACTTTTATCTTTTAATTCTTTTTCAAGTATTTTTCGGTCAATTTTTTCACGGTTAATTGAGCGAGCCTGACCAGTATGTTTGACACCATTTTCCCATCCGCGAGAACCCAAAAGACTATGGTAATATATCCCTGGGATTCCTCGAAAAGAGAGCATGATTGCCTGACTAGTGAGAAATCGTTTGGCAATTTTATCAATGTCCTCAGAAGAATCCGGATCACCCAGGGCGTCCAGATAATTAATGTTCAATTCATAAGGACTTTCCGACCCATCAGGGTTTCTTTTATATGAAATATACCCACCACGCTTTTTTACACGATCACATATCAATTCAATCGTTTCAATATCAACTATGCCGGTCAATGGGGTTATACCGATCCCATCGTGAGACGCCAGGAAATTGAAGTATGTGCAGGAATCAGAAGGGAACTGAAGCGACTTTGCCCAATCAGATAATTTGCGTACATCTTTTGAATAAAAAGAATATAACAGCAATGGCGGCAATGTAAAATTGTAGACAATGTGTGCCTCATTTTCCCCATTTCCGAAATAAGATATGTTCTCATGATGGGGGACATTTGTCTCCGTTATTAATTGTACATTAGGTGCAACATCCTCCAATATTGATCGGAATAGTTGTACAATTTTATGGGTTTGATTTAGATGAATACAGGATGTTCCTATTTCTTTCCAAAGATAAGCTATTGCGTCCAGCCGGATATATTGTGCCCCCATTTTGACGTAAAAAAGTATTACTTTAATAATATCGATCAATACCTCTGGATTTTTATAATTTAAATCAACTTGATCAGCACTAAATGTTGTCCATACAAATTTCTTCCCGGATTGAGTGGAAAAGGGCGTAAGCAGCGGAAGACTGCGGGGACGAGTGACATTAGAAATATCTTCATTTCCATGGAGGCAAATGAAATACTGTTTATATTTTAGATCGTCTTTAAGAAATTTTCCGAACCACTCACTCTGCACAGATATATGATTTATAACGGCATCAAACATTAACCTGTATGTTTTCCCAATAGCCTCCACATGATTCCAATTCCCTAAGTCAGGATTCACACTATAATAGTCGATAACTGAAAATCCATCATCAGAGGAAAATGGATAAAACGGCAGGATATGAATACTATTAATAGAATCGGTTAATGTCCCACGGCAAAATTCGTATAATGTCTGCAAAGGTGGTTCAGATTCTTTATAAATACTATCACCATAGGTAATTAGAATTGAATCTTTTTCAGAAAAACCCCTGGTTGACGGACTTGAATATGAATCGGAAAATTCTTTCATTATCAACTTTAGTTCCGACGTCAACAACTGTCCGTTTTCAGTCCCATACAGACTTTTAAGTATTGCAGATATCATTGAAGTGTTAATACGTTGTGTCAATTTTGTACCATTTCCAGATTAAAACAGATCAATTACCATTTTAGAGAAGGCAGGAACTTATAGCATCAATTGTTAATTTCCCATGCAGTTTAAGAGAATCCAAATGGCGATAACGCTGGAGTTAGAAATTTATTTTATTTATTCTTGTCAATACTGTGTTTTATTTAGGCTGTGGGTGTCCCCGTGCTGAAGTCAGGAAAAAGCACATGTCATTCTGGAAAGAGTATAGCGACTGCCTGTCCGCCTCTGGAGGGAAGAATCTCAAGTGTTTATTGATTATTTCAACCTTGAGATACTTCACCAGCTAACGCTGGATTCAATATGACATATTATTTTTGTTTATAGATTACTCCGACTTTTAAGTCGGGGGTTATCAAATAAAAAAGGCAGGGCTTTAGCCCAATTCTTCTTTGGGATAAATCCCGCTTCATTTTATTGCCCCCATAATCCCCAGCATAAATGCTGGGGTAAGTAAATTAGGGGATTATTGAGGGTTTATAAAATATGACTAAATTTTCATCCACACAGTTATTCTGCGTAGACTGTGGAGAAAAAGAACCAAAAAGAACATGGCTGTACGCTAACTATCTTTGCCTTCAAAGAAATGGTTTCATCGGGAACATTGATTTATTTTCATTAATAATCCGGATATAATAATCGGATTGCTCCACCTATAGCTTCAGGTTGAACATATTCATTTACCTCACCCGTTTGCAGATCCAGAAGCATGACATGTTTGTCATTTAAATTTGGATTTACACTTCTACGATCAAACAAAATCGTTTTCCCTTCCGGTCCCCATGCAGGATGATCATCAATGTATTCACCGGAAGTATAGGTTTCATAGTAGCTGCCGTCCAAGTTAGTCACCGAGATTTTAGACCCACTTACTGTAGAATCAATTTCAGCATAGACGAAAAGACCTAATTCATCATTCCAGTTAGGGTTATAGGCTTTGCTACTGTTAAAACCAAGGTAAGGATTGTCAATTCTGGAGAGGTAGTTACCCTCCAAATCCATAAAATAAAAACCAAACTGTTGACCCGTTTCTGCAACGGTATGTGAAAAGACAATGAGGGTATCCTGACCTTTCAATGCCACAGCATACTCGTCCCCGTATTTTATCACGTCGACAGTTTGATTGGAAAATCGGTAAAACAGAATACGTACTGCTGGATGATTGGAAAAATATATTCCGGAATCTTCGAAATTCCAGGTGACAATCCCTCCCCAAATTCCTAAGAGTTGGATGTTTTCATTTTCAACATCGTAAAGAGTAAGCTGTGGGCCTGCATCTTCAATACCAGAATTAACATCACCAAATAATATCCTTGTTTTATCCCGTGAAAATACCGGTTCGATAGCCCGGATAGGTTTATCCGTAACAATTTTATAATCTGTCGGATTATAATAATCTGCCAGAACAAGCTTTGCAGGATATACTCCATTCTCATCAGGATTATCAAAAACAGCTATCATAGCAACCAAATCTTCATTTGGGACATCAAACTCCTCATCTGAAAAAATGCCGCATCCCCAGATAAACAAGCCCATGAAAAGAATTGAAGAAAAAGGGATATAAATATTTAATGTTCTCATATAAACCTTCTTATTTAACATGGATAACAATTCATCAGCAACCTATACTTTATGATTACCTGCGCTTAGTGTTCTGTGAACCCACCAGTCTATTCAGCCTTAAAGTTAAGCGCTTTCGTTCTTCCGTCGTAGAAAATACGGAGTTTATCTCCCTCTATTTCGTAAGAAGATGAATTAGCAAGTGCCTCAAGGTATTCCCAATACCTTGATCCTTCCGGAGTACCCACTTTAGTAGTTGCAACAACGTTTATATACATGGAATTATTATTTCCAGCTTCATAATTGCTCCAGTACGAGTTCCCCCCCACTGAGAGATCCCCTTCTATCGTCCTGCTTCCTCCCTCTAAACTATCATCTTCTGTAAAAATGAGGATCATACCCTGGCTGCCTACATCCGATTCTGCTTCACCAACGATCTCGAAAGATTGCAAGTCCCATTTGATGTCCACCAGCGTTTTATCATTTGCATTGTCTGAATTATCTGAACATGCGTATAAACCAAACAATATTAGCGTACTGAAAATATTCAAAATGAGCGTTTTCATATTCGGAAACCTCCTTACTATTTAATTGCCCATTAATATTAGTATTAGGGCAAAACTAATTTTGCTAATAATCTAACACCCATGTTTAAGGCCGTCAAGTTTTTTTAATGGGGCGACGTGAATGATCTTGTGTCTTCACCAAGAAATAATTACCTATAACCGGCATCATATCCTTCCTTATTTAAGCACTACCATTTTCCGTACAGCTTGAAAATTATTCGTCTCAAAACGATAAAAATATACACCTGAGGCAAGACCCTTACTGTTGAATTTAAATTCATATATGTTTGCTTGACTTTTTTTGTCAACCAATACCGCGATTTCTTCTCCTAACAGGTTGTAAACTTTCAGTAAAACCCGACCGGGCTCCGTTATTCCAAAGCGGATCGTGGTTTCACCATTGAATGGGTTAGGATAGTTATTATTTAAAAAATTGAATTCCGTTGGAAGAGTCTTTTTGGATTTTAACTGACTTTTTGGAACAATCTCTTTTGGTTGTGATTGCGATCTCCACCTCAACTGGGCTACGGCTTCACCCCCATTTTCATAGTACTCCATCTTTATTGAATATTCCTGCCCGGCTGTAAGACTGATAGTCCCGCTCCATTCAGCTGCAGGTTGATCTATCCATTTATCGATTAACTGTTGATCATTAATCCACAACCTCACACCATCGTCAGTATTGGTATAAAAGGTGTAGGTTTCCGAAAAGAAGGGAGTGACTGATCCGGTCCATCTGACAGAAAAGTTATCAGTGCCGACCTGATTTGCAGGCCAACCACTTCCCCAATTAAAATCTATTTGCGAATCAATCTGTGCACTATAGAGATCATTAAAGTTCATCCCTTTGTAGTACTTAGCTCTCAGTCCATCGCCGTTTGCTGATTTTCTAAAGAGCGCAACAACAATATCACTCGAATCATAGTCCGTTGCAAATACCCGGGTTTTAATATGTGTCGTTTCTGTCAGAGTAATAGGTCCTGTATAAAGCGTGGAAGAGTCAGAGGGTTCTGTGCCATCAAGGGTATAGTATACATCTGCATCAGCAGGCTCTGTTACCGTTATTATGACTTCAACGTTATCTATAAAAATTCCTCCATTGGGCTTTATGACAGGATTACTGCATATTGGCTTGGGTGGAAGGGCGCTAGCCGAAAAACTTATCACAATCGTTCTTTCAATATTAACTGATGTTGATGGGACTGAAATGATGATTACCTCTCCATCGGGAGACCTACCGGTAACATTGAATGGCATAGCGCTCTCCTTTCTCCCGAGATAATCAAAAGATACATTTGCTCCATCTACAGTTATTGATTCAGGATGTTCAGTCCAGCCAATAGGCTTTCGCAAACGGACAACCCAGGAACGGCTTGACAAAGCACCTGGAAACGTTCCTTGTGCAGGTTCAATTCTTACCGTTACCGTCTTCGTTGCAATATCCACAGAAGCTTCCATATCGGTTTTACGATAATTCCCAGACTTGTAGTCATTGGAAAAAGTATCATCTTCGTATAAAACCGCCCGCGCAATTTGGCTTGTGTTCGGGTAAACATACAGGGTAATCGGATCCCATGTTTTTTCACTGGAATACTGCATATCGGGCGCCAAAGGAACAATCGTTCCTTCTTTGACAAATATCGGCATTTGCTTTAGGGATGAGACGGTCGCTGTGATCACTTGCGGACCATTGATCACATCGCCCGTCCACTGATTAATCCAGTTTCCGGGTGGAATCCATACACTTCTGCTGTTGCCGGAAGCTATAATTGGAGCGATTAAAATCCCTTCCCCTAACAGATATTGATCGTTGCTCTCAGCGCCTGGATAACCTGGATAGTCCAGATCACACCGTCTTATGATTGGCTCGCCGGTGTCGTAGTTTTCCCGTGCTGCAGTATAAAAAACAGGCAGCAAACGCATTCGCATTTGCACATATTTCCGGACCATTTCCTCAGCCGGCGCTGCATATTCCCAGGGATCCCTGGTTACACCCTTTGTACAATGAAGCCTGAAGATAGGAGAGAGAGCTCCGAATTGAACCCAGCGAACATATTGTTCTGTTGTGGGAGTTCCTATATGCCCGCCTAAATCGGCACTGACGTAAGCAAAAGGAGCAAAAACACCAGAGAATACTGCATTCCTCACTTCATTTTCTAAAGAGTTAAAATAATAATACGTATCGCCGGTCCACTGCATAGAGTAACGATGTGCGGCAATATTAGGCGCGCTATTAAGATTCCCATTGTCAATCCCGTCTACATTCGCCATTATGAACGGTCGTCTGTCGGGAAAATAATCTTGGGTAATCCAGTGATATATGTACATGCCGAATACTTCTTTGTTGATCCCATCGGGCGGTCCGATACTGGTATACCAATTTCTGTCATACCACCAGACATCTAATCCAATATCGAATTTTCCACGTAAACCAGTATTACGATAATCTACTTCTACGGGATCTAACGCGTCCGCTTGGGGTTCCGGATGATCGTTGAACATAATCTTAACATGTCTGTTATGAGCACTAGAAAGAAAGCCCTCCATATCGGGAAACAGACCGGTATTTACATTATACCCAATGGAGGCACCAATTCGCCAATCCGTATCGACAACAAAACCATCCAGGGGAATATTTTTTGTTCTGTATGTATCGATTTTATCCAAAGCTTCCTGCTGTGTATATGCATAATAACGGCTATCCCAGCCTCCCAGGGCATATAACGGTATTAACTCAGTTCTTCCGGTTAACTGCAAATACTCACTTCGCAGTTTTCGACCATCTCCCCCTGGCAGGAAAACATACACATCCGGCGCATGGTTATTGAGGTCCCAGCCATTAACATCATTGTCAGGACTTCCTACCGGTGCAAGATTGTACCCCCAAGCGGCCGGCACATAACGGGGAGTATCTGCAAATGCCCACACGTTTGTCTGAGAATTTGGGTGGGGGATCCACATTCGATTATTTGAAAAGAAAGCAGCATCAGTCGGCATAGTCCAAAGCTCGGTTCCATCAGGCTCGGTGATTACAATTTCATCAAGTGAATGAGCGTTGGATGGCACTCTCACAGTGAAGTCAGGCGTTTTGATTAAAACATAACCGGCGATGGAATCTCTTATCACATAAGCCCCCGGCCAATTTGCGCGCTCGGTTATATGAAATGTTTTACGATCCTCAAATAATCCATTCGGTCCTTTTTGTTCTAGTCGTACCAACGTAGGTGATAGAACCTGAACCCTGACATTTCCTACTATTTCTTCCTGTGTCTGACTGAAGACCGTGTTAGGGTTAAAAAAGATAAGGGTCAGACAGACAGAAAAAGCTTTCCCGAAATGATTTATGCAATTCATCAATTTTTCAAAGTTAATTACATTTAATTTGGTATCAAAATCAATCTATTACGACAGGGGATATTAATGATATTTTAAATCTGTAACGTCGAGACGATGCGTCCCGCCAAAGTAAATTTTGTTATCATAAATCCTTTTCAACAGGACACGTTGTCCTGTGGCTGTTATTCTGTTATTAATAATCGCCATGTAGCAGTATACTAACCCGTTGTGCAAATTAGAAAATATCTTGTATAGACCGGTTTTGAAGTGAGTTACAATATGGAATTATCCCTATTTTTCGTCAAATTGTATACTTTGGAGTGGATTGACCGTGTCAATCCATGTATTAACACCCCAGTACGCTCCGCTACGAGGCAGGTGGTTGATGCATTCCAAAAAACAAGCTTTCTTGTAGTTCTTATTAACTTGATTAATTCACCAGCTTCGTAATTTTGTGAATGAGTCACATTAATATTTGGATTGCTAATGACGATAAAACGTAAATATGTAAAACGTAATACAAACAAATTACATATTTACGTTTT
>CAJVYU010000088.1 GCA_913009735.1 uncultured Fidelibacterota bacterium
TCTACTGTGTCTGTAGCAGTTGTACACGACTGTCTAGGCGTCTGTTCAAGACTCATTGTGTAGCTGGCAATATTTTTATTGCAGCATTTTCTATCACTTTCATTGTGTTTTTCTTTTTTTTTTTAATGATACGGCGACCACCGAGATCTACACTCTTTCCCTACACGACGCTCTTCCGATCTAATCATAGTCATTCGTAATCCTATCCTTTTATATCCAAGAGTTGTCCCGTGTAAATGTGTTGTAATTTTGTGCGTCCATAAAGTGTCATTTCGCTGGGTTTTTCAGCGCCGAAAAGCGCATGAAGTGTCGCTTTTTCTTTCCCATTCAAAATTGCTTTTCCTCGGGGTTCTAGTTGAAAATTTTCCTGCATCATCATTTCTTCCTGAAATAATGTGCCTTCTTGCTCTACAACATCAGGTGATGCTATTTGCCGACCAGCTTGTTCGTATTGCTGTGTATACGCATTTAAAGCTGAATAAGAATTGATATGTGGTGTCGTTATATCCATTTAATTCCTGTTTATATTTCCATCGCTTTCTTGGCCATATTCTTTGCAGCAGTCATCACGCTTACATTTGCTTCATAATTCCGACTGGCAGCAACCATATCCACCATTTCTTCTATCATGTTCACATTGGGCATTTTTACAAATCCATCAATATCTGCCAATGGATGACCTGGATCAAAAACAGTTTTGATATCATTGATTTCTTTAACTTCAATTGTATCGGTGTTTGGTTTACCAGAAAATGAATAGTCTTTAGAACTGTTACCAAAATGTGCCCCATTAGAACGACGCAACCGCAAACGCATTTGATCACCAAAACTACCAGATGGACCTGCATTTACTGAATTTTGAACCACCACTTTCCGTTTATAGATATTACCATTTTCATCTGGCATTTTTTCCGCATTGGCAATATTCTCAGAAATGATATTCATCCGCTTCATTTGAGCGGACATGCCGGTGAGTGTTGTTCTTAATGTTGAAAATATTCCTCTTACTTCCATATTTAAATCCTATTATCTAATTCGTCCGGTAATGCTGGTACTGATACCCCGATACATGCGATTCAGGATACGGGTAGCAAATTCATATTTAATTTGATTTTCAGCGAGATGGGCCATTTCTTCTGTAAGATCAACGCTTTTACTATTTTCCCCATTTACAGGACCAGATGATTCCTGCGGAATCCCCCTTGAGATATGCCTTGAATCGCTTGTTTTTATACGCGATGTCTTTGCCACTTCCAGTTCATGGGAAAAATCAGTATTGATCCGTTTATACCCCTTACTGTTTGTATTAGCAACATTTTTTGAAATGGCCTCGTGCTGCTTTTGATATACATCTAAAGCCCGCTTGATCAGGCGGCTTTGGTTTGATTCGAAAATTTTATTTATCATGACACATCTCCTTAATCAATTAATGTGCCATGACGAATTTTAGATTAGATAATTATATTTTATATTTCTGTATCTTCATATATAATACAATTTATAGAATTTAGAAGCTAATGATACTATCCAAATTTAATTTCCATTAATTAGAAAAATTGTCACAGTAGTAGGAAATATATTCCAGACGAATTCTATTCGAAAGCATGAAACTATTGGTAAGGTTAAAATCAATTTGCTTCGTTTACAGTGAAGGTTGGATCTCCATCTTTTTCATATTGATGCAACTTGTTTCGCAGAGTTCGAACGCTTATCCCCATAATATCGGCCGCTTGTGTACGATTGTCATTTGTGCTTGTTAAAGTTGTATAAATCAATTGTTTTTCCATTTCCGCAATCTTCATGGGCGTTAAATTCAAATTTCCATAGGATTCTAGAGAATCCCCATCTGACTCCAGATTAAAATGATCCATTGTCAAGACGTGTTCCTGACCGGAATATAAAACAGCCCTTTCCATTAAGTTTTCCAATTGCCTTACATTTCCCGGCCAATTATATTCGGAGAGATTCTTCAATACACCGGATGCAAGTTCCTTTTTATCCAACTTATATTTATTTTGAAGTTTTCGGAGAAAATGCTCAAGTAATATGGGAATGTCATCCGGATGATTGCGCAATGGGGCAACTTTTATCGGAAAAACATTCAGGCGATAATAAAGGTCCTCTCTGAAATTCCCATTTTCTACTTCTTGCCTGATTTGTCTATTAGAAGTAGTTATGACCCGTACATCCACTTTGATTTCCTTTGAACTACCAACTCGATTCAATGTCCCTTCTTGCAAGACACGCAACAATTTGGCTTGCATTGACACTGGTGTTTCGCTGATTTCATCCAAAAGCAGGGTGCCACCATTTACTTCTTCAAACAATCCTTTATGTTGTCTAACTGCGTTGGTGAATGCGCCTTTTTCATGACCAAAAAGTGTGCTTTCTATGAGTTCTTTAGGAATAGCAGAACAGTTAATTTTTATATAGGGTTGTTCACAACGATCACTATTCTTATGAATAGCTTCTGAAACGAGTTCTTTCCCTGTACCGCTCTCCCCTTGAATGAAAACAGGCGCATCACTTTTCGCCACTACATTAATCTGATGGCGTATTCGATTCATATCATCGCTGTTTCCTATTAGCTTTCTATATTTCTCTTCATCAAACAGCTGTTTTTTTAGTGATTTATTTTCTTCCTTTAATCCCTGGAATTCAAAAAATCTGGATATATGGGATTCCATTTGTAAGATAGAAAAAGGTTTTGTTACAAAATCAAAGGCTCCTTTTTTTAGGGCTTCCACCGCAGTTTCAACCGTTCCATAAGCTGTTATAATAATAAACCCTAATGTGGAGTTAGTTTTTAGCGCTTTTTCCATCATTTCCACTCCGGACATTCCTGGCATCATTAAATCGGTTATAATTAAGTCATAATTATTTTGTCTAATCTTTTCAATTGCTTTCACGCTATCAGCGGCAATTTCTACTTGAACTGTATCACTTTGTAATGCTTCTTTTAAAATATGACGAATACTGCGGTCGTCATCAACTACGAGTATGTTTTTCATAATTCTTTAACCTGTTTAATTGTCAATATATTACCAGAATGGTCAATAACTAATGACCGATAACTGATAACTGATAACTGATAACTGATTTCAATCTCTTTTCCCCCTAGGTAATCTTGGAATATTTTTATGTTTTGAATAGGATTGGACAACTTTTTCCTTATCAATTTTTAATATTTTATATCTTTTCAGTGATTGAATTCTTTGGCGGGTTTCATCGGGTATATTTTCACGAATAAATTGTCTTAACTGTTCGTTCTCATTTTTTAGATTCCGAATCATTTCCTCATTGTAATGATTTTTACCAACAAGACTCAAATCTCTCTTTACCCTGTCAATAATTGCTAAAACCTGTTCAATCCGAAACGGTTTTACCAAATAGTCATATACACTGAGCCTCATCCCTTCTACTGCAGATTTAATACCCGGATAACCTGTCATCAGCACATTAATTGTCCCCGGGCTAACTCTTCGAATTTCCGAACATAAGTCTATTCCGCTTTTATCAGGTAAACGAATATCCAACAAAGAAAAATGAATTTTTTCGCGTTCAGTAATAGATAAACCATCCTGTGCATTCAACGCAACAAAACAATTATGTCCTTTGTGTTTTAATCCTGTAGCGAGAATATCCAAGATGGCTTGTTCATCGTCAACAATCAGAATATTCAAAGAAAACGTGTTATTATGGGACCTATTATTAATCATTTTCTCATTTTTCTCCCAACAATTGGGGGGGGGGAATGTATTCATTTTCCTGCATGGTATTCCTAATGATTTTCCAAGCTGCAGAATATTAATTCATGCTTACTTTATTTGTTTCATGGAATATTCGTTCAGAAAGAAAATGATACAGTTCATCCGGTGATTGCCCATCCTGTGGATAAGAAGTAATCGCATGCTGGATGCTGACCTTCCCTTTATCACCATCCAAATTTGTGTCTTCCATTCTCTGACGTATACCAGCACAAGATATTTCAAGAGACACTGGATCTGTGTTCGGTGTGGCGACTATCCATGAGTTAATCCCTTTCCATACAATCGGATTCAAATCCACTGTTTCATCCTTGATGAAAACATCCAGTTTTTCCGAAAGACTTTTATAATCTGTATCACTTTCCCCAAATATTCTCAACAGAGCAAAAGAAACCGAACCATCGATAGCTTTTGCTTCTTCAATTTTAGCTTTTATCATTGGCAAACTGCCCATTTCATGGCCCAAAAATGAAGAATGTCCCTTGTTTAAATTACCGAACACAGGGGCAATTTGTGTTGTCAGTATGGCTAGTAATTTTATTTCATTACTATCCAATATATGGCTGTCAGGTTGTAAAACTCCAATAAATGCAAGTGTTTCATTATAATAACGAACTGGAATAAAAATGCACTGGGAAATGTTTTCAGGCATATCAATTGTCGCTCCGGATACATTTAATCTCTTACCACACTCTGTTATGACAGTTTGTTCTTCAAATGACAGGGATACACCATTCACGATTGTATCTTTTTGAATATTGATTTTATTTACAATGGAATCATCCAACCCTCTGACAACACGGGGAATAAACTTGCCAGATTGATTATTGTCCGTAAAAAGGACAACATTTTCAATATTCATTCCCTCAGTCAGAGTATCTAATACTATTTCAACCGCGATTTCGAAATCAGGTATCTGATACAGAATCGTGCTGATATCATACAGCATGGTCATATCTGCCAGCATTTTCTGAATCTGTTTATTTAATTTATGGTTTTCCCTTTCTAGATACAGCTGGTTTTTTGCTCGATTCAGCACAATATTGATTTCATCAAGCTTTAATGGTTTTCGGATATAATCATACACACCTAGTTGTATGCCCTCAATGGCTGAATTTATAGAAGCAAATCCTGTAAAAATAATAATCTTGGTGTCTCTACCCGATTGTTTGACTTCCCTTACAATATCCATTCCGCTGATGTTTGGCATCATTAAATCAGTTAAAATCAAGTCATAATGAGTCTTTTTAATTTCTTTAATTGCTTTGGTAGAATCCGTAAAACTAGTGACCGAAAATCCACAATCTGAAATAAATGGATCTAAAAGATTTACAATGGTTTCTTCATTTTCTGCCAGTAAAAGGGTTGGTTTGGTTTCATTTAATGTCATGATTTTCCCCTGCTTCGTTCTCGATCGATTCGATATGTATTTCTTTATCTTTTTTAAACAGCCTGACTGATTTCAATCGGCTGGATGTAACAAATTGGCTCCGTCCAATCTCTACGGTTACCGCACGGTGCAGCAGTTTCTTTACAATAATTTCATGACTATTCATTTCCGGATTACTGTTTAATGCGTGTTTAGATTGATTATCATCAAGCACTTGAATAGATGCGTGGACTGATTCAATTTCCTTTTGAATGGATTTAAGTTCCTTTCGTTTTTTAACTGACAAATTGGGCAATCGGTCTTTTAACAGGATCAGAAATTCGCTCCTTTTTTTCAAAATAGTTACTCTCTTTTCCAGTTCCAGTCGTTGTCTTGAAATTTCCAGTTTGATCGGTTCCAGACCACTGTCATTTCCTCGGCTAATTATCACCTCGGTCGATATTCCATGGTCTGATCCAATTTCGTTGGCAATGATTTTTTCACCGGCAGACAATCTGCCATTGCGGATTAATCCTTCATTCTGGTCCGCAAATATTTTCCCACCTGAGGTTACTGATGAATTCATGATATATCGCTCGACATAGACATTTTTCTTAACCCCTACAGTGGCATCCTGAATGTATCCGCAGCGTAAACTACCCCCTGCCAGTATTCGCGCCTTTTTTTTGCCTACAATACCTAATTGGATAACAACATTCCCATTCTTACTCAAAACATCAGCAGCTTCCACGTTCCCCCAAATAAAGACATCATCGGTTGCTTCAACCCGAAATCCTGATTTTACATCACCGCCAATTAATACGGTTCCATTAAATATTACATTCCCTGTATGATAATCCACGTTGCCTCGAATCTGATATATATTATCAACATGAATCACACCATCTTTCCAAAAGATATAGCCGTCTATTTCTGCCTTTAATGAAAGTCCATCATCAGAAACAGTGATATTCTTTCCGTACGGAACATCCGATGTAATTTTTAAAAATTGAATATCATCACCTGTTACAGATATTCCCGGTTCTATCATTGTTGGCGGTATTTTAGACACAAGTTCCTGCCCCTGCTTCACTTCTTCAAATTGGTGCAACATCTTAAAATCCGCTCTGCCGGATTCATTTATTTTAGGCTGTAGGGGGCTGCGGACATCTATATACCAAAAAAATTCCCCGTCGTCTTTGAGCGTTGGTGGTTTACCAACTGCAATAATACATATGTCGCCTTCTAAATCAACAAATGGTATTTTTTCAACTATATCCTTCTTCAATCCATATTTAATTCCGGCTTCATTGGCTGCAATACGAACATCCTCTGGTGAAATATTTGAGTTGAAGATATCTATAGTGAGAAGATAAGCTTCCATACCATCATCGGAAATATGAATGTTTATTTCCTGGCTCATGATTCTATAATTTCATCAGGAGTTGATTTTTCAAGCTCAAAGCGAATTTCGGTATTACCGCCACAACGACAATGATGGTATATCCCTACAACCAATCCATTTTCCATTATCGGTTCAACAATAGAACCGTGGGATACTTCGTCTTTAAAAACAGGAAGTTCTTTTATTACCAGTTTTCTAGGTGAGTTTTGTCGTAAAGTATTGCCCTTTATCATATTTTTTTGAGAACGTGACTCTTCTGGTAGTAATTGTGTTATTTTAGTTTCTTTTTTTATCATTTTAATTTGAATATTTTTCTATCCAAATAATGCGTCAATATCATCCTGGGATATTTCTGTATTATGTCGCATAATATCTTCAGTTTTATCTTCAAAAGCCTTCGCTTCCTTTTTCTTTTGTTCGTCATTCCCGTTACTCTCAATAGTCTGAACTATTTTTGACCCTACCGGTGTACTCATTTTGACTCTGTCAATTGAATTGAACAAATTAATAAACTTTTCATTGATTGCATCCAGTATCCTGTTTGCATGCTCCAGCTGTTGGGATGTTATATCTTGAAACTGTAATGCAAGAATAATATCATTAATATCATTTTGTACTTCAGCAACTTTTTCTGTATCTCCATTTTGGACTTCCGGCAATATGTTGGATATATTGTCTAACTTATCAAGTATTTCATGGGTTGCCATTTCAGTTGTGTTTGTAGCAGATATAATTTTATCGTATGCAGTGGGTAATTTCCGATTACTATCATGCAGAGATGTATTTATTTCCGTCATAAGCGGCATGATATCTCTTACGAAAACAAACATGTCCCCCAGGAATGGAATGACATCATCACCCACTTTAAAAAAGCCCCGCATCTCTTCAATTTTATTCAGTATTTCTTCAATATTGTCCATTTGTTTCATAATAATATCCTATCCCTTATCTAAAATGGTATCAAGTTTGTGTTTTAATACTTCCGGTGTAAACGGCTTTACGATATAACCGTTGACACCCAGTTTCACTACTGCCATCACATCTTCTTTCATTCCACGTGTAGTAATCATCACAATAGGTGTTGATTTATAATTTTGGCTGTTCCGTAATTTAGTTACTAGTTCCTCACCGTTCATTTCCGGCATATTCCAATCTGTTAATATTAAATCAACATTATATCCATTAATTTTCTCAAGGGCATCCACCCCATTTTCAGCCTCTATAATATCGGAAAATCCAATATTCTGTAAAGCATTCATAATGATGCGTCTCATCGTGGGTGAATCTTCCACAAATAGAACTTTTTTAACTGTCATTAATTTTTTCCAATTGCTTTTATGGCATTTGTTATACCATTAACTGATAGTACAGCTGTTGCAATACCTGCATCAACAACAGCTTTTGGCATTCCATAGACCACACAAGTTTCTTCGTTCTGCGTTAAAATTTTCCCACCCTTTTTATATAGTTCCTTCATGCCTAACAACCCATCCTTCCCCATTCCTGTTAACTGAACACCCAGTGTTCCGGAACCATATACATCTACTGCAGACGACACCAGCACATCGACTGATGGGAAATATAAAAGGTCCGATGGTGTATTCGTTAATCGTGTGTACACATTTACGCCCTGACGTTCAATAACCAAATGTTTACCGCCACGGCCAACATAAGCCACACCCCGTTCCAGTTTATCGCCGGTCTTTGCTTCAACTACGGTAATGTTTGAAAGAGAATTCAGCCGATTAGCAAATGAATTGGTGAATTCTTTCGGCATATGCTGTGCAATCATAATCGGAGTTGGGAAATCTTTTGGTAATGCACTTAAAATAGATTGCACAACAGGCGGCCCACCAGTGGAAACTCCGATTGTAACACACTTAATTCCATTTCCGATTGAAAACATTGTTTCTGCTTTTTGTGTTTTCACATTATTAACTCTGGCTGCACGTTTTTTAAGTGCTATTTCTCGGCGAAATTGACTATTAAATGAATTTTTTCGAGCAACTGTTTTTATCTTACGAAGCAAATCTTCCTTTATTTTCGTGATATCAATTGCTACAAAGGATTGTGTTTTTGAAATGAAATCCACTGCTCCGTGATCTAGTGCATCTAACGTGATTTCTGCTCCATCAGTTGAAAGAGAACTGACAACCATAACTGGCGTTGGGACTTCCTTCATGATCATATCCAAACATTCCAGTCCATTGGTTCTGGGCATTTCAATATCCAGTGTCACTACATCAGGACGAAGTTCTTTAACTTTTTCAAATCCTTCTTCGCCGTCTCTTGCCGTACCAATTACTTTAATATCCGGGTCTGATTCCAGCATAATCTCCAGAGCTTTACGCATAAATGCAGAGTCATCTATAATTACCGCGTTTATCATACTTTTTTCCAATAATTCATCCTAATTGTGTTTTTATTAATTCCGGTATATCCAGAATGAGTGAAACTCTCCCGTCCCCACGGATGGTGCCGCCAGCCATGTTCTTCACCTTTCCCAGGGCTTTACCCAACGGCTTCACGACAGTTTCTTCCTGTCCAAGCAGACCCGTGACAACAATACCCAATTTTTTCTCTGCCACTTGTACTACAACTATATAAAAAGCCACGTCTTCTGTCTTTGCGACATTAAAAACCTCATGTAGTTGAATCAGAGGAATCACTGATTCACGTAGATTGAGTACCTCTTTACCTCTTATTTTTGAGACCAGGTTTTCATTATAACGCATAGTTTCTGAAATGGCTGTAATAGGGATGATATAATGTTCATTAAAAGACTGAACAACCATTCCATTCATGATAGCCAGCGTTAAGGGAAGCTTTATGGTAAATATACTACCCTGTCCAACAGTCGAATCGATTTGGACAGTGCCGTTAAGTTTTGCGATATTGGTATGAACCACATCCATTCCTACGCCACGTCCGGAGACATCAGTCACTTTTTCAGCTGTACTGAATCCGGGTTTAAAAATGAGATTTATTTTATCATTCTCTGACATAATATCTAATTCAGATTCATTTATTACACCCTTTTCAAGTGCTATACGGGTAATTTTAGCCGGGTCAATTCCGGCACCATCATCTGAAATGGTAATAACAATATGGTTTCCCTCCTGATAGGCATTTAACCCAATGGTCCCTTGCCGCGATTTGCCGGCTTCCTCTCGAACATCCGGTGTTTCAACACCATGGTCAACTGCATTCCGTAACAAATGCGCCATTGGGTCCACAATGGCTTCAATGACAGATCTGTCCAGCTCTGTCTTTTCCCCTTTTATGTCAAGCGTGATTTCTTTGCCTTTGTCACGGGCAAGGTCTCTCACCAATCTGGGGAATTTTCGAAAAACAGTGGCAATGGGCAGCATACGCATTTGCATCACACCTTCCTGTATTTCTGTGGTGATAAAGCCCATGGAATTATTTACACTGTCCAATTGACCAACTTCTTCATCCCCATTGTATTTAGCATTTATATCACGGCTGACCTGTAATAACCTGTTTTTTTCCAATACCAGTTCACCAGCCAAATTCACGAGTTTATCCAACCGTTCTACGTCAACACGGATGGTCTGTTCAATGCGTTTTTTGGAAACTGTCTCACCGTTTTTAGATTGTTCTTTTTTCGTTGTTGATTTAACGGTTTTGAGAAATGATTTTTCTCTTGAAGACGTAATGGACTTCCCCTTTTTCGTTTTATCACCCAATTCCATCTCCAACCCATCCATTATATTGTCAATGTTATGAGTAGAAACAGAGTCATTTTCAACTTCATCGATCAATAGTTTCATCCAGTCTACAGCGGCCAGTAATGCATCAATAGTATGTCTTTCAGGAACAAGTTTTTCATCCCTGACCAATCCTAAAATGTCTTCTGATTTATGAGCTACTATTGAAAACTGTTCAAGTCCAAGCAATCCACTGTTCCCCGTTAAGGTGTGGAAAGCCCTAAACAGGTTGTTTACCAAATCCTGATTGTCCGGTTCAATTTCCAGACTCAATAAATCGGCTGAAAGAAATTCAAGTTGTTCCCGGGATTCATTAATGAATTCCGTAACCAATTCTTCCGGGACATTTATATTAATAGTTTCTTTGGATGACTTTGTAGGATTAGTATCCTTTTTTACATCTCGATCCACAGAATTATCCACGGATCCATTGGAATGCCCATTGTAATTTTTTAATTCCACAATTAAAGATTTGATTGGTTCATCATGTTCATCACGGTCACGAACATGGTTAATGAAACTGCGGAACCAATCTATGGTATGAAGTAAAGAGTCAACGATATCTGCATTTGGATCAAGTTCATTTTTCCGAATTTGGTCTAGAACATTTTCCGCCACATGGGCTAATTCCTGGCATTGTTCAAAATATAAAAAGCCGGCTGTTCCCTTTATAGTATGGAATGCACGAAAAACGCGATTCACAATTTCATCCGTTGCGCCATTTTCTAAAACAAGCAAATCTTCATCCAATTGTTCGATTAGCTCATTCATCTCAATGGCGAAATCATCAAGGATTTCATCCATACCAGTCAGTTGGTCATACATACTCATTCCAAATTCCTTCCGAAGGTTGAATTATAGCTGGTATCCTGCAAATATATCATGCACTTGTTTATTCATTATATAAAAATTTTGATACTTGATACTGAATCATTTTAGCATCAAAAGGTTTTTCCAGATACACGTCTGCGCCCACTTTCTTTCCGCGTTCCTTGGACACTTCACCCCGATCAGATGATAAAATGACGACGGGTAATTCTGCATAATCATCTGAATCATGGATATTCTCAATCAATTCAAATCCGTCCATATTAGGCATATTCAAATCCACAATAACGAGGTCCACATGAGTCTGGGACATTTTTTCCAATGCATCCATACCATCTCCAGCCGTGATTACTGTGAAGTCACTCATTTTAAGACTGAAGGATACAAACTTCCGAACGGTGGAAGAATCACCAGCTACTAATATGACTTGTTTCACTTTTAACTCCTAATTTTAAAAATGGTTTAATAATTTCATTTTGAATTATTTTTCTATCGATAGGCTTATGTAAATAGACATCCGCACCAAATAGAATGTTTTTCTCCATAGCTTTCGGACTCTGTTCTGATGTAAGAATTTTTAATGGTACGTCTGCATAATTTTCTGACAACCGAACTGTTTTCACAAAAGCAATACCATCCATATTTGACATATTCAAGTCAACAATCAGAAGGTCAAATCGATACATCGATAACATTTCAACTGCTTGCATTTCATCTTTCACAAATGAAACATTTAAATCAATCATCTTCAGACGAAAAGATGAAAATTTTTGAATGGTTGGTGAATCAACTACCACTAATATTTTCTTCTTTTTTCCCATTCTATTCCTTCTTGTACACAAATGCACCTCGGAAATGCTCTACTTTAAACGCTGAACTCACACCATGAAGAGATTCTGCTTCACCCAGAAATAGGTAACCGCCATGGTTCAAAACTCCATACAGCGCATGCACAACTTGTTTCTTCATTTCTTCATCAAAATATATGAGCACATTTCGGCAAAAAATAAAATCCATGTCACGCATGGACCTGGTTTTAAAATGATCGTTTAAATTTAAATAACCAAAAGAGGCCATATCTTTTATCGAGTCCTTAAGGCGAAAATTATTTCCGTCAATGGTAAAATATTTAGATTTGTAATAGGTCGGTGCTTCCCCGCGAAATGAATTTTTTGTATAACAGCCGTTTTGTGCTTTTTCCAATATCCTTTTACTGATATCTGTCCCCTGTAAATCAAAAGACCAATTTGTCATGGCACCATTTATTTCTTCTTTTATCAGCATCCCGATCGTATATAATTCTTCCCCGGAAGAAGAGGCTGCACTCCAAATTCGAATTGTATTATTACCTTGCTCTTGGCACTCTTTTAACAAATTTGGTAAAAGTTGCTTTGTAAAAAAATCTAATTGTTTTGAATACCGAAAAAAGTAGGTTTCATTAATGGTTATTTCATTATATAAAAAATTCAATTCTTCTCGATTCCCACCCCCTTTTGTAATAAAGACCAAATAGTTTTCATAAGTTTCTTTATCCAAAGCACGCAACCGTCTTCCGACTCGGTTTTCTAATAAGTATAGTTTATTTTCAGCGAAAAATATTCCACTTTTTTCATAGATAAAATCACGTAGTTTAATAAAAGTAACCGTGGATAATTTTTCTGTACTCACCATCATGATTTCATCATTTGCACAATTTTTTGTATTTCTGAAACTTCATCCTGGATACCCATTACAAACCGTTCAAAATCCATTCCCTCTAAATCATTGTTATATTGTTGCAGTATACCCCACGCTGATTCATCTTTTGGTATCGAATGCACAAATTCTGTGCCAAAATCCATTTGACTGAAATTCGATACTAAATCCGCTAATTGTATAATTGCCGCATGTTTTTCTCCATCTGGATCCTTGATAACTTCAGGTTTATGGTGGAACCCAATAGAAAAAGATAAATTAGATGGAAGACCCCATTTTTCTGCAATCCAGTATCCGACATCTGTATGGTTTATTCCAAAATATTCTTCTTCACCTTGTCGACTATTAATATTATTTTTTACAGAAAATATATATGCTTCATTGTATAAAGACTCATCCAGTTTATATAAAACTAATTTTCCGATATCATGCAAAAGACCGGCAGAGAAATAATCTACAATAGAATTCCCCTCTATCTTATTTCCTAATAATTGAGCGATATGACCGCATGCGGAGATCGGAAGAGCACACGTCTGAACTCCAGTCACATTCCTTTATCTCGTATGCCGTCTTCTGCTTGAAAAAAAAAAGAAAAAAAATCAAAACATACTTTCAATTATCAAGAAAATCCCACGCCCTCCTCAT
>CAJVYU010000089.1 GCA_913009735.1 uncultured Fidelibacterota bacterium
CCCCGCCATAAATGACGGGGTAATTATTTCATTTTTACAAACGTCTTGGACAGATGTGGTAATAGATTGAACAATCTTTTTTTTATTTATTTTAGAATTACGTTTAACCTAAATTGAGCGATTCTTCTCTTTTGTTTTACAGAATCGCTTAATTTAGGTTTAAATAATTACATTTTACAAATCGTGCCCGGGACTGGAGTCCCTGTCTGCCGACAGGCAGGGAACCAGCACTCAAATGCCATGTGAATCCAGCCATTCCCGTCCAATTCCAGATTTTAAGAAACGTTCCCTGACAATGGCTTCATCTCTTGTTTTGAATTCTTCGTAGTGCACTAAATGCCAGGGCTTAAATGCTTTAGTGGATTTCACTTTACCGTAATTATGGTCTTTCAAACGTAAAGGAATATTTTCACAATGTCCAATGTATCGATAATTATTAACTTTATTTCGTAGAACATAAACGTAATACATTTCAGCGTGCCCGGGACTGGAGTCGAACCAGCACATCCATAAGGACACTAGACCCTGAACCTAGCGCGTCTACCAATTCCGCCACCCGGGCAATAAAATAGCCCGCGATATTAACGTTTATCGTCGAATCTTTGCAAGGTTTAAACTTGTATACCCATACCAAAATTTCCTATTTTAACCGTCGAATTTCTACATATGGATATTAAAGTTATTGCACGGAATAAAAAGGCCTTTCATGATTATCATATTCTTGATCGTTTTGAGGCCGGAATCGAACTGGTCGGCAGCGAGGTGAAAAGCTTGCGCGAAGGAAAGGCGAACATTAAAGAATCATACGTGACTGTGCAAGACGGTGAAGCATACTTACTGAGTATGCATATCGGTGCATATTCACACACGGGTTATTCCGGCCATGAGCCTTTGAGAAAACGACGTTTGCTACTTCATAAAAAAGAAATACAAAAACTATATAAGAGTATTGCCCAGAAAGGTCATACGATTGTTCCATTAGAGATCTATTTTAATGAAAAAGGAAAAGCCAAAGTTGAGATTTCTCTCGTTAAAGGGAAACGTCAATATGCTAAAAAAGAAGTTATTAAAGAACGGGATATTAAACGAGACACTGAAAGAGAAATGAGTAGGAGAAGATGAGCTTTAATTCTATCGATAAACAACTGGAATTGATCAAAAGAGGGGTGGAGGAAATTATTCCTGAAAAAGAAATGCTTACCAAGCTCGAACGATCAAAAAATAATAATAAGCCCTTGATTATCAAATTAGGCTGTGATCCGAGCCGGCCCGACCTTCATATAGGTCATGGTGTTGTTTTACGAAAAATGCGGCATTTTCAGGACTTGGGTCATCAGGCTATTTTGGTGATAGGTGATTTCACAGCAATGATCGGTGATCCGTCAGGTCGCAATAAAACACGACCGAATTTGACACTGGAAGAAACAAAAGCGAATGCTGAATCTTTTGTTGAACAAGCTAAAGTGATACTTGATGTTGATTCACTTAAGATTGTATATAATGCTGATTGGTTGAATACGATGAGTTTCAGTGATGTTATTGAATTGGCAAGTAAATATACAGTGGCCAGAATGCTGCAAAGGGATGATTTTACCAAACGATATCAATCAGAAATCCCTATTTCATTGCATGAGTTCCTCTATCCACTCGCTCAGGGAATGGATTCTGTGGAATTGCATGCGGATGTTGAACTCGGAGGCACAGATCAGAAGTTCAATTTATTGGTCGGTCGGGATTTGCAGCGAGAATACGGACAGGAACCCCAGTGTATTATCACTATGCCATTGTTGGAAGGAACTGATGGTGTGGAAAAAATGTCCAAGTCATACGGAAATCATATTGGACTTTTGGACTCTCCCGAAGATAAATACGGAAAAATCATGTCTATTAATGATGATATGATTGTCAAATATTTTCGTTTGGCAGTGGATGCGGATGAAATAAAACTTGCAGAAATTGAGCGGAAACTTTCCGATGGTAAAACAAATCCACGAGATATTAAAAGAGAATTAGCCAAAGCATTGGTTGAATTATACCACGATGAAGAAACTGCCTTAAATGCGGAGCAGCATTTTAATCAAGTGGTTGTTAATAAAGACATTCCAAACGAAATAGACGAATATATTTTAGAGGAAAATCTATTGTTAGTTGATGTCATAGCGGATGCAGGTTTAACAAAAAGTAAAGGCGAGGCTCGCCGGTTAATAAAGCAGAATGCAGTGAAGCTGGACGGAAAAACATGTATCGATATTAATCGTACACTCACTCCAGGAGATGAAATAGTTATCAAAGTTGGCAAGCGACGATTCTTAAAGGTGAAATAATGAAAAAGTATTTGTGGCTGCCACTGGCAGCTTTTTTGTTCTTACCATGTTCAGGTATGAAAATTCCCAATAATCCTAAATTAGTTGTATTCATTGTAATTGATCAACTTCCGGGAGAATTCTTTCAGCGTATTGAAGGTGAATTCAATGGTGGTTTCAGATGGCTGCTGGATCACGGTATTGAATTTCGAAATGCTCATCATGAACACGCCAATACAAAAACAGGCCCGGGACATTTTGTTCTGGGTTCCGGTCGATATCCGGGACCGGCAGGAGTTTTAGCGAATTCCTGGTTTGTTCGTGAATTGGGAAAAACTGTCTACTGTGTAGAAGATCCTATCGCTAAACCTATCGGCGGAGAAGGAGATGCCAGGTCCTATCGGAAAACTGATGCGACTGCCATCGGTGATTGGATGAAGGAAAAAGATCCACAATCAAAAGTGTTTACTGTGGCCGGAAAGGATAGGGCTGCTGTTTATTTGGGTGGGAAAAATGCTGATTTGGCAATCTATTATAATTGGAAAGGTTCTTTTATATCATCTGATTTCTACGCTGATAAACTTCCCGACTGGTTAGTAGAATACAATGCGAACCTGGATTTTTCTGTATATCGTGACTCCATTTGGGATCATGCGGCTGAACCTGAATTTTATAAAAAATACGGTACTGATGACAATTTTTATGGTGAATCAGATGTATTTGATAATGATCCTTATTCACCCACATTGCCGGTTAGTTTAAAAAGCAAATCATTGGAGGAAGTGAACCGGTTTATCGGAGCAACACCTTGGTTCGATAAAACAGTACTTGAATTAGCTGATATTTTAATAAGAAATGAAGATCTGGGAAAAGATAGTCATGTTGATTATTTAGGTGTTGGTATTTCCATGTCAGACTGGATTGGCCACGAATACGGTCCTCATTCCCATGAATTGCTGGATTATTACCTGCGTCTGGATAAATACTTAATGAAATTTATCAAAAATATTGATTCTGCTGTGGGGTTAGAAAATGTGAATTTTGTTTTAAGTTCTGATCATGGAGCTATTCCTCTTCCTGAATATTTACAGTCCATCGGAATCGATGCGGGTAGATTAAATGGAGATGTTTTTAATAAAAAATTGGACATTATTTATAAACGAACAAACAATGAAATCAAATATGTAGCTGGTGGATTTTATTTTCCTTCTGATTATTCTGAAGCACAGAAAACGATCACATTGGGAATTATCAAGACTGAACTTGCTGACATGAATGCCATTGATCAAATAATGACCAGAGAGAATATTTTAAAATTAGAAGGGAATGATTCATTTTCAAGACGAATGAGAAATATGATTCATCCGGAAAAAAGCCCTGATGTGATCCTGGTTATAAAAAAGAATTATTGTTCAAAGTATCCGTTTGGCACTACTCATGGTTCACCCTATGATTATGATACGCATGTACCAATTATTTTTTCAAATATTAATATAGATTCACAAAAAGTCGATCGTATGGTTGCTACTGTAGATATTGCTCCTACGATTGCCAGAATGGTTGGCGCACGAATCCCGGATGAAGTTAACGGTAGTGTGTTAATTGAAGTTGTGAAGTGATATTTTAGCTGTCCGGGGGATGGCAGGCAAGCTATTCAAAACGGTATTATTGCTCCATGGAAAGCGGGTAACACAACTTGAAATCGGTGGGTCAGAACATAATGGAAAATGGATTAGGATTCTTGAAAATACTTCCTGATTAATTGAATTATAATCTGATAAAGAGCAAATAAATATTTAACAGCATGATTGATTAGCTCTAAATTGAAAAACTTATTTTTTATGAATTAAGACTCATTTGGAGTAAATATGGCAGAAAATGTATACGAATTTACAGATTCAAATTTTGATGCAGAGGTCGTAAAGTCTGATAAACCTGTTTTGGTAGACTTTTGGGCTGAATGGTGCGGCCCCTGCAAAATGATAGGTCCGGTGGTTGAAGAAATCGCTGGTGACTATGATGGTAAAGTGAAAGTTGGTAAAGTGAATGTTGACATCAGTAACCAAATTGCAATGCAATATCGCATTACCAGTATTCCCAACCTGCTAATATTCAATAACGGTGGAGTCGTAGACTCGATTGTGGGTGCCGTTCCAAAGCAGGAAATAACAAAACGATTAGACGCAGTTCTTTAACAAATTAAATTAGTATAAATCATGAATCGTAAGGTCATTATTATCGGGTCCGGGCCAGCTGGATTGACTGCAGCCATTTATGCTGCAAGAGCAAATTTGCAACCCCTTGTATTCGAGGGGAGTCAACCTGGCGGTCAACTGACAATCACAACAGATGTTGAAAATTATCCCGGATTTCCTGATGGTATTATGGGTCCTGAATTAATGGACCTGTTTCGCAAACAAGCACAACGCTTCGGTGCAAAGTGTTATTTTAAACATGTATCCAAGGTGGATTTCAGCAAACGTCCATTTAAAATATGGGTTGGCGATGAAGAATACACCACAAAGACCATTATCATAGCAACAGGTGCAACAGCACGTTTATTAGGTCTTGAATCAGAATCTAAACTGATGGGACATGGTGTTTCAGCTTGTGCTACTTGCGACGGTTTTTTCTTTAAAGATAAAAAAGTGCTCGTTGTAGGCGGAGGTGATTCTGCAATAGAGGAAGCAAATTTTTTAACAAAATTTGCCTCTGAAGTAAACATTGTTCATCGAAGAGATGAACTGCGAGCTTCCAAAATCATGCAACAACGTGCATTTGATAATCCAAAAATCAATGTAATCTGGAACTCTGTTATTGTAGAAATAAATGGTACTGTTGATACCGGAGTTACTAGTGCAATATTAAAAGATACTGTCACAAATGAAACAAGGGAAGAAACGTGTGATGGTATTTTTATGGCTATTGGTCATTTCCCCAATACAAGTTTGTTTGAGGATATATTAGACTTAGATCAGAAAAAATATATTGTTACAAATAATGGAAATTCAGCGACAAACATCGAAGGTGTTTTTGCCTGTGGCGATGTCCAGGATTCTTATTATCGCCAAGCAATTACCGCTGCCGGCAGCGGTTGTATGGCTGCCATCGATGCTGAACGTTTTTTAGAAGAAGAAAGCCACTCTTAATAAGACCGACGATTCATCGCTCAATGAAAGGAAAGAGTGATGAATAAAAAAACGCTTATTTATGAAATCAATAACCTAAAGCAGGTTTATAACGGTCGTAATATTCTCCAGATAGGGAAATTACAAATCCATAAAGGGACTATTTATGGTATAATTGGTCCGGTTGGTTCCGGGAAATCATCTTTATTGTGGCACCTTGCCGGATTAGAAAAATCCACTGAGGGTCACCTCATCTATGATAAGCAGGAGTTTAAAACAAATTGGCTTGGTAAGATCAATCCCCCCAAAGAAATAAAATATATCAGTATGAGTGGGGAAAGGGGACATGAACATGTTTCAAAGTATTTCTCCGCTAAACACGGCAAACGTGCTGAAACAATACAAAAAAAATACTTCAATGCAGGTTATCGACAATTCATGTGGAATCAACCCATGTCAACTTTATCCAATGGTGAGATTTCATGGGTTAAAATGATTGATGCAATTGAAAGTGATCCAAGAGTATTGATTATAGATAATTATGCTGCATTTCTGGATAATGATATGGAACGTGATATTAGTCGACGTTTGAAAAATATGAACCGGAATCTTGGAACGACCATTATTTTGTCTGGAACGGAAAGGACACGAATTCAACAACTGGCATCTGTAATGGTGTTTCTGGATAAAGGACATATTGCAAAAGTCCGCTCCGGGAGTCAAAAAAGAATTAGTCGCCCCTATCATAAAAAGTCAAATAGATAAATTACACATACGATTAAGATAATATGAAACTGTAAGTAATTTTACAATTCATAGAATCCTTTGATATACCTTATGTGTGAAGAAAAAAGAGATAAAATTTGCCTGATTCCTGCACCTGCTGGCGGATGGAATTTTAATTATTTTAATTTGTGCAATAGGTTTATCAATGGGTTCTTTATATTAAATTCTAATACTTATGAAACATATATATCGCACGCATAAAGATCGAATCCTTTCCGGTGTATGCGGTGGATTTGCCGAATACTTTAGCGTCGATCCGTCATTGGTTCGATTAGTTTGGATATTTTTCACCCTTTTTGGCGGGTCCGGAATTTTTGCTTACATTTTGGCAATAGTCATTATTCCGGATGAGTATGAAAGACCCAGGGAAAATCGAAATCAAATGTCTATACTAAAGAATGATAAAACAATTTTATGGGGAGCATTGCTGGTATTTGTCGGATTAATTCTTTTCTTTCAGCATAATGAACTCTTAAGAATGGTATGGTCGCGATTCTGGGATAGTGGTATTAATCTTTTACTTGCAATGTCAATCCTTGGATTTGGCCTTTATTTATTATATTCAAAACGAAATGATATATCTGCGATGATTAACGGTGGAACCGGTCTGCCGCTTCACCTATCTGAAAGAGATCGCAAAATTGCCGGTGTATGTGGTGGAATTGCTGAATCGCTTAACGTTGATGGCGTTTTCATACGATTTATTTGGATATATGCAACTGTTATGAGTGCTGGAATTGGAATTTTATTATATCTCGTTTTGGCATTGATTTTGCCATCTGAATCCCTGAAGCAAACAGATTAGATTTATGAAAATAGAAAAATTTCAGGAATTGGCTGACCAATTCGCCAAAAAACATGTTCTGGTTATTGGTGATCTAATGCTGGATTCATACATGTGGGGAAAAGCAAATCGGATTTCGCAAGAGGCTCCTGTACCTGTAGTATCCATTGAATATATCACTCATAATCCCGGCGGAGCTGCCAATGTTGCATGGAATCTTTCATCCCTTTCAGCAAAAGTATCGATGGCCGGAGTAGTTGGTGAGGATATTCAAGGTGAACAATTATTAAATATTATATCTGAAAAGGGCATAAACATAAACGGAATTGTTAAGGATGAAAACCGGGACACAACTGTAAAAACGCGAGTAATCGCTCAAGGTCAGCAAGTGGTTCGGACAGATATGGAATCTCTGGAAAGTGTATCTGAAGATTCCGGTAAATCTATACAAAATTACATTTCATCGATTATTTCTCAAGTAGATGGAATTATTATAGCAGATTATAACAAAGGTTTATTATCAAAAGACTTGATTCAAAAGATTCTGTCTTTAGCTTCTAATCAAAATGTTCCTGTTTATGTTGATCCAAAAATGGATCATTTTTTTGAATACCGAAACATAAGATTATTCAAACCCAATGCTTTAGAGTTTAGTAAATCAATGGTTCGAGGTGTTTGTCCAAAAACCGGTGAGGATTTACGTAAAAAATTAAACTCTGATCATGTGTTAATTACAGAAGGAGCTGAAGGGATGCTTCTAATCACTGATGAGGGTGATTTTAAAATTCCGACCCAAGCGAGAGCTGTTCATGATGTTTCCGGTGCGGGAGACACGGTAATATCTGTATATACACTGACCGATTTAGCTGGCGCGACTCCTGAAGAATCAGCCACAATCGCAAACCTGGCTGCAGGGAGAGTATGTGAAGAAGTCGGAGTCGTTCCAATCAAGATGGAAATGTTAAAGGAAATTTTCAATCACCACCATTCTTGATGGAAGGTGGTTGATGTGAAATGTAACGAATAAACTTCCAAAACAAACGTTCAACCATTGAGTGATCAATCAATCATCCATCCATACGTGCCGGTAGGCACGGCAATCAGTTATCTATCCCACCTAATCTTTTTTACTACCTAACTTTTAAGGTATCATGATTCATAAAATATTAGCGTATTTATTGATTTCGATTGTTTTCAATCAAATCAATGCTCAACAAGATAATCGCTATGATCCTTTTGATTGGGTTCTATATACACAATTGGGGGCGGTGACTTCTGTCACGGAAGGATTTTCTTATTTATATGTTGGAACAAAGTTTGGCGGTGTCGTTCGAATATACCGCTATGGACATTATTTGGACGAAACATTAACAACCGCTCAAGGTTTGAAAGAAAATAATATTTCCGCAGTTCATTTTGATCAACAGACTGGATACTTATGGGTTGCTACGCAGAATTTTATTCATTCAAGCCACACTCGTGAAGGGAATTGGTATATAAATAGGATTGATGAATGGGGTTTACCATCAAAAAGTCAGATAGTGCGAATGGGTTCCTCGAAAGATTACATCTGGATTCAGTTAGGTAGTTCATTTGTTAAATTAGATCATATTTCCGGAATATTCCTGGGCTCTTTTCCATCTCCGGATGATGATATTATTGAATGGAGCGAAAGTATAAGATATCCGGATTATTCAACGGAAGTTATGAATGAATATTCGCTTACGGATGGTTGGATAATGGTGGGTGACAGCTTCATTAATCCATGGGGCAATTATGGACAGACAACTATTTTTTATATAGGACGTGAAGGGGATGTGATTCTTGGTGCAGAGGATGGAACGATATTTATTGGTGATAACCAAATGAAGCTATTAGAGCCTGTTTATGCCGGACTTGGGAATAGGGATGTCCAATTCATTATAGGGGAAAATGGTTTTTATTTAGGTGGCCGATTATCAAATTTAACTCAAGGGCTAACCTATTTTGATCCTCGCCGAAAGTTGATTGAAATAGACGAATTTGTAAATCGAATAAATTTGACAACCGGTTCATATTATTGTTCTCTCCAACTGGAAGATGAACTTTGGTATGGGGGAAATAACATGATTGCTGTCTATAATAAAAAGGAGGATTTTTGGCGCACATTTGATGAAACAAGAGGGTTTTATGGGAAAGTGATAACAGATATGGTTGCAGATAGTGAATATGTCTGGGTGGCATCATCATCCGGCTTATTCCATATGAATCAGAAGGATAAACGTGTACAACGAATTGGTTTTGAAAAAATATTTAACCATCAATATATCTACGATATTGAACTGAAAG
The DNA here is from genome assembly GCA_913009735.1 of uncultured Fidelibacterota bacterium. GTDB lineage: Bacteria > Fidelibacterota > Marinisomatia > Marinisomatales > TCS55 > JADFRD01. The sequence goes on from CAJVYU010000089.1 coordinate 9,330, forward strand.
ATGATTTACTATGGATTGCATCAGATTATTATTTGACAATTGTAGATTTATCCAATGAAAAAGTTTTAAGTCATAAAAACGTAGGTAAATTAGGTGAAATGGATGGAGTTGAAGATATTTTGTCAGGATTTAAAGTGATAGAAGTTTATAATAATGAAGTCATGGTCAGTACGAAACAAGGCGTATGGAGCTTTAATTTATCTTCAAAAAAATGGATAGAATTGGTTGATGCATCTGTATTTGCAGGGAAGGAGATCCGGGCGATGGCACGATTTGAAAAATATGTATTTCTGGCAACTAATGATGGTTTCATCCGTTATGATATAAACGATAGATTCATCCGTGATTATCATTATAATTTCCTCGGTATAATTCATGATTTTAAAGTAGATAAAAATAATTTATGGCTTGGTACCTCGACCGGATTAATCAAATTTAATTGGACAAAAGATTGAAAATATTAACAGCTATATTAATCTTTTTATTTGCCATACAAATTGTATATGCTCAAAAAATGCGTAGTCAAAAACGCGATTATAAAACAACCAATGTAGAACAATTTCACATCACCGTTTCTCCAATGGCAGATGAAGAAAAAGACGGAATTCTTCTGAATACATACATTATGATCCCGAGCTATGCTCTTCAGTTTGTAAAGGTTAAAGAGGGGTTTCAGTCGAGTTTTGAAGTACGGATCATATTGTTGGATGAGGACGGGGAACAGATAAGTACTAAATTAATATCTCAAACATTAACTGCTGCTGATTACCTGGAAACTGTCAGTCGGACAAATTGGTATTATGTCGATCACACCTTTTCAGTACAAACAAAAAAATATAAAGTTGTATGTGAACTTTTTGACCTGGATACACGCAACAGCGGTGTAAAAGAAAAAAATGTTGATTTAACTCAATATCGTTCAGATTTTGCTTTGTATCCACCTATGATTATGACTCAGTTTAAAGGGTCATGGCAAGGTGGAGAAAAATTGCTCCCCAGTTTTAATAATGAAATCAATTTCCTGCAGTCGTTTATACCGGTTCATCTTTCGGGAAAAGTGGCAGGAAATGATTATTCAATCAAATTAAGATTGAGTGATATGAAAGATGAGATGATTGCACAAATAGATTCAACGTATAAAAATTCTGCTTCGTATTTTATGGAAAAACTTGAGGTGCCGATTGAAAACGTTCGTGGATTGCGTGTTAAATTAGATGTCACATTGGTACAAAATGGGAAAACACAAAAACAGCAAATTGAGTTAAAAATCAAACGTCCGGGTGTGTCTTCATTTATTCGTGACATTAATGAGGCAATTGATCAAATGAAATATATACTGACACCTGAGGAGCGTAAGCAACTGTCAAAATCGCATAAAAATGATAAAGAAGCGTTATTTTATAAGTTTTGGAAGGAACGAGATCCAAGTCCGGAAACAAATGAAAATGAGATCATGGATCAGTACTATGTTCGGGTAGCATATGCGAATGAACACTTTACATCGTTTCTACCCGGTTGGAGAAGTGATATGGGAATGATTTATATTTTGTTCGGTCCACCGGATGATATTGAAAGAACATTTATGAGTAGCAATCGAAATGCCCGGCACACATGGCACTATTACAGAATCAACCGTAGTTTTACGTTTTATGATGAAAATGGCTTTGGAGATTTTCGTTTAACCACACCCTATGTTTTCGGTAGAGCCTGGTGAGTAAATTAGAACGTTTTTCTTATAGCGGACTTGAATCATATAAAAAATGTCCGGCTCAATTCAAAATCCGATATATTGATAATATCCGCAAACCAGATGAAGGTATCGAGGCATTTATGGGCAAACGAGTCCACGACACTCTCGAGCATTTATATACGGAAGTCGGTTCAGGTAAAGTGCCCTTTCTGGATCATATTTTAGATTTTTACAAGACAACCTGGGATGAATATTGGCACGATAGAATTGCAATCGCGAAGCGCGGCGAGCGAAAAGAGGGCTATTTTCGATTAGGTGAAGATTGCATTGCGCGGTTTTATCGCAACAACCAACCGTTTTCGGAAAATGTAGTTGGCATTGAATTAGTAATGGATTTCATGTTAGATAATGATCCTGACTATAGAATGAAAGGGATTATAGATCGACTGGATCACGATGGAAGCGGGCAATTTCAGATTCACGATTATAAGACTGGGAAACGGGCTATGGGCCAAAGAAAGGCAGATTCTGATGGTCAGTTGGCTCTATACCAGATTGCATTGCAGCAACAAAAAGAAAATGTGAATAACGTCGAATTAGTTTGGCATTTTGTCCGGTATGGAATCGAAGTCCGTTCGAAAAGAACGAAAGAACAACTGAGGCAACTCGCTGATATGTTTAAAAAACGCATTGATGAAATTCGGTTAAAAGAACAGCAAGGTGGAGAATTTCCGGCAAAACCCATGATCCTCTGTAATTGGTGTTATTATTGGCAGGAGTGCCCGGCACAAATTAGGGCGAATCCTTTTATTAGAAATGGCGGATGAGGTTGAGAAATAGGATAAAGATTAGGATTAGGATGAAGAAAAGCTAAATCCTGATATGAGTTTTATTTCATTTGTATATTTAATCTATGAATTATAAGGAAGGAAAACGATTACTTGAACAAAAAGTGGAGGATTTCTCATCCAATAAGGATGAATATCTTTCCCACAATTTTCATGAAGCCGGTGCTCGGTCTCTTTTTATTGATCCCTTCTTTGAAGCTTTCGGTTGGAACTTAAGCCAAACTAATATAAAACCTCACTTACGCGATGTAATCCGGGAATATTCAGATCATTCCACAACTAAACGACCCGATTATGCTTTTCGCATCAATGGGGAACTCAAATTCTTTGTGGAAGCCAAAGCGCCACACATTCATCTCACCAATAAAGAACCTGTTTTTCAGGCCAAGCGTTATGCTTTTTCGACAAATGGAAAAGCGCCCATTGTTATTCTAACTGACTTTGAAGAATTCCGGGTTATTAATGCCTTGAAAAAACCGAATATCGATCTGCCATTGGAAGGTGTGTTGAAACAGTATGATCTCACCTATAATAATTATCTTGCGAAGTGGGATTTGCTCTATGATCATTTTTCACGGGAAGCGGTTGCCGATGGAGCCCTGGAAGAACTGAAGGGAAAACTCACCAAAAAGACCAAAACACTGGATCGTGAATTTTTGGAAGAGATAACCCAATGGCGGGAAATGCTGGCGCGGAATATTGCTCTGCGTAATCATGATTTGTCCGTGGAGGAACTCAACGTATCCGTTCAGCGGATTCTGGACAGGCTCATATTTATCCGCAATCTGGAAGACCGCAGAATTGAAGCAGAAGGAAAACTTCTGTCTATTGCAATGGAAAAACCTTTCAAAGGTTCACAACCTTCGAAAGGTTTTGTCTACTCCAATCTTGTACCATATTTCAGAAAATTAGATAGAGACTATAATGGATTGCTCTTTAAAAGGCATTTCAGCGAAAAACTAGCGTTGGATGACAAGGTGCTCATCCACATCATCAAACATTTGAGTTGGCCGCTGTCGCCTTATCAGTTTGACGTGATTGAACCGGAAATCCTGGGGCGCATTTATGAAAAATTCCTGGGGTCAAAAATCCGGCTTACAGCGGGGCACCATGCCAAGGTGGAAGAAAAACCCGAAGTACGAAAAGCCGGTGGCGTCTATTACACACCACAGTATATCGTGGATTATATCGTAAGGCACACCGTGGGCGAAAAAGTAAAGGGAAAAACACCGGAAGAAATTGCCAATATCAAAATTGTTGATCCCGCTTGTGGAAGTGGTTCGTTCCTATTGGGTGCCTTTGAATATTTAATGAATTACCATCTGGAATGGTATGGCAAGAATCGCCGAAAACGTCGTTATAAGGAAGATCGGAAGAGCACACGTCTGAACTCCAGTCACATTCCTTTATCTCGTATGCCGTCTTCTGCTTGAAAAAAAAAAGAACAAAAAAAAAAAAAAAAATAAATCAGACAGAACGGCAAACGCAGTATGTACTT
>CAJVYU010000090.1 GCA_913009735.1 uncultured Fidelibacterota bacterium
GGTACTGGTGATAACGCGGATCCGGATGATGACAATGATGGGATTCTTGATGTCAATGATGCCTTTCCGCTTGATTCATCAGAGTGGAGTGATGATGATGGAGATGGGGTCGGTAACAACTCCGATGTTTTTCCGACTGACAATTCTGAATGGGCCGATTCCGACCTGGATGGTATTGGTGATAATGCAGATTTGGATGATGACAATGACGGCCTGGCAGACGTGGATGATGAATATCCGAATGACCCTTTCAACTTAATGAGAATCACCGTTGATTCTTCTGGGAGCAGGAATCCCAAGTTGGATAATGATGAAATAGTATGGCGGGGTTATCTCAGTAGTGGTAAACCTGCCATTTATTATAAGGATCTTTCAATTCCTGATAGTGAACCAATTGATTTAGCCGACGGGATTTCCGGATCCATTGGCTATCCTTACATCAGCAACGGTGAAGTATCCTGGCTTGTATGGGATGAAGTAGACAGCTTATATATTTACCTCTGGGATGGTAATAATACAAGCGTTATAACCGACTATGAGGCAGGTGATTTCCCCGTGCCTTTCGGTTACCCTCCATCTTACCATAGTGTTGATGCCTATTTAGACAACGGCCAGATTGCCTGGGCCGGATGGGATGGCAACGATTACGAAATTTTTCTCTGGGATGGCACAACTATTCAGCAGATCACTTACAACGACGTTGATGATTATGAAGCACAGTTGAGTAACGGTCAAATTGCATGGACCGGAGAGTCACCTACCGGCAGTTCTTATGACATCTATTTCTGGGATGGCACATCCATTTCCAATATATCCAACAGGCCGGACTTACCGGATGAAGATCCTCATTTGATGAACGGGAAAATAGCCTGGAGCGGCTATAACAACGTAGATTATAAGCGCGATATATATGTTTGGGATGGTGAGAAAATAACTGTAATTAATTTAGCAGGCAATGATTATGAGCCTCAGATTGATAATTCAGGCTCTTTTATCACCTGGCATAACATAGTAGACAATCAATATGTGATATACATATGGGATGGGTTTGAAATTGTGAAGCTGCCTCCTGTCGATGGTTTCGATGACCTTGCTCCGGTTGCAAATAACGGCAGAATCGCTTTTTCAAGATATAACGGCAGCATATCTGATATTTATATAGCCGAATACCGAATCGATAAGGATGATGATGGCGTAATAAACAGTTTGGATCCTTTCCCTCTTGATCCGGAAGAATGGCTTGATACAGATAGAGACGGTATCGGTAATAATACAGATTCAGATGATGATAATGATGGAACCATTGATATTGATGATGCGTTTCCTATTGACTCGTCTGAGTGGTCCGATACAGACAGTGACGGGGTCGGTGACAACTCCGATGTTTTTCCAACTGATGCTTCTGAATGGGCCGATTCTGATCTGGATGGTATCGGTGATAATACCGATACCGACAATTCTCCTGTTCTCTCATTAGTTTCCTCTTACGACACTGCCGGGCAAGCAAGAGGAACATTGAAAGATGGGAATATTATTTATGTGGCTGATGGAACTGAAGGCCTTTTTATTTTTCAAATTGCACTTGACGGCTATCTTAATAAAATAAGTTCTTATCCTTTAACTGACGGGGGGCGTGTACGATCTCTTGTGAAAGTTGATAATTACCTTTATATGGCCTGCAGATCAGAGGGATTACTGGTGCTGGATGTTTCGAATCCCGCTAATCCCCTGTTAGCTAATACTTATGATACTCCGGATATGGCAACTTTTCTTACGGTTGACGGTTCAACTCTCTATCTTAGTGATAGGAATAGCCTCCAGATCTTCGATATCTCGATTCCTCAGTCACCTGATTGGCTTGGGGAACTGGCTGCTCCAACAGAATTTGAACATGTTGTTGTGTCTGACGGTTTAGCGTATATAGCCGGTTACTATAGCGGACTGTTTGTTGTAGATGTGTCTGATCCAACCACACCCTCAATTTTAAACAGGACAGGAACAGACTTTGCCCTGTGGGCTGTTGAAAAGCAGGGTGATTATATTTATGCAGGAGGCGAAGGCAGCGGATTACTTGTGTTTGACATTCAGAATTCATATAATCCAAATCCTGTTATGGTAGCCTCGCTGTCTCTTCCTGATGATGCTATGCCAAAACCGAACGATCAACCCCCCTTTCATATGGTGGCCAGCGGTTCTTATCTTTTTGTAGCTGATGGTTACAGCGGGATCCAGATCGTTGATATCTCGGACCCTTCATCACCCTTTATTGCAACAGAGTATAGTACTCCCGGATATACATGGGACTTTTTTATTGATGGATATACAATGATAATTGGCGACTATAATGACGGTATTCAGATGGTAAATCTCGGCAGCAGTCTTGATCACGATAATGATGGAATCCCAAATTATCTTGATGATTATCCACTTATTCCTTAAAAAGGCCTGACAGTCTGAAACTAAGTGCTTGCTCAAAAATAAAATGTTATTCTTCGTGCATCGGTCAACCTGAAATGAGACTTTCCAATAGAGCGCTTAAGTTAATAATCTTTCTTGTAGGAGTCCCTTTATATTTATTAAACTGTACAGATTCCACAAAGATCAACTGGTATGATTCTATAATTAAGCAACCGGTAAGCGCCGGCAAGGAATCATTAACAGACAAATTCAAGACAGATATACGACAGTGGAATCTTATCGGACCCGGTGATGCCGATCAGGTAACTTCATTAAGTATTTTGGAAAATGGAACAATTATCCTTGGCACCGGTATAGGGGGATTATACCACAGTTTTGATCAGGGAGAATCCTGGCAAGCAATGAACAATGGCATTAAGAATTATGATATAACCACACCCGTATTGCAGGATTCTTTGAACCCGGAAATTTTATATGTCGGAACCAGGGGAGGCCTGTATACAAGCAGAGACGCTGGAAATTCATGGCATAACAAGCGAAACGGATTGCCGGAAAAAGAAAGATATAAATTAAGCGGGAGTATCGGCGGAATCACAATTGACCCGTTTGATAACCGGATTTTATTCCTCGGCCTCGGTTACAGGCCAAGTTCGGATGGTACGAGGACTGTAAAAAAGATTAAATGGTCAAAGTATATCTTTAAGTCAAATGACCGGGGTGAAAGCTGGAAAAAAATCATTGCATTTCCGGATAACACGAAAGTATATCAACTAATCCATTCATCAACCGAACGTGATGTTCTCTATGCCGCTACCAGCCGAGGCATTTACATGGGGACCAACGGCGGCACACTTTGGAGGAAAATATTTAATAAGGGGACTCTGAATATTCTGCTTTTCCCGGATAATGATGCAAAAATATTAGCCGCTTGTGGTAAAGACGGTGTTTATATAACGGATAACAGAGGGAAAACCTGGGAAGCAAAGAATACAGGGCTATCTTTCCGGCGCCATCCAAGTGGGCCAGATCGGTACTCGGCGCTCGCTATAGACCCGGGAAACACATCCCGGCTTTACGCGCTTAACAGCACATGGGGTTTGTACGGCGGACTTTATGTAAGTGAAGATCAAGGGAATTACTGGAAACGGTTAACCTCAAGTTTGCCCGAGTCCTGGCTGAAAACAAGCCGCAGGATGAATGCAGTGGCAATAAGCCCGAATAATCCTGAAATAATCTTTCTTGGCAGCTCACGTTATGTATATCGCTCCCTTGATGGAGGAAAGAGCTGGGAACAGCTGATATCAAAACGCATAGGTAAAGGTTGGTCTCATCGAGGATTGAATGTATTCGGTCATACCCGAAAGGTCGCAGTCGATCCAGCTAACCCGGATATTATTTATATTGGAACAGTAGACCACGGAATCGTAAAGAGTGAAGATGGAGGGAAAAGCTGGGATAAAATCGGGGGAGATTTAAAGTTCGGGGATAATATATGGGATATTGATATTTGTCGTGCTGACAGCAAAATTGTTTATATTGCCGCTTCCGACTTTAAAGGAAATTACTGTATGTCTGTCAGCCGGGACAGAGGGGTCAGTTGGAAGTCTTTATGCGAAAAATACAATAAGCGTTTAAAAATTTATAAAGCGCTTGTTAATCCTGACAACTGTGAAGAAGTATTTTTTACAACCGACCGGGGTGTCATGAAGAGCACAAATTATGGCAAAACATGGTTTTCTTCGAGCAAAGGGCTTCCCGATGCTCCTGTCTATGCGATTACATTTTACACAGGAAATCCTGAAACAATATACGCCGGATCAAAAAAAGGACTGTATAAGAGCCATGATTCCGGACTGACATGGAGTGGAGTAAAGACGGATACCGGCACGATTGTCAGAAGCGTGCTGGTTTCACGCAAAGATCCCCGTGTAATCTTCATTGGCGTCGACCGGGCAAGAAAAAATCAGGGCGGAATTTTTAGAAGTAAGAATGGGGGGCTAACCTGGGTAAGGGTTCTTGAGGTTAATAAACTTGTATCGGGGTTGGCGCAACTTCCACTTGATCCGAATATCATATACGCATCGAGCAATGATCTCAATTACCATGATGAAAGTCAGGGATCGGGTGTCTTTCGCAGCGCTGATCATGGACTCACCTGGGAAAGCATGAACAGAGGGCTGCCGGTTTTACGCGCATGGAATATATCAACCGGTGAATCGGCTCCCGGCAGGGTATTTCTGTCTTCAAATGGCAGCGGAGCTTATGTGATCGAGGATCCCGGTATAAAATAGTAAATGTAAAATTAGCAGGATATTTCAAGAAAATGATTCGTCGGTTAATTTTATCTGGTAAGCAAACAAATTTAAATATATTATTCATGGCAGAATCTTTAGCATAAATATACTATCGAAACATATAGAGTGAGACCCAATATTTCCCAAAGTTCCTTGGATTACTCTATCTGAGTGTTTTCAATGCTGATATATCCATTGGTTATGGTCATGGACCCACTCACTATGGATACTCCTGTGATGCATCTATAACTGCAGTTATAACCGCCAATTAAGTTTACTGATTTATCTATGTTGAAATGAAGTGCCTCAGCCAACACAACTTCATGAATCTGAATTGTATCTCCATTCTCTGCTGCATTATATGCTGCTTGCAGCGATGAATAGTAGACAGGAGGCTCGCCAATTATTCTTGCTGGTGGTCCTCCAGGATAAATGTTGGGATTACTATCATCACAGTCACCTTCAAGCTCGCTGTAACCGTCACCGTCGTCATCTATATCAGAAGGATTTGTTGTTGCAACATTTGTTGCATACTTAAGATCTCCTCCATTTGCGTTATAATACACAATATGAACATTATCCGAAGTGTCTATTTCAATAGATGGGCTGCTAAAATAAGAATTGCTCTCCAGCGTCTCAGAAACCCATGAGCCTGATGCATTTGTAATATATCTCACTTCGTAACTATGAGAACCAAGCTTCACCATATAACTAATATGAACGTTGTCCATTGAATCAATAGCTATAGATGGATCAAAAGCGTCGTTACCGCCGTCTATTGTTTGAATAACCCATGCTCCTGAGGCATTTGTAATATATTTTATATCAGCATTTGTCAAATCTCCGTAGGTGATATGGATATTATCCAATGAATCTATTGCTATAGATGTGTTCCAACCCACACTACCAGTACTGTCCAATCTTTGCACAACCCATGAACCTGATGCATTTGTTGCATATTTGAGGTCATCATTGCTGTAATCCATATAACTAATATGGATATTACCTAATGAGTCGCCTGAAATGGATGTATAATGGCCTACCCATCCATTGTTATCCACTGTTTGAGCAACCCATGAACCTGATGTATTTGTTACATACTTGAGATTACCGTTTGTACTATCCTGATAACTGATATGTACATTGTCGACGGTGTCCACAAAAATTGAGTTAAATGACCCCACAAGACCCGGGCTATCAACTATCTGTGGTACCCATGACCCAAAGTCACTGATATACATCAGATCATTATAGTAAAAATCACGATAACTGATATGCACATAATCTAATGAATCTGTGCATATATCCCCAGCAAAACCAGCACCGGTAAAAACTAACTCTTGAGAAACCCATGACCCGCAGACATTTGTTGCATATTTGAGATATTTGTTACTGCTATCCCAATAACTAATATGTGCATAACCGTTCGAGTCTAATGCTAAAGAAGGTCTCTGATCTTGCGAAATTGAGTCTACAATCTCAATATTCCATGCAGCATTTGACATTATTGGTAAACTCGTTATTAAAAAAAACATAATCGGAAATAAGGTTTTTAAAGATAAAAATAATTTTTGGCTGCTTATTCCTCTCATAATCGCCCCCTTTTTAAAATAAAGATTATTTGGATTTGCAATAAATCAGCAGGGAGACCGAGTCTCAATTAGGTCGTGGCAGATGAAATCCGAATGGATGAGTAATCTCGCAGCGTGTCATTGAATCGCTACCCTAAAAATTATATACATTTAGTGTTTTTTAGCAATCCTTTCCCAAGTCATCAGGGTCTTCACATTTGTAATAAATGCAAAAATATTTCGAAATATATTAGTCCTTAAAGATGCTTACTGAATGTGGAGCGTTCCGCTTTGGATTGTAACCGTTCCATCATTTATTGTCATATTACCATTGATTGTTGTTGTTCCCGTATTAGATGTATAATCACAATTATATCCTGTCTTAATAATAATTGAAATATTCACATTTAGAAAAATATCTTCTGCTAATTCTACATCCTTGCTGTTGATTATATCCCCATCTACTGCTGCATCAAATGCATCTTGGAGGGTTGAGTAATAATCAGGTATCCCCCCCGTTATCCTTACAGGAGGCCCTCCGGGATAGATGTTAGGGTCGTTATCGTCACAGTCTGAGTTGTCCAGTATATACCCTGAAGGCTGGATGCACTGCTGTAGTGATATCGTTGGGTTCCCATAATTGTCACTATCAAGGTCAGGATACCAGTATGTTAATGGATTTATTAGAGGGTTATCGTCGTTACAGTCATTGTTGTCTAATATGAAACCTGAGGGCTGGTTGCATTGTTGTAATGATACAGAAGGATTTCCGTATCCATCGCCGTCAGAGTCAGAATACCAGTTAGTTGACGGGTTGATAATTGCATTATTGTCATCACAGTCACCGGCACAGATTGCGTAGCCGTCATTATCTGCATCCGTGAAGCCTTCATCAATATTTCCATCGCAGTTATTGTCTACACCATCACATATTTCTGTTGCGGCTGGGTTAATTAACGCATTATTATCATCGCAGTCACCGTCTAAAATAGTGAAACCGTCAGCGTCAGCATCTTGAGTCATATCAAATTCATCTATTTGAAAAGTGTGAGAAGAATACGAACCCGTGTAATCAAACATAATTCTGCCCCGATTATCAGAAAGACATGCGCCGTAATCGTTGCAATTAGAACCCGAGACATTACTGCTGTCCGCCAAAACACTGTCAACGGTAATATTGTAGTATTTGCCAGCTTCCAGGTCTCCGATAGTATGAGTAGTTGTAGCTGATCCTATGGTTGCCGTTTCTATCCATATTTTTTGATAATCTCCCAAAGTGTTCCAAGTGTTAATGATAATATTCATCCACTCACTGTAGTCTCCTGATCCGAATCCCCCCTGAGGAGTAATTGATAAGTCAGATGTTGTGCCAAAAACTGCAGAAGTGTTACGAAATTTTCCGTCCGAATAGATTCTTACATTACCTCCTCTATCCATTTCATCAGAAGCAATTGTAAAAGGAGGCTGGTATTCATATGCTCCAATGTCAGGTGTACCATAAATGGGATTCCCTGCTATGTCTGTTGCTATACCAGAAATTACATTACCAGAATCTACACAGCCACTCAAATAATTAAGCGTAAAGTTGTTACTTGCGACATCGGCAAGGTCAGGGTCTGTACCTTCTACAACCGCATCCGAATGCACAAGAGGTCCCCAAACATTTGATCCAGAATTCTGGTTGATATAGGAGTGAGTCATAGCTCCGGTTGCAGTGGCAGCGGTGACTCTTATTCCGTAATCTCCCCGTGAATCAACAATAATATTATCAAGGGTATATGCTGTACTGCCTGTATCACCGGTTCCTGTTAAACGAATTCCATAATTATTATTTGCAAATGTTGCATTGTGTACTGTCAAAGTGGCTCCGGTTCCAGCAAAAGATGAATGGGTATACAACCCGGCAGAAATATTGTCATATGCAAGAATATAAGAAAAGGACGCGTTTGTAACTCCTGCTATACTAAATCCATAATTATTATTTCTTGAGGTTATATTGCTAAACGATGAATTTGTAAAGGTAGCCCCTGATATATAAAAACCGGCAACTCCGTTTCTTTCTGTAATAACCCCGTTAAGAGTAAAATTATTATATGTCTCCTCAAAAAACGAAATACCCCAGTACCTTGCTCCATAAAAAACGCACGGACCAGTAAAGGTAATATAATCCCTATAATCTATTGGTCTCAAAATTGTTGACTCTGTGCCCGCTTCAACTAAGTGATCTGATGGTATACCAGAAGAGGGATTGTAATATAGCGTAGTTCCTTCCAAATCCCACTGTGGAGTCGCGCTTGGACCTGATAGTGAAGCATCACCGAAAAATTTTGGGATCATCATATCATCTTCGCTGACAGTTCCTACATCCGCAACTGTTAAAGTATACCAGCCATTACCATCCGGACCTGACCATGTACTGTTACTTACATCCTTAGAATTAGTTATCTTCGCCCCGCTTTCACAAGTCCATATGCGCGGAGCACCGGCAGAACCATCTTTAGGGTAAATTGCACCTGATTCACGGATACGACCGGATTGAATTAAGAAAGTTGCCGGTTTGTTAGATGTACTCACTTTAGCGTCGGCATAGCTAATTGTAGGATATGGATCATACATACTTCCACTTGAAAAGGTATCATTTTCTCCATCAAGGTCCCATCTTTCTAACCCGTTTTCATTGATATATGCAGAATAAGGAGTATGATAACTAGTCATTTCGGCAAATCCATGAATCACCACTCCTGTCTTGTCTGTTCCCGTAACTTCAACAATAGCGCCAGATTCATCTCCCATAGTTGGAGATACTGCTGTAGATCCTTTACTGGATCTCATTGCATAATAATTAACCGCATAATCATCTATCGATCCGAATACGTCCACTTGATGATCCGAGGGCGTTCCTGAGCTTGGACTGTAACAAAAAGTTCCTGCATCCCAGTCCCAGGTTCCAGCAACACCTGTTCCGCTACATGTCCCGCCGACAGTTCCTCTGGTTAGCTTCACTCCATCTTCAGTAACCAAGTCACCTCGAGAAGGCTCGGTTTCAAGCGGTACTTTGTACCAATTATTTTCCGAAGTACCGGGCCATCCTTTTACCTCCTCAGATGACCTTGCTTCATCTATATGATTATGACCGGAAAAAACCCCTAAAACATTAGCGCCTGAATCGTTTATGACACTTCTTACATTATGAGCGTTGGGACTAAACAGTATTATATTTGCTACACCTCCTATCTTTGCATCCGAATCGTCAAGTCTGTAATGCAGAAAAATAAAAGCAGGCTGGTTAGCATTACGGGCATCTGCAAGAGTATCACCCAGCCATGTAAGCGTATCTGATGAAATTAATCCACTTGAATTAATAGTAGAATTGCTATCAATAATAATGAACCGATATCCATTTACTACCCAGTCATAATCATACCTGGTAAATGTCGGATCGTCCGATAAGTAATAATCTGATAAATCTGTTCCGATATACGCTCTGTTAATTCCGCCGTTGGCTACGTTACTTCCATGATTTCCTATAGCCAGATATATATCAAAGCAATCAGAAGAAAGCAACCTACAGCTATATTGATCAAAATATCCTTCTGTGTAGCTTATATTAGCTGCCGCAGTGCCTAAACCTACATGATCCTCATACAAGTCACCAAGATGAACTATAAATGGAAGGTTAACACTTTGACCTACTGATTGAAACTTCTGAAGAATTGGAACCAGTTTGTTTTCAGCATTTTCATATTCATCAGGGTATATGTCCGGATCATAGTAAGTATGCGTGTCAGTAAAAACACCGAATCTTACATCAACAGCCGATGCAACATTATTCGTTGTCAAGAAAAACATAAAGAACACAGCTATAAAAAATAATTTATTTGAATATTTTTTATATTTCCCCATCATATCCCCAGCCATCTTAATAATAAGCCCGTTAAAGTACGGATTGGCATCTGTCATTTTTTGGGGGTTCCCCACCCCCGCAACGGAATGGGTTTTTAATTTCAGTATTTTTTTGCCTTGAAAAAGTTTAGCTTTAACAGAAAATATTTTTAAAGTGGCAAAAAGTTTTTTAGCTAAGAGCATAACAGATTGATTATTCAATATATCACAAAATGCTTTAGGTGTAAAGCAAAATTATAACACCAAAAATTATGAATATACATGACGACGAGAAATATAATGTAAAGATAATCATCTTCGCACACAAACTTTTGGCTGCTTATTCCTCTTTTACCGTCCTCTTTTCAGAATAAAGATTATTTGGATTTGCAATAAATCAGCAGAGAGACCGGTCTCCATTAGCTCGCGAGGCATATGGAATCCTAATGGATGAATGATCTCGCGGCGTGTCACTGAACCGCTTACCCCATAAGTTTATATACATTCAGTGTTTTTTCAGCAATCCTTTCCCAGTTATATGTCTCACTAATTAGCTGTAGCTGATTATTTCTTTCTTTTTCTTTCCATGGCTTATAGATAAATTCCTTCATTTTTACTGCAAGCAATTTGACATCACCTGCCCGATAAAACCTCTCACTGTCCAATTCAACATTCCTGTTTGCCGGTATGTCACTTGCAATGCAGGATAATCCGTAGCTCATTGCCTCAAGCAATACAATCGGCAATCCTTCATAATACGAAGGCAACACAAACAAGCCGGCATGACTGTATAGCTCGTGTAAAGGCTGCCCCTTTAAAAATCCTGTCAGCACGATATTACTGTTTTGACCTGCCTTGACTTTTAAATCACGGCTGTATCTGTCCTCATGATCAGCGTCCCCTGCTATAACTAATTTCCACTGCTCAAAGTTTCCCTGATTAAATGCATCTATCAAGTCATCAAAACCTTTCTCAGGAACAAACCTGCCGACCGCAAGTATATATCTTTGTTTATGCAATCCATATTTTTTTATATATTCATCTGTTTCAGCCGGGTGAGGTATATTAACCCCGTTAGGAATAATTATGGAATCCCTGCCATACTTTCTCTTAATATCATCCGCTATATTTTCTGCAATAGTTATAACTTCATTCGCAAAGGCCATGCCCATACGCTCGCAGAATTTCAGAAACATTTTAGCCGGCAAAGGCCATTTTTTCCTGACATAATCAGGGCCGTGACTTGTTACCACTACTTTCATACCGAGGACCCGCGCAAAAGGCGCAAACAACGAGGGGCCGACTGCATGTATGTGCAATATATCAGGGTGTAATTTCCGCGCCTTCAATATGCTTTTAAATGTATGGACAATTGCTTCAAGAAACTTATTCTTTGGACAATCAAGCGCTATTAAATGTACGCCTTTATATTCCGTTATCCCGGATGTAACATATGATTTTCTGGCAAATACGGTAATATCACATCCCAGTTTTACAAGATGTGGATATAAATGCTCACAATGACTCTCTATTCCACCCTGAACACCGGGAAAGCCGCGAGTGCCTGTAACTGCAATTTTCATTTTATTCAATAAAAAAACAGATGCCCTTAGAATATGTATAGACACCTGCTGCTAAAATACATCCCGGGTCATCTACACGAAATCTGTGATTATCTGCAATCAGGATTTTTATCAGGAAAACATAAAAGAGGTTCTTTATTTAAAAGAACCCGGAGTTTATTTTTTAAAACCCATGCAGCAGGTTTATAAAGATATTTTTTTATTACGGGAACCGCATTACCAACCATCCAGCACTGCTTTTGACATGTCTTAACCATATTGCGAACTTTATCCGCTTGAGTACTATTCCATATCTCATCAAAAGTTTGTTCTTTTATATTGCCCATGGGAATCTTTTCATCCATGCCATTACATGCCAGGACATCTCCGGAAGGGTCTACAAAACATGATTCAGTGCCCATTTCACACGGCAAAAACCTTTTTCCTCCATATATATAATTCATTAAACCATAATTAAAATATGCCCTGAACCATTTCTTGACTGAATTGGATTTCAGCAATTCCGTAATTAGTTTGGAAAACTCACTGCATACCATGTCTTTATCATTAATAGCATTATCCAGCTTATGGAAGTAGTGTGAATTATGAAGCGTTGCAGTTGCAAACTCGTAACCGAGAGCATCCGACAGCTCATACAGCGGCAATAAATCCTTGCAGTTCATGTCCTGAACTGTCATCCCGAACCCGATATCCCTGATGCCCATTCTTCGTAAAGTCAGAAGTGTCCTGAGTGTCCTGTCAAAACCACCCGGTATTTTCCTGATAGCATCATTGGTTTTCTGCAGCCCCTCGGTGCTTATTCTGATCCCTAAATCAGGATATTTTTCACACAATGCAACTATTCTATCAGTAAAAAAGCCATTCGTACTTATTACTATACGCTCTGTTTTAGGGCGTATGACTTTGATAATATCTTCTATGTCACGCCTGATAAAAGGTTCTCCGCCTGTAACATTTATAAATCTCAGGCCGGACGGTAATTTTTTAATGTCTTCTATTGTAATTTCATCATTAGCCTTTGTAGGATAATGCCATACATCACACATATTGCATTTTGCATTGCATCTGTATGTGAGGATAATACAAATCTCTTTTGGAGGTGATAGCTGTTTACGCATAGCTTACTTCTCCTTTCAGTTAGAATCAATTCTTCCTGTGTTCTTAATGTTCTTTGGATTAAGTTTTTTTGTATATTTCAATTTAAAGTGAATCTCCTTCTATCCCATATTCTTATCTTTCAAGTCTTTCGACAAAAAATAAGTATATATCACTGATTATGTCTTCTCCATACAGCCGAATCCTATACCTGTAAGCGCACAATATGTATAAAAAACCGCCGGGATGTTCAAACCTAAGCCTACGGTATAAAAAACTACAACCATCATATATATTATGAGTCCTGTGGACAAACCCTTTAGTTCCTCTAAAGATGTCCGTTTTCTTAAAATAAACAGCAGCGCAAGGGTTGTGAGGAGTAATCCGGAAAAGGCTAAAATG
>CAJVYU010000091.1 GCA_913009735.1 uncultured Fidelibacterota bacterium
TAAAAGCCAGTGAAACCGGAGATTCTCCTCAATTCATTGATATTGCTATTCATGAAGGTGATTCAACAAACAATTGGGGTGATAAATTTAGTTCTGCCGAAATAAATATAAGTGATCTTGATCCTAATGGTGAATATTTGACGCTTCCCTTCAGCGAATTTGTTCGTTATGGTGGGAATGGCGGTCCAAAGGATAATGGAATATTGGAGTTGAGTGACATTAGAAATATCTATGTCCGTCCTCAGTATTCCGGTACAGCGACTCAAAGCAGTGTAGCCAATATTACCGTTGACGACATTACTCTCATCGAAGGTAGTGGCATAGTCATTACCCATTTAGATGATGATTTTGAGAGTTATGCCGATAGTGCAGCATTAGTAACAAGGTGGACTGAAGGCCCCTTCTCGTGGGGTAATGGTGTTATGGCTGTCGATCTGAGTACTGACGGTGCTAATGGCAGCAAAGCATTACAAATGGATTTTAGTTACCCATCAGGAGCCGATGGAGCTGGCGGTATTATCGGCACTTATACCAGTTCTGGTGATCGAACTGATCTGACCGATTATGTTGGTATAAGTGTTTGGATGAAACCTGTGAGTACAACCGGTGACATGCCTTATTTCACTTTCCGACTATTAGAAAGCTCAACAATCGGTGGTGATAAATGGATGGCTACGCGGTCGATCGGAAATCTTAATCCGGATGGTGAGTACGTTTACTTTGATTTTAGCGACTTTGCTTGGTATGCCGGCAGTGATACAGGTGACGCCATGGATAGAAGCAGTATTAAGGTCGATTTCTTAGGATTGGCTTATGATGGTGTATCTGCCAATGGCGGATCAGCGAATCTTTTAGTAGATGAAATAAAAGTACTGACTGAAAGACCACCAATAGCCGGTACGCATTTAGATGATGACTTTGATAGTTATGCGAATGACGCCGGATTATTTCAACGATGGGAAGACGGACCATGGTTCTGGGGCGGTGGTGCAGGAACAGTAAACCTGAACATGAATGAGGGTAATAACGGTAGTCAGGCATTGCAGTTTGATTTTAGTTATCCTGCCGGTTCTGATGGACCGGGGTCTGTTTTAGCAGATTATACATCAGGGTCACGACGTGTTGATATGACCGATTATGCGGGTATAGGTGTCTGGCTTAGATCATTAGCTACATCAGATGACGACGTTCCCTATTTCACAATCCGCGTTTTTGAGAGTTCAACAACCGGTAGTGAAAAGTGGCTTGCTACGCAGTCAATCACTGACCTTGACTCCGTCGGTCAGCTTGTATTCTTCGCCTTCGATGACTTCGTTGGATACGATACAAATAGTGATACGATTATGGATAAAGAAAGCATAAATCATCTTAAAGTCGGGCTAAACTATGATGGTGTGTCTGCTAATGGTGGTTCAGCCACTGTTTTAATAGATGATATTATCGTACTCAGGCATCCTCCCGGCAAAACTCACTTGGACGATAACTTCGATGATTATGCCGATAATGCCGGACTTTTAGCGAAATGGGACATGGGTCCTTGGTGGTGGAATGATGATGCTGCCGGCGAACCTTCAACCATGGACATGGGAGTCAGTCTTGATGCATCCGGTGGTTTTGAAAGCAGTCAAGCAATGCAAATCGACTTTAGTTACGATGCTGGAATTTCTAATCCCGGAAGTATAATCGGTTATTACACTGGTTATGATGATCGTTCGGACTTAACAGATTATGCAGGCATCGGTTTCTGGATCAAGACCTTATCAACATCTGGTGACAGGCCTTATTTCACCATGCGGTTGTTAGAAAGCTCAACAATCGGTGGCGATAAATGGATTGCAACGCGGTCTATTGGGAATATTGATCCGGATGGTGAGTTTGTCTTCTTTGATTTTAATGACTTTGTATGGTACACCGGTAGCGATACAGGTGAAGCCATGGATAGAGAAAGCATTAAGATTAGTTTTATTGGAGCATCTTATGACGGTACATCTGCTAATGGAGGATCAGCAAGCTTCTTGATTGATAATGTTAAGGTACTTTACGAAAGACCACCAGATATGATGGTTGGTACACATCTTGATGATGACTTTGATAGTTATGGAAACACTGATGGATTGAATGCAAAATGGAACGATGGACCATGGACCTGGGGCGGTGGAGATATAGCCTTAAGCCTTGATAACGTCGGAGGTACCGGCAATACACAAGCAATGCAGGTGGATTTCAGTTACGATGCCCAATCTGACGGTCCGGGTGCTGTGTTTGGCTATTACACGCCCTATGATCAACGGTCGGACTTAACGGGTTATGAAGGAATTGGTTTCTGGATCAAACCGCTTTCTGTTACCGGGGATGAACCATACTTTACACTCCGTCTTTTAGAGAGTTCTACTATTGGTGGAGAGAAATGGAGATCACCTGATATAGTACTGAGCGATCTCGATCCGAATGGTGAGTATATTACCATCCGCTTTGACGACTTCAATGAATACGAAACAGGCAGCGGTCAGGCAATAGACCTTACCAGCATCAAGGTTAATTTCCTTGGTCTTGGTTATGATGGTGTATCGACGAATGGTGGATCGGCCAGCATCCTGATTGATACATTAACCGTTCTTGAAGTAGTTCCTACGTCAGGCTTGGCTAACGAATTACTTCCGGCTAAATTTGCTTTGCATCAAAATTATCCTAATCCGTTTAACCCCACAACAACGATACGGTACGATTTACCTGATATGAGTAACGTAAGACTGGTGATTTATGACCTGTTGGGTCGAGAAGTTGTGACTTTGGTTAATGATAACAGAATGGATGCAGGTTTTCATGCTGTTCGATGGAATGGACATGATGCATTTGGAAAAACCGTAGCTTCCGGTGTATACATTTATCTTCTCCAAGCAGGGGATTTTGTTAAGACCAAAAAGCTCATTTTATTGAAGTAGGGCATATAGGAGTTTACTGAAATACCCTCATAGTAATATAGAAGCAGTACAGTAACACTATATGAGAGAATAACAGATGCCATCGTTTCGTTGATGGCATCTGTTATTATGAGAACCCTTTGAAAAACCTATTGCACAAATAAAAAAGTTTAAAATTCGTTAGTTTTCCGACTCAATCAAACAAATTTTAAGATTTTTCTTCACACATAAGGATTATCAAAGGGTTCTATGAGACGTTATAACACCGAAAGTGAGGATGATGCTATCATGTTTACATTCAGTGGTAGCATTGAATCATTTTTATAATTATTGACCATTGCAATAAAAATATCTTTAAAATTTCGCTGATAAAAATATTCGATTACTACTCCGAAATAATATTCAGATCGTTATTCCTCAATACGCATTCATAAAATAATAATTCGTCTAAAATGTCATTAATACAATAATTCAAATAATATTAAGGAACTGATTAACATGAATAATAGATCGATAAAAGTGATATTTCTTGTTCTTTTATTTTTCATTATTAAAGACGTTTCGGCGGTTACACATTTAGATGATAATTTTGAAAGTTATATTGACAATGCAGCCTTAGCGGCAAAGTGGGATATGGTCTATTGGGGAGGTAATAATGTGGATAATCCTTCTGAAATATCAATGTCTCGTTCACTCAATACTTCCGGGGGCGTGGATGGAAGTAAAGGAATGCGGATGGAGATTACTGCCGAAGCCGGTGTATCACCAACGGAAAACCTGGGAGCAAATTGGGAGCCTTGTATTTATGGAATAACCGGTTATTATACTCCAGGAGTTAATCGAACGAACTTAACAAATTATTCGGGCATTCGTTTGTGGATCAAGCCCGGAACAATTTCCGGCGATCAGGCTTACTTCAAATTGAATTTAATTGAAAGCAATAATCTGGGTGAGGAGAAATGGATGTCACCCAAAGTCGGGCTGGATACTCTTGATGTAAATGGACAATACATATATTTTGATTTTAATGATTTTTATGAATATTATACCGGTAGCGGAGAGCCGATGGACCGCTCCAGTATTAAAATATCTTTCCTTTTCCTGACTTATGATTCTACAACCTCTCAGAACAGTTCAGCATCCATATGGGTTGATGATATTGTCGTTATCGGTTCAAGCGGGGGGGAAGCTGTTTTTGTACGCCAGCCCTACCTCCAAAACGTTACTCAAAACAGTGTTGATGTGATGTGGGGCAGCACAGATACGACCGGTATTCTTTATTGGGGCAGTTCCCCCGCTTCATATACAGATAGTACTACAAGCACTCATTTTACAGATAATGCCGGTGAACAGGTTCACGTTGCCACTATTACCGGGCTTACTATCAATGAAACTGTATACTATTATGTTAAAAATAGTGTCGATTCTATTGGTTGGAATGACGCCGGATACTATGCTACCAGCGCGCCGGGTGATGATGCATCATTCCGTTTTATTGCCTATGGTGATAGCCGGCCAAACTACGGGGGTAATCCGATTCTTGGGCCTCATGCCAGTATCGTGGCGGCGATGATTCCACAAGATCCAAAACTCATTCTTCATACGGGTGATATTGCAAGAGAAGGATATGTTTGGGAGTTTAATGATTTCTATTTTGCTCCAACAGCAGAATTAGCAAAGAACACACCGGTCTTTACTACCCTTGGCAACCATGAATTGCCATATTACGATGATTTTTCTTTAAGAGACTACGAAACAGATGTCAAGAATTACCGTGATTTTTATAGTTTACCCTCAAATAATTCGGAAGGTATCGAGGATTACTATTCGTTTGATTATGGTAGTGTTCATTTTGTTTGTCTTAACACCGAATGGGTAAAACAAGGTACCGGTTATTATGATCCTGATCGTGCTGCGGTTATGAAAACCTGGCTTGAATCCGATCTCGCATCTACTACAAAACCTTGGAAGGTTGTCTTTTTTCATAAACAAGCTTACGTTGATTTTGTTGAGGACGAAGGGTGGGACCCGATTTATGAGGCTAATGGTGTTAATCTGGTCTTATATGGACATGGTCATAGCTATCTTGCCCATTATAAAAATGGGATTACTTATATTACGACCGGAGGTGGAGGCTCTCCGTTGCATCCACCAGGGTGGTGGGCCTGGCCCGATTATATTATTAATGGTTTTAGCGACTATCATTATCTTCGGATTGATGTAACGCCAAATACACTTTTTGTGAAGGCTTATACTGACGAAGATGTACTTCGCCATTGGATTGAAATAAACGCTGACGGTACTATTGCTTATCCAACCAACTCTGTGGTTTCTCACCTTGACGATAATTTTGAAAATTTTCCTGACAATACAGCGTTAGCAGCAAAGTGGGATATGGTTTATTGGGGAGGAAATAATGAGGATAATCCTTCTGAAATATCGATGTCACGTTCCCTTAATATGTCCGAAGGTGTGGACGGTAGCAAGGGAATGCAAATGGGGATCACTGTCGAAGCCGGTATATCACCAACCGAAAATCTGGGAGCAAATTGGGAGCCATGTATATACGGTATTACAGGATATTACACCATATTTAACGAACGAACAGATTTTAGGGGCTACCAGGGTATTTCTATTTGGGTGAAACCGGTATCCATAACCGGAGATCAAGATGTAAATTTTAAACTAAATCTTATTGAAAGCAGTACTATTGGAGAAGAGAAATGGATGTCGCCGAAAATATATCTTGCTGATGTGAATCCTAACGGTGAGTATATATATATCGATTTCGATGACTTCTATGAGTATTATACCGGCAGCGGAGAATCTATGGACTTGAGCAATATAAAAATATCATTTCTTTTCCTTGCGTATGATTATACAACCTCTCAAAATAGTTCAGCTACAATTTTGGTGGATGAATATCAAGTTGTTCCAACACATCTACATGATAACTTTCAAAATTATCCGGATGATGTAGGCTTATTTGCAAAATGGAACGAAGGTCCATGGACTTGGAATGGTGCAAATGTATCCCTTGGCTTGGACTCGACAGGCGGTGTTAAGAATAGTAAAGCTATGCGAATTAATATGAGTTATAGTGCAGGTTCAGACAGCCCCGGTGGTGTGATTGGATATTATACCAACTTAGATGACCGCACAGATTTAACGGAATATGCCGGTATTAATCTCTGGATCAAACCATTATCGTTGACTGGAGATGAACCTTACTTTTCTCTCCGTTTATTAGAAAGTGCTACCACCGGTGAAGAAAAATGGAGATCACCTGCGGTGGTCCTTAGTGACCTTGATTCTGCTGGACAATATATCTATTTTGACTTTGACGATTTTACCGAATATAATACTGGCAGTGGCGAACCAATGGAACGGACCAGTATTAAAATCAATTTCCTTGGACTTGATTATGATGGAGTCTCTAATAATGGTGGATCAGCGAGCATTTTAGTTGATAATATTGCTGTTTTCGATCAGTCACCCACAGTGTCCATTAATTCACAAACGACGACACTTCCGGGCAAAATCACTTTATACCAAAATTATCCGAATCCGTTTAACCCCACGACGATTATTCGGTACGACCTACCGAAGACCGGTAATGTTCAGCTCACCATTTATGATATTATTGGCCGGGAGATAGTTAAATTGGTTAATAAAAAAATGGATGCCGGTAGCCAATCGGTTTTGTGGGATGGGAAAGATAGTTTTGGACAAGATGTGGCCACGGGAGTTTACTTTTGCCAGTTGAAAGTGGACAATTTCACCGGGACCGATAAACTTCTGTTAATCAGGTAAGAGTGACTTCACTAATAAAATTTGTATTGTTTCGGATGAGCGTTTGATTCAGTTCATGATAGTTGAAATCAATACTTATGAAAAAGTAAAAGAAATAAGTAACATCGGATTTATACGGAATAGTTAAACACATAAACATTTACCGGTGGTAATGAAGCCAGATAAATCAAATATACCAATAATGAAGGATGATCAATATGACTAAAAGAATGATAATAATGGTATTTTTCGTTGGTGTTGCATCAGCAACATTTATCCGCGCTCCATACCTTCAGAATGTAACACAGACCAGTGTCAAAGTTATGTGGGGCAGTGATGAACCAGAGGGAATGGTGTATTGGAGCCAATCACCCTGGAGTTACACCGATAGTGTATCCAGCGTCGTTTTTACAGCCAATGACGGGAGTCAGGTACACACCGCAACGATAGCCGGTCTCAGTATAAACGACACCATTTATTACTACGTAAGAAATGGAAGTGAGAATATTGGCTATAATGATTCCTCCTACTATGCTGTTACGGCACCAGCTGATGATGCACCTTTTCGTTTCGCATTTTACAGTGACAGCCATGCCTTTAATTCCGAACAGGGCGAGGTAATAAATGCCATGATTGCTAACAATCCTGATATTGTATTACACGGCGGGGATAAAGTGACGACCGGTCGGAATATCTGGCAATTTAATGATTACTTTTTTTCCTACGGTGCTCCGTTAATGAAGAACACGCCTCTGTTTAGTACAATTGGTAATCACGATATGACTTATCCTCAGTCGGATCCTAACGGTAGTTATGAAACTGATATCCAGAACTATCGCGCCCTTTTTGACCTGCCGGTAAACAATAGTCCGTATGATAGTACGGAAGACTATTATTCCTTTGATTACGGCAGTGTTCATTTTGTCAGTATTCATGCGCAACGGGCGCAAAGCGGCGGTTATCAAAACGGATATTACAATCCGACTTATAATGATTCGATGTTAGCCTGGCTGGAACGCGATCTGCAAGAGACCGACAAACCCTGGAAGGTCGTTTTCTTCCATAAGCCGATTTTCATGAACTGGCTTGAGCCGCAAGGATGGGATACTATTTTAGAGAATAATGATGTTCAATTAGTTTTAAATGGTCACCTGCATTACTATTATGCCCATAACAGGAATTCAGTTACATACATAATAGCAGCCGGTGGAGGTGCGGGAATCGGTGATATTAACTGGTGGGAGTGGCCGGAATATTATATTGGTGCTTTTAGAGATCATCACTATGTCCAGGTTGATGTCTCCGATTCCATGCTGAATATCAAGGTGTTTGATGATAACAACGTTCTCCGTCATTGGATAGATGTGGATCCGTTGGGTAATGCAGTTTATCCGCCTACCGAAGCAGTGGATGATTTTGAGGAGTACACGGATGATATTGGATTACAAGGTGCCTGGCAGTGGGTCGGTATTGTAGAAGACGTGCCAATGGACGCTATTCAAATATACCTGGATACGGACAGCTTGACGGAAAGTAAGGTTATGCGTGTGGAATCAAGTTTTAGTATAGAGAGCAGGGACGGATATGGTTATGCGGGTCTTCCTGCTTTTTGGGACTGGTCAGGTTATATAGCTATCAGACTTTGGGCAAAATCAAGTTTGACCGGGTATTCAGACCAGTATTTCCAGATTCGCCTGCACGAAGGTTCAGGTGGTGAAAAATGGAAATCACCTCAAGTTAACCTTAATAGCATAGCTCCTGAGGGTGAGTACATAAACCTGTATTTTGATGATTTTACGAAATACGGTGATGGTGGAGGAAATTCCCTGATTAATAATACAATAGATCTGAATGCCATTGTTAATATCTTTGTTATACCTGGGTTTAACGGATTGGCTACAGACAATGGAACGTCTACGATCCTTCTTGATAATATTACCGCTGTATATGACTCTTTAAATACAGATAAGGAATCCACTCTGTCCGGGGAATTTATGCTCAGTCAAAACTATCCAAATCCGTTCAATCCGGTAACGACTATTCGGTATAACCTACCGAAGACCAGCAATGTCCAACTGACTATTTATAATAGTATTGGTCGTGAAGTAGTTAAATTGGTTAATAAAAGAATGGATGCCGGTAGTCAATCAGTTTTGTGGAATGGGAAAGATCGTTTTGGACAGGATGTGGCCACAGGAGTTTACTTTTACCACTTAAAAACTGACGATTTCATCAGTACAAAGAAACTTTTATTGATAAAATAATATTAAAGGACTCACTTAAACTGACTCTTGTCTAATACAACAGTAATACAAATTGGAACTCCCAGGGTTTTGCGTATCGTAGATTCCAGGGTGCTTTTGCAGATTGCTGCATTTAAGATTTCTTTTGCTAATATTTGTTCGAGAAGAAGTAATCAGAACCGTAGAATAACTATTGATAGTTGACATGGTAAATTTTATCAGGAAAAATATAAGTGCAGTAAAAACAAAGTTGGTTGCTTTGAAGGTGCAGGTGTGATCCTGGCTGAACTAACTGATCGAAATGTATTAACGCAACATCTTCAGCCGACTGGTTTGAGAGAATCGGTAATAATTGAAAAAGCGGTTCTTTTGATGCAAAATGCTAATATGTTAATACAATCGGGTTTGGATAAACAGGTCGATGCTATGGCTTACTTTGTGCCTGGACGGATTGAGATTTTAGGGAAGCATACGGATTATGCCGGAGGTCGCAGTATCGTGGCCGCTGTGGAAAGGGGTTTTTGCGCAGTAGCTGCCCCGCGGAATGATAACCTTATGCGAATTTGGAATAGTACAAATAATAATTATCTGGAATTTGAGTTGAATTCAACCTTAAAAATTGAACGGGAAAATTGGAGTAATTATCCACAGACGGTAGTCCGTCGAATAGTCCATAATTTTCCTTGTCCATTGCAGGGTGCAGATATGGCTTTTTCCAGTGATTTACCCATGGCCTCAGGGATGAGTAGTTCCAGCGCCATGATCGTCATGTTTTTTTTAATTTTATCTGATATTAACCATCTGGAAAAAGAAAAGATTTACCGGGAGAACATTAGAAATAAACTGGATCTTGCTGGATATATTGCTGCCATTGAAAACGGTCATAATTTTGGGACTCTCAAAGGTAAAAGCGGAGTAGGAACTTTTGGAGGCAGCGAAGATCATACCGCCATTCTGTGTTCACAGCCCGGACATGTCGGCCAGTTTTCGTACTGCCCTACTCATGTTGAACGTTATATTGCTACTCCAAAAGAATATGTTTTTGTTATTGCTTCAAGTGGTGTAGTTGCGCGGAAAACCGGTTCGGCAATGGAGAAGTACAACCGGATATCACGAATGATCCAAGCGATATTAGAGATTTGGCATCGTGAAACGAATCGTGATGAGGAATCATTATCTGCTTTGCTGGCAAATGATCCCGATGCCATTGAGAAGTTGCAGTACATTCTGGATGGAACCCGCATAAATTCATTTACACCTTCGGAGTTGAAAAAACGCCTGGAGCATTTTATATACGAGAGCGAAGAAATTGTCAAACCTGCCGGTGAAGCATTCGCTAATGGTGAATTATCGACATTCGGACAAATAGTGGATCGCTCCCAGGAAATATCGGATACACTTTTGGATAACCAAATACCCGAGACCAGATATTTGGCACGTAGCGCACGGAAACTGGGAGCGGTAGCCGCATCTTCTTTTGGAGCAGGGTTTGGAGGTTCAGTCTGGGCTTTGATAAAAGAAAAAAATGCTTCCTCATTTCTTCATAAGTGGTCTGCAGGCTATAAGGAAGCGTTTCCGAGCAGGACGGGCGATGCTTCTTTCTTTCTAACACATGTTGGACCTGCAGCTTTTGCGATTAGCTAAAGTAATTCATGAGATGAAATACATATATAAGCGTTATGATGATACTTACGAACACAAAATTCAAGAGATAATATAACAATATGAAAAATGTAATTAAGATTAAATCATTAATCATTGGTATTGTATTTGGGATCTCATGTTCCATGGGTCAAGGAACTGGTAACCTTCTTACGGTTGAAAAATCTGAGGCAGGTGCCGAAGTCCAACTATATGCGAATGATACAGCCAAACAACCCGTGAGCCGTTTACTCTATGGTAAATTTACGGAGCATTTGGGGCAGAATGTATATCATGGTCTTTGGGCCCAGATTTTGATCAATCCCAGCTTTGAGGGATGGCATTTTTGGGGTCCGGAAGAGGATTATAAACGCCGCATGGGCCATTACGCAGAGTGGGTGAATATTCCCAAATCTGATGTGATTGAAAGTTACGAACGTGGTGTTGCGCCTTTTTGGATGACATATGGCGAAGGGGATATTTCATATGCACTGGATTCAGCCGCATTTAATTCCGAAACAGCCCAAAAAATCACTATTCGTTCATTGAACACAAAGGCAGGTATTCGACAGGCGATGTATTTACCTGTCCAGCGTGAAAATGATTATGAAATAAGTTTTTATGCACGGACTGTGCGCCCAACGAAGTTGACGATAACGATCCGAAAGTTTGCCGATAAAAAACGAATTTTGCCAAAAATTAATGTTGAGATAACGTCATCGGAATGGCAACAATATAATGTCAGGTTCAACATCGATCAGAAAGTAGAAAAAGGAACCCTTTTAGAACTGTATGTTGGAATATCGGAACCGGGAACCATATGGTTGGATCAAATAACCCTATTCCCCAAGGATAATGTCGAAGGATTCGATGCGGATGTTGTAAAGTTCTCGAAGGAATCAAAGCTTTCCCTCCTGCGGTTTCCCGGTGGAAATTTCGTTTCCGGATATAATTGGAAAGACGGGGTGGGACCCATGGATAAAAGAAAAACAACAAAAAATCGTCCCTGGAGTAAAATTGAGTACAATCATGTCGGAACAGATGAGTATTTAGCTTTTTGCCGAATCGTTGGGGCGGAGCCGTTAATCTGTGTAAATGCGGGAGATGGCACACCGCAGGAAGCTGCCGATTGGGTGGAATATTGCAACGGCGGCCTGGATACCAAATATGGTGCTTTGCGGGCCAAAAACGGTCACCCCGAACCTTATAATGTTGTCTATTGGGAAATCGGAAACGAACTGTGGGGAAAATGGCAGATCGGTTATACAACGCCTGAAGAATATGCTGAACGCTATGAGGAATTTTACAAAGCAATGAAAGCCGTTGATCCGACGATTAAAACGATTGCCAATGGCCAATACCCTGAATGGAATGCACCGGTCATAAAGCGGAATCCGGATATTCTTCGTTCCCTGTCGCTGCATACGGTAGTTGCTCATCGCACACCTCCGGATTCGGATCCTCTGGAAGTGTACGAATCAATAATGGCATATACATCTTATTATCCCACGGAGTTACAGATCCTGTCTGATCAGATGGCTGAATATATAGAAGAGCCGAAAATAGCGGTAACCGAACTTCAGATTTTTATCAACGAACGAAACATTCCTAATAATCATTCACTGAGTGAAGCTCTATTTTATTCAGGTATTATCAATGCCAGTATTCGATCCAATGGTTTAGTGGAAATGATAACGCACAGCGCCATTGTAAATCATGGAGGTGGTCTAATTAAGTATAAGGAATTCGTATTCCCAAACCCCGTTTATTACGCCAGAAAACTCTATTCCACCCAATCCGGTGCAATCCCGGTTCGAATAAACCTCAGTTCACCGATGTATACTTCCTCTGGCCGGTATTCACCCGTGATGGAAGTTCCTTACCTGGATGCGATTGGCTTGCTTAATGATGATGGAAGTGAGCTTAATCTTATTCTGACGAACCGGCATCCCGATGATTCCCTTGAAACACAAATATCGTTGAATGATTTTTCTCCCGGTAATAACGTAATGATACAGACATTATCGGGGACAAGTTTTTTGTCCAGGAACCGGTGGCAAAATCCTGACCAGGTCAGAATACAAACTTCTGAAATGCAAATTGATGGTCAGAATATTCGTTATTCCGTACCGGCCCATTCAATTGTGTTATTCACTTTCGAAAAGGGTGAACAATAGCAGATAAATAAAACCAGTGCAATATTTGAATTACAAAAGAAGGAATCGCATGATTCACAAAGGAATATATTTAATATTTTGTGTTATGGTACTGAATTTAACCGGAAATATTTCAGCAGCATCATATATGGATGATAACTTTGAGAGTTATACTAATAATGGAGACCTGGCAGCAAAGTGGACTATGGTGTATTGGGGAGGTGATAATCAAACTAATCCTACGACTGTGACAATGGCTCGAAACCTTGTAACTACCGGGGGAGTTCAGGGTACTCAAGCGATGCAAATGATATTTACTTTTCAATCAGGGGTTATTCCCATTTCACAGGATTTGGGAGTGAACTGGGAACCATGTATTT
>CAJVYU010000092.1 GCA_913009735.1 uncultured Fidelibacterota bacterium
GAGGGTACAAGGTAGCACGTGAGTGATGTTCGCTGGCTGGATAGTGTAGTGCAAGCTACGTGGCTGTTTTTCTTTTGACCAGCCTTTTTGTGTTATTTTTGTTTTTTTTTTTAATGATACGGCGACCACCGAGATCTACACTCTTTCCCTACACGACGCTCTTCCGATCTTGTCAACTAAATATTGGTTCATTGAAGTAACGTATAAATCTAAACTATCAGGGTCAGATTCAAGATCCGAAATAGTAAATACTAATGGTCCAAGTATAGAATTCATTGAAATAGTTTGATCGTCTATAGAGCTAATATATAGCGATTGATTTTCATTGTTGGAGTTGTTATTTATATCAGATGATTGGCATGACAGCAAAAACAGTAGGATTATTACATAGAAACGGAAATCTTTTATCATATTTAATACATTGATCATCTTTGCCGTAATATATAACCCAGTTATTTTAGTAACAAACTTATTTAATTCCACAATAATATATCGGTATAACTATAATTATACGTCTATCATGACGTGATCTTCCAATATTTATACTCAAATCCATTGTTTATATGCCCCGATAAAGGTTTTCATATCTATATTCATACATAAAATCATAATATGGATGAACAAGTTTATCATAATTTTTACCGAAATACAAACTGGAATCAAAGGTTCGAAAGAAATGCAATGAAAAATAAACCAAAAATTCTTGACCAGGTAAGATCTAAAATCCGATTGAAACATTACAGTCGCAGAACAGAAAAAACATATATTTCTTGGATAAAAAGATTCATTTATTTTCATAATAAAAAACACCCTAATATTATGGGTAAACCGGAAATTGAAAATTATTTAACGCATCTTGCTACCAAAGAAGATGTCGCTGCATCAACGCAAAATCAGGCACTGAGTGCAATTCTATTTTTGTATAATGATGTATTGGATATTCCCATGCGGGAAAAGTTCCGATATACCCGCGCTAAACAATCCCAACACATTCCCGTTGTGTTTACCAAAGATGAAGTAAAGCGTATCCTGGCCAATTTGGAAGGCAGGGATTGGTTAATGGGCAATCTCCTGTATGGTGCAGGACTTCGCCTTACCGAGTGTATACGTCTTAGGATTAAAGATATAGATTTCACAGCCCGACAAATTATCGTACGAGACGGCAAAGGATTCAAGGATCGTGTTACCATGCTGCCGGAAAAAGTTAATTCTGAAATGCAACGGCAATTTACCCGGGTGAAAACACTCCATGAAATGGATCTGAAAAACGGTTTTGGCTCGGTCTATTTACCACATGCCCTTTCAAGAAAATATCCTAATGCTCAACACCAGTACATTTGGCAATGGGTGTTTCCATCTCATAAAATTTCCACGGATCCCGACACAGGCATCCAACGTCGTCACCATGTATCTGAACAGGTGTTGCAGCGTGCAATTCGCAAAGCGATTCAACAATCGGGAATTACCAAAATGGGAAGTTGTCATACACTTAGGCATAGCTTTGCAACACATTTACTCGAAAATGGATACGATATTAGAACGGTTCAGGAATTACTTGGCCACAAAGATGTTCGCACAACAATGATTTACACACATGTGATGAATAAAGGCGGAATGGGTGTTCGCAGTCCCTTGGATAATTAAAAAGGTAACTCCATCCAGTCCTTAGATATCATTATCATTGTTGGCTTTCTACTGCTCATAACCGGTTGGGGCATGTGGCAGGGCAGGCAGAATAAAACAACGGAAGACTATTTCCTGGCCGGGCGTTCCCAGCATTGGGTTATGGTGATGTTTTCTATTGTAGCCACAGAAACATCCGTCCTGACCTTTGTGAGTATCCCCGGGCTGGCGTATCGCGGTGATTGGTCTTTCCTTCAGTTGGCATTTGGGTTCATTATCGGCAGGATACTGGTCAGTTTCTTTCTACTTCCTACTTACTTCGGTAAGGGTGTGGTGTCTATTTATGAAGTGCTGGGCGAACGATTCGGAACCGGCATTCAGCGGCTTTCGTCCGGTGTGTTTTTGGTTACTCGTATTTTGGCTGACGGTATTCGTTTTTTAGCCACAGCAGTCATTGTCCAGGTCCTGACAGGATGGTCATTGCCGGTTGCTGTGTTAGTCATAGGGATTGTGACATTGATTTACACAGTTTCGGGGGGTATCCGCACGGTGGTCTGGGTGGACAGTTTTCAATTTATATTATACTTATCAGGAGCAATAATTGTCATCCTGCATATTTTTTCTCAACCGGATGCCATCCCAAGCGGTTTTATTGCCGATTTAATGCATGAGGGAAAAATCAGTATTTTTCGTTTTGGCAATGATATTTTCACAGATCCATGGCTTTTTTGGCCGGCCTTTACTGGCGGTATATTTTTGTCTTTCGCTTCTCATGGCGCCGATTATATGATGGTCCAGCGTACATTGACTTGTTCCAGTCTCCGATCGGCGAAAAAAGCCATGATCGGCAGTGGATTATTTGTCTTTCTTCAATTTACACTTTTCCTGTTTGCCGGTTCACTGATCTATATTTATCTGGGTGATATTGAGTTGGGAAAAGATCGTGAATTTGCCTATTATATCATTCATGAGCTACCCGTCGGACTACGCGGCTTACTGTTGGCAGGAGTTTTATCAGCAGCCATGTCCACATTGAGTTCCTCTATTAACTCCCTTGCTTCCTCCACGTTACGGGATTGGATGAGAAAAGATGTTGATCTCAAGACAGCGCGAATCGTTAGTATTTTGTGGGCAGCCGTCCTCATCGTGATCGCTATGGTTTTTGATGAAAGCGACAAAGCCATCGTTGAAGTGGGGCTGCAGATTGCTTCCTACACTTATGGTGGTTTATTGTCTCTTTTTCTCATCAGTAAACTTCCCGGGCAGTTCAGTTCCGGAAGTCTCGTTTTGGGCTTGATTGCCAGCTTCTTCTCTGTTTTCATTGCCCAGCAAAACGGAATTGCCTGGACGTGGTTTATTCTCTTGGCGATTATTGTAAATATTGCTGTCGTATTTCTATCTCAATCCGTATTTTCCCGGCGACATGATTCGTAAGTTTATTGAATGATTTGGGAAATGACTGATGATTCAATCCTTAAATTTTCCCACATCGAGTCATATTTAGATCATGGGTTTAATATTAATTATGGGTCAGAAAATTTTTAAAATCTCCCCTGTCATAGGGGAGAATAAAAGCTGATGTCACTATTATTATTATGAAAAACGTAAAACCAGTGAACAAGCCCAAGTTAAAAACCATTAGGCGATTACAGCGAAATCATCCAACTTCTTGGGAATGGAAATTATGGCAATATTTAAAAGATAGGCAAATTGATGGATATAAATTCCGAAGACAAGTTAGTATTGAAAATTATGTTGTTGATTTTTGCAGTTTGGATTTGAAACTAATTATTGAAGTAGACGGCAGTGGACATTTGCATCCCAAACAACAAAAAAAGGAGGCAATGTTCTACAAACTTACTGAAGTAAACGTAATAAAATTCTTCAAAAATATTCAACACGAAGTTGGTCATAAGTTCATATTGGTTTCTATAAAATATTATACTACGGAGTCAACAAGCGATCTATCAAAATATCAAGGGAAATCCCGTAGGGATTACATGTCTATAACAAACAGAATACAGATAAATACGAACTCCGTAGGTGTTCAACAGGAAGGTTAAAAATGGCTAATACATTTACACAACTCTACACTCAATTAGTTTTTGCGGTGCAAAGCAGACAAAGTTTAATACAAAATAGGTTTGAAGAAGATGTGTATAAATACATCACGGGAATTATCCAAAATAAAGGACATAAAATTATTGCAATTAACGGAATGCCTGACCATATCCATATTTTTATTGGAATGAAACCAAAAGAAGCCATTTCAGATTTAGTTCGAGATGTGAAAAAGGATTCATCGAAATTAATTAATTCTAAAAATTGGATTCGTGGTAAATTTAACTGGCAAGAAGGATTTGGCGGATTTTCCTACGGACATTCACAAATTTCGGATGTTGCGACTTATATTGAAAACCAAAAGAAGCATCATAAAAAAAGAACTTTCAAAGAAGAATATCTTGAATTATTGGAAAAATTCCAGATTGAATATGATGAACGGTATTTATTTGAATGGATAAATTAAGATAATGACTAATAATCGTAAATATTCAACACCTATGGCGTTGGGGGTACTGGGGCAATATTCGTTTTATAGACATTTAACTCCTAACGGAGTTGGGCGTGATTGTGGTTGTTTTTTCTACAGACATTCGGCTCCGGAGTATTCAAACATTAATGGAAATCCCTTAGGCTTACAGTCCCGTGCTTTATGCCAGGAGATTGTATGTTAATAGAAACATTGAAAATAGAAAATATAAACTCCGGTAAACAGATTGACAAAAAGTGCAAGCGATTCAGTTCATCTTTAGAACATAACCAAAAAGGATAAACAAAGAACGGAAGATTTAGAAAAATGGGGTTATTCAATTATTCGATTTTTTAATAATGAAATTGATGAAAATTTTAATGAAGTTTTAGAAATAATATCTCAAAAATGTAAGGAGTTAGGTAATTAACATATGAATTTTCAATATTTAAAACCCCCATTGTCCCCCTATTAGCGAATGCGCAGGGGGATTTTAAGGATTTCTATGGATTAACCCCTTAATTTTTTCCCCTGTAACAGGGGAAATACAAAGGGGTATAAATATTGGAATAAACAAAATATTTATGAAAAACTTAAAACCGATCAAAAAAACCAAATTAAATAATACCTTTCGCCGATTAATTATTTTAGCGTTTTTGTCCGTAAATCTCCTGGGCGAAGATTTTCAATACAGTAAAGTCGTTGAAGTCCCTGACTTATCCTTCATGCCGCATGTGTATACAGGGCTGGATGTTCTGGAACAAATGGATTTTAGTCCCATTTCCGGTAAAAGCATCGCCGTGTTTTGTAATCAAACATCTTTAAACAGAAATGGCAGGCATATTCTCGATCTGTTGAAAGAGCGCGATGATGTGGATATTAGTATCATTTTTACACCCCAGTACGGCCTGTTCGGCGATCAGGTGAGTAAAACGAAAATGCTGGGAAAGGTTGAGAAAGATCCGAATACAGGCGCCCGCATTGTGAATTTGCTGGATCGATATGTTAAACCGCCGGAATGGGCTGTTCGCGATGTAGATCTTATTCTGGTTGATGTTCAGGATACGGGCGTGCGTTTTACGACCTATATGACCACACTGACTAAAATTATGGAAGTGGCCAGCGAATTACATAAACCAGTCATTGTTTTGGATAGGCCAAACCCATTGAGAGGTGATCGTGTGGATGGCCCCATTGTGAGGCCTGCATATCAGTCTTTTGAGGGGTATCATTTGGTTCCCATTCGCCACGGACTGACGGTCGGTGAATATGCCTTGATGGTGAATGAAATGGGCTGGGTGAAAGATTTACAACGGGCAGAACTGACCATCATCCCCATGGCCAACTGGAAACGTTCATCGTGGTTCGATGAAAATGATCTACCTGAAGTGCCGTTTGGTCCCGGTATTACTGACGTCGAATCATGTCTTGCATATAGCGGAATGGATTTACTGAAGGGCTCGAATCTGAATGCAGGACAAGGGACCACCAGACCGTATTTTCGTGCAGGCGCACCCTGGATTGCCGGTAAAGTTTTTTATAAAAAATTGAAGGATTTGAATTTACCGGGAGTCCGGTTTAGCCATATTCAATATACGCCTCACTTACAAAATGCAGATGGTTCTATTCCATTATATTATCAGGAAAAATGCAGTGGAATTGAATTTGAAATAACCGATAGGGAAGTGTTTGATCCCATTGCTACAGCCACATCCATTATGATTTTGGCTTCTCAGTTATACCCACGGCAGTTTGAGTGGATTCATGATAATTATATCAATAAACTGTTTGGGTCTAATTTATTAACGACATTTGCCGCCCAGGGAAAAACACCGGAATATTTACCTCCTCAATGGATGCATGATGTTATTCGTTTTAACGAATTCCGCCAGAAATTTCTACTGTACAAATGAATCGTGATTATTTAATAAGTAAACCGTAATTATAAGTGCCTGATATTCACTCACCGGTTACCAGTAACCGCCCACCATTATTCTTCCTTTTTACTTATTCCTTATTCCTTCTTCCTTTTTACTTATTCCTTATTTCTTCTTTCTTATTCTCACAGACTTATTTTACTGTTCCGGAGAATGTTTGGCGGATTAGTATCGAGCCTGCGGTAACCACTGGAAGTTATATTGGTCCCGGTGGAATTAAAGGTATTCAGAATACTCCTTTCAACCTGGCCAAGTACGGAAAGCGATATTTTGATCATGGGTATAAAGTGGATGGCTATTATGCCAGCGATAATGATCTTTATGATCTGGATACACTGGGATACAGCTCCAATTATACTGTTGGGGAATATATCCGGTTTTATAACTCGGTTTATAATGATTCCATTCCTGATTTAAGCGCTGATTTCTTCGGACCGGATTCGGTTGTTGTCAGCGGTAATTTAGACCAGGAGATTAGCCGAACATCGTGGGGAGTGGATTTCAAAATCGAGTACGGTTTATCCAACCGGGTAACCTTTGCCATGAAAATTCCATATTATACCTATGTTTCCGAGGAGCGGAAGAATAGTTGGACTTCCAATGGAATTGAAGGACTTGATGAGTTTGCTGCATATCATTTGGAAACGAGAGCAGCCATGGATTCAGCCTTGGCGAATCACTATGACATTGATTTGCAAATCATCCGTAACCGGTTTTACAGCGCAGAGGGGCAAAATTCTGTCCTGTGGGCTTTAGGGGGAGATGCATTTGAAAATGGAATATATGGCACAGAATACAATCCTTTTGCGAATGATGATACATCTTCTGTAACTATGGATGAACTTCTTAACTATTATTATCCCGGCAAACGAACCACTTCCGGACTGGGAGACGTGGAACTGGGAATGAATATATTATTATTTGGAAATCCTGCATGGAGTGAGGGAGGCAATTATTCTGTCTATACAGGTTTATCTGTTTTGCTTCCGTCTGCAGACCGGTTGCATAAATATGTTTTGAGTAGCGGGATTCCCAAAAGTCAATCCCATTTTACGAGTTTACCGCTGGGCGATGGGGCCGCACGATTCAATATTTCATTATTTGGTGAATTATATAAAACAATCTTCCGCCGCCATATCAACATCAATTGGAAGGTTCGTACTGGAATACACAGTCGAACAAGGGTGAATACCCCCATTACTTTTGCTTCATCCAATACATTCAACCCGGATTCAATTGCAACCTCAATCGGACAAGAATATACTTTTATAAAAGGAAATGAACTTTATGCGAGAATCCTGGGTCGATTAGAACTTATCCCGGATTGGATTTCCGTATCGGGTGGTGCATCTATTTATCTAAAAGGCAGGGATGAATTCATTTCCAATAGCAAAGCTTGGGATTCATGGATGCGGTATCGTGAAGATGAGTATGATACAAGGCAGACAGCCATCAGGCAATTTGCCGAAGTGACGTTGTATAATGTGAATCCATTAAAGCGTATTGGTCCCATTCCGTTTGAAATCCGTGGTGGCGCCTCTATCCCCATATTATCCCGGAATACATTTAGCAATTATTCTGCATGGATTCAGCTAGTCGTTTATGCTCAAGCGTGGTAGATTATTTTTGGAATGCATTGACTGTGTCAATGCTTGAATCGACACAGTCGATTCATTCCTAAAGTGTAGACCTGAAGGTCTGGGTAATGGAAAAGTGATTAATATGATGAACGCACAAAATAAAAAGATTTGGGCCTGGTCTATGTATGACTGGGCGAATTCCGCATTCTCCACAACTGTAATGGCAGGCTTTTTCCCGCTGTTCTTTAAAAGTTATTGGGCTAATCCGGATAATCCTATCGAGAGTACATTTTATTTAGGGATGGCCAATTCGATTGCTTCGATTGTCGTGGCGGCATTTGCACCATTCCTAGGGGCAATTGCTGATAAAGGCACAGCAAAAAAGAAATTCTTATTCACATTTGCTTTCTTAGGAATCATCATGACCGGTGCACTGTGGCAGGTGGCCCAAGGATACTGGCAGATGGCAGTATTATTCTACGTTGCTGCAACAGTTGGTTTTTCCGGTGGCAACATATTTTACGATTCACTGCTTCTTAGTGTAGCATCAAAAAAGAAGGTGGACTACGTATCTTCGCTAGGATTTGCTTTGGGATATATTGGTGGCGGATTACTATTCCTGGTTAATGTGATAATGTACCTGAAACCAGAATTATTCGGAATCCCTGATGGTCCCACGGCGATTAAATTATCGTTTTTATCAGTCGCGGTATGGTGGTCGGTCTTTTCCATTCCTATAATGTTATTTGTCGATGAACCGCGGATTTACGAACCGGTAAGAATTGGTAAAGCCGTCAGGTTAGGTTGGAAACAGTTAGTTGCTACACTCAAGGATATCAAACACCTGAAAGTTGTCGGGGTTTTCCTCCTCGCTTACTGGTTTTACATTGATGGCGTCGATACTATTGTACGGATGGCGGTGGATTTTGGTATGAGTTTAGGATTCCCTGAGAGTGCATTAATTACTGCATTACTCTTAGTCCAGTTCATAGCCTTTCCCTGTACATTGTTGTATTACAAGTTGGGAGTTAAAACAAACTTGAAGATTGCCATTACTATCGGGATCATCGGTTATAGTATGATAACCTTCCTGGGATATTTTATGAATACAGTCTGGCAATTTTATGCTCTGGCTGTAATGGTTGGTGTATTCCAAGGCGGTATTCAGGCACTCAGCCGCAGTTTGTATACGCGCTTAATTCCAGCTGAAAAAGCAGCAGAATTCTTTGGCTTCTATAACATGCTGGGGAAATTCGCAGCGGTAATCGGACCGGCATTAATGGGAACTGTAACGTTGGTTACCGGGAACATTCGTTACGGAATATTGTCCATCTTAATCCTGTTTATTCTGGGCGCCTTTTTCCTCTGGAAAGTAAATGTTGAAGAGGGTGAAAAGATGGCCCGGGAGTACCTGGCAAAATAATACTCAGTATTAAGGATTCCATTCATTTCCAGCCTGATCAGGATTTTTTCCAGACATATCCACGAAAGATACCTTGAAACAACAGATTGCGTCTTTTTTTTAAAAAATGATAAAATCTTTAATAGTAACATTTAGATTGTACGTCATGACTTTTCAAATGCGTAAATTGACGAATGAAAAACGCGAGATTTGATCACCGCCTTACTCATGGTACAGTTCATCGCTTTTCCCGCAGCATTGGCTTATAACTGGTTTGCGTCAAAGATAGGAACAAAGAAAGCAGTGTTGATCGCCATAGGTGGTTATTCAATAATTACATTGCTGGCATATTTCATGACTCATAAAACACACTTTTATATGTTAGCAGCCTTAATCGGATTGTTCCAGGGTGGAATTCAGGCATTGAGCCGCAGTCTTTATTCCCGTTTGGTTCCGAAGGGAAAAGAAGGAGAATTTTTTGGCTTTTATAATATGCTTGGGAAATTTGCAGCCGTCATCGGACCTGTCTTAATGGGTTGGGTGACATTGGTCACCGGTAATGTACGCTTAGGAATTTTATCTATATTAGTCCTGTTTATCAGCGGTGGATTTTTATTAAACAAGGTCGATTTTGAAAAAGGGGAAGAACTGGCGGAACAGTTTTCCGGTGAATAATCCTAATTCCGATATTGAATAAAGAATCACCCCTTAAGTGTGTAAATTTCAGGTAGTTACAGACTTCCGAACACACACCCAAAGGGTGAAAACATATGCAGAACAAAATTTTACCATTTTTGGTCAAGCAATCCAAGACCAAATTAACAGACCGCGGCAGTTTAGCGCTGGTAGATGAATTTATGACCGGGCTGAAATTTACACAGAAATTGGATAAAGAACTTCCATTACCCGGTTCAGGTCGTGGCATCCCTTATTCTGATTATATACGGACAATGGTTTATCATTTTACAGATGGAGGGAGACATTTAGAAGAGATACAAGGAATAAAGGACGATACGGGGTTTTTGAGTTTAATCCGGATGAAACAAATGCCGGGGAGTGATGCAGTGGGTAATTGGTTGCGTCGATTTGGTAAAAGGGGAGGAACAAATGATATTGAGAAGATTAACGATTTTTTAGTGGAACGATATATTCATGAAAGTAATCAGCAGTGTTTTGTATTGGATATTGATTCAACCTTTATTGTTAGTAAAAAAGGAGACGCTGCGTACAGTTACAAAAACGAACCGTCCTATCACCCAATGCTGGGGTTTTTGTCAGACGGCAGAAGTGAGCCTATCTGTTCATATGAAAAGTTTCGACAAGGGAATGTTTCAGCCCAGACGGATATTTTGGAAACGATTCAACATAATGAAATACTATTGAGTGGAGACAAACACATACGTGAAGTCCGTATAGACAGTGCCGGGTATCAGTGCAAGGTTATTGACTATTGTAATGATAATGGACTTCATTACACGATTACAGCTGATCAGGATTCCAGTGTTAAAGGTGCAATTGAACGGATCAAAGAAGATGCATTCAATCCACTGTATGATCGTTTAGATGGATTTAAGACCAACAGAGAGGTTGCAGAAATAAATCATACCATGAATAACTCCAATCATTGTTTTCGTTTGATTGTACAGCGTGAGTTAAAAGGAGCACCGGATATATTTGGTTCGTATCATTACTACTGTATCATAACCAATATTCCGAAAGATGAAAAAACGGCAGAAGAGGTTGTGTGGCATCATCAAGGCAGAGGGAACTGTGAACGGTATATTGAAGATACGAAATATGGAGTGAACTTGCGGTTTGTTCCTTGTGGTCAATTTGAAGCAAATGCGTTGTATTACAGTATTGGGATACTGACCTTTAATCTGTTGAAATTGATGCAGATGATGGTGTTGCCTGAATCTCAATTAAAGCGGACTGTTCTTTCTTTACGCAGAGGATTCTTTCGTATGGTGGCAAAAGTAACGTCATCCAAACGCAGGTGGGAATTACAAGTGGATAAACATATAGAGCACATACGTCAGATTATTCGAGTGAGAGAAAAAATATGGTTATTAACACAAACAGTCTGACTGCATCAAACTCAAAAACGACTATAATAACTATCAAAGAGATAGCTACATCCTGTTTTGTTGAAAAACGGGTTTATATGTATGTTTATTGTGAAAATATGCCTGTGTATTTATCGCAATTGGAAAAATCAACTCCTAATCGCTGATAATTTATCTTCGAAATAATAAAATGATGATTTTTTATCTTTTTTGCCATCAATATCGGAATTTGGGATTAAAGGGATTGGGATAATTCTCTCTTAGTGCGTATGCATCTGGAATTATATTGCTTGCTAATACTTTACCCCAGGGCGGAGATTCATCCACTAACACACAGTCCGAATTTGAAAAGCCCGACTTCAAGCCGTCATCATTTACAGCCAGTGTCTTGTAACAGTATTCATCTTCCGAACCATACCAGTCAATCGTCACTCTGGAATCAACCCAGTAGGTAAGGGAAGTGGTTGCCAGGAGTTGCCATCCGTATGGTGGTCCAACAGCCTGATAACACCAGAGTTCGTAGTGATCGATGTTAGGACTGGTGCTGGCTGTCCAGTTTATTCTGGGCATACCGCCTTGATAGCCACTTACATAGAGGTTGGTGGGAGAATTTGGAAGCACTTCATAAGCATTTATACGCCCCCAACCAAATCTTTCATCTTTACCTGCTGAGCCCATATCTATTGCGGC
Organism: uncultured Fidelibacterota bacterium; assembly: GCA_913009735.1. Classification (GTDB taxonomy): domain Bacteria; phylum Fidelibacterota; class Marinisomatia; order Marinisomatales; family TCS55; genus JADFRD01. The sequence continues at coordinate 11,829 of CAJVYU010000092.1, forward strand.
AGATTCTAGGATAGTACGCATCCGAGTAGGTGAAATATTTCCATTCATTGCATATAGAATAGCAGCAATTCCCGCAACCTGCGGGGCAGAGAATGAAGTTCCGTTTTTATTTCCATAACCATTTGGTTGCGAAGTTGTAGTATATATTGTAACTCCCGGTGCTGTAATATCAATATGAGGTCCCCAAGTAGCCCAACTAGGTTGATTACCATATTTATCTAATGGAGCGACTGCCATGACGTAGTTATCATAATTACCTGGATACCTTACTGTTTGTCTATTGCCGGTATTTCCCCCAGAGCATACCATAAACACACCTTTGTTGAAAGCATACTCCACTGCATTTCTGAATTGCGTATTATCTGCGCTTGAATTCCACGAAAAGCTTGCTATTCGGGTCCCACTATCCGCTGCGTCCTTTAAATGACTTGCCCTATCAGTTATAGCACTCGCTGCTGTTAAGCGTATTTTACTATTATAGGCTGTGCCAGCTACTCCTTTAGAATTGTTTGTTACGGCAGATGCAACGCCACAAACCGCAATGAAATGGTCATTGTCAGGATCGGTGAATTCACTGTATACTATATTCCCATTTAAATCTTCATGATTTACGCTTGAGATATTACCATTTGCAAACTCATTAATGTGAATTGTAACACTATTGTTATCATTCTGTACTTCCCAAACTTTCTCTGATTGTGTACCATATGTCTCATTTTCGAGTAAAAACCATTGTTGATTATAATATGAGTCATTGGGTGGAACATTACCATCTTCTGTCATCATAGCCGGTGTAGGGGGAAAATTAACATCTAAAACACCTGTTAACATTTTAGCTTCATTAATAAAAGCTATTTGATCATTTGAATCACGCATTTTTAATTTGTAGTGAATAGATAAATCAGGAACATTAACCACTTCTCCATTATAATTATATTGAAGCGTATCAAATGGAGGATTGAAAACACGCACTAAATATTCTGGCTGATATTTTATAATTAGGGTTTTAATGTTCAAAGAAAAGTTAACCATTTGCTGGTTCATTTCAATATTGTTGCCATTAAAGTCAATTACCTCTTCTATAAACAATGAATCTGGAATAAGATCGGAAGAGCGTCGTGTAGGGAAAGAGTGTAGATCTCGGTGGTCGCCGTATCATTAAAAAAACAAAAAAAATAAACAAAAATAGAGAAAAAATCTCAGAAGTTGAAAGCCAAGCAATATGCAACCATCGCGCTGCACGTTGCGCAGT